>CAZVSA010000065.1:5203-15822 GCA_964629955.1 uncultured Luteolibacter sp.
GCCACCATCGGATGGCAGACCCCCGAACCCATCTCCGGAGTCGACGACGTCAACGACGACGGAACCTATTTCGGCTCCTGGACTCTTCTGAGTGGAGGAGGCACCGTGGGTGGTGTCACCTTCGGAAACAGTGATCTCATCAACACCGACGACCTGCTGCACGCTAGCCATGGTGATTTCGGCAACGCCGGTACTCCCGACACCACCTATAATGACCTCCTACAGGGGGCGAGATACGCTGGCCATAACAACGATTATCCCAATCTCTCGTTCACTTTGGGCAACGTGAACCCCTTGACCATCGGACACGAGTACCTCCTCCAGTTCTGGGTCTCCGATGCGCGTGATGGTATCAATGCGCGCTCGCTCACGCTGAGCGGCAGCGACGATGACCTTTCGGACTCCATTGGCTTTGGGGACGGCGGAAACGGACATTACATCATCGGAACCTTCATTGCCGACGGCACCACGCAGACTATCACCGTCAACATTCCCGACGACAGCAGCAGCTATCAGGTCAACCTCTTGCAGCTTCGTACGATCGCGATCCCCGAGCCCTCCTCCATCGGCCTGGCCGGTTTGGGCCTGCTTGGCGCGGCATTCCGTCGCCGCCGCGCACGTTGAGGAAAAGATCGTCCCGAGGCCACGCGTAAAATCCCACTGGGATCTTTGCGCGTCGTGGCGGAGAGGCTGCCACGGTGGTCGCGGGCGATCCGCCCGTCCCCTTGGATCGGCGGCCATGGTTTTCCGAATCTCCATTTTCGCATTGCTTCCGCCGGAAATCGGCGGCTTGGAAACTCAATCCTGACCGGAGTTGAAATGGACGGCGTGGGCTGATTGCAGCCACGTCGTCTTTTCACTTTTGCAGTCGCATGCTCCGTGACCAGCCCCCCAAACATGCGACTGGTTCGTTTCCTTCCAATGAGCATTTTTGCCCACTACCGCGTCTCCCGAATTCCGAAGATCATGGCGATGGATGGAAGGAACCGTGAAACATAAAGCAACTCCCATGAAAAAATCCAACGATCTGTTAGACGGAGGGCCGCACACGACGCCCGCGCGAAATGCGACACGCTCCTTTCCTTCCGCCGCCACGGACAGGCCGCAATGATTTTCCTGATTGGCACCCTCGCAATGCGGGCTTATCAATATCGGATGTCCGTTTGAGCTTGCGGCTCCTGGCATGCCAAATCCATCGAAACACCCATTTTTGGCCCTTGTAATTACAAGATCCATACTTGAAATTTACCTAAACCCATGTCCCTGAGGCCATCCATCCACCCTCGCGAAGACCGCGGATTCGCCCTCGTCGTCACGCTGACCCTTCTGGTCCTGCTGACGGTGATCGCCGTCGGACTGCTGTCACTCTCAAGCATCGTGCTCCGGTCCAGCTCGCAGGGCAACGCCCGCATCGTGGCGGAGGGGAACGCCCGCATGGCGCTGATGCTCGCGATCGGCCAGCTCCAGACCCACGCGGGCCCGGACCAGCGGGTCACCGCCACGGCGGATCTCGCCGGATCCGCGACGGGAGATCCTGTCGCTAATTCCGCATCTCCCCAGAACCGGCTGAGCATCGACAACAAGGAAAAGGGTCTCAGCTCCGTCCAGGACGGCACCCGCCATTGGACCGGGGTCTGGAAAAACCGGGATACCCCGCAGGAAATTTACAGGAAAACGCCTTCCCCCGAACTTGTGCAATGGCTGATCAGCGGAAACGAGATCTCATCCACCGGGGTAACTCCCGCCACGCCGCTAAATGCCGGAAACTCCGTGGTGCTGGTGGGGGAAAACAGCCCGGGCAACCGAACCTCGGACGCATCTTATCACGTCTCCGCCCCGTTGGTGGAAATCGCGGGAAGCGGATCCTCCGCGAAACGGATCGCCGGCCGCTATGCCTGGTGGGTGGGGGACGAGGGCGTCAAAGCCAGGTTCAACCTGGTCCCCTCGTTCCGCGCCAACGATCTCGCCACCTACGAAAATTTCAG
Organism: uncultured Luteolibacter sp.; assembly: GCA_964629955.1. Lineage (GTDB taxonomy): Bacteria > Verrucomicrobiota > Verrucomicrobiia > Verrucomicrobiales > Akkermansiaceae > Luteolibacter. The sequence continues at coordinate 7,189 of CAZVSA010000065.1, forward strand.
CTCGCAACGAAGCGGATGGGAAGTCGTCGGCGGATTCGAGGGCTATCCCCTCCCCGGCAGCCCCGAGGGAACGAGGTTGAACCGGCTCGTCAGCATGACGCAAGCGTCCCTCCTGTCTTCCGGCCCTCCCTATTCCGCCCTGTCGTTCCACGCGGCGACGGCCGATAGCTTCGGCGTCATCGCGGACACGCTCCATGGAGGTCTCCGTCTCGATCTCTCCTCCTATCTCCGGGGTTCCCTGCCGGGTTCAGCCCCTTCTCCGGTGCCGAACGCCATCGTCGCGGGCCGGAACATCATCCCCACAATCGCCGCCGCGAACCTGAACACGAACTTGCTGAAAGGCCCCACATGGGACCGCTTGAAGGAATTCGCCGACTTCGCATCCCTCAACATGGAGGGCGGGGTTCTCCATGTGCGCGCCGCTCCCACGATCAGGGACTACGCGATCGCCCCGGTGATCGTCGATCTGCGTCTCCTTCTGGGTGCCAGGCTGGTTCCCGTGCCCCCCACCAGTTTCCAGGTTCATCCTTGTGCGAAGATCGCCGTGGTCCTCGCGAATCCCTACCCCTATCCGCTGAAGTGGGATGGCCTCGATATGGAAATCAAGAATTCCAACTATAGCATCCCATTACCGGCACGGGTCTTTGACGCCGTCGACAAGCCTGCCTACGTGCCCGCCTACGCGGGCGAACCGGCGTTGTTCAACAGGACGATCTTCCGGATTCCCGGCGAAACCCTGCCACCCGGCGAGGCGATGGCCTACACGATCGGCTCCCCGGCAACCCGGCCCACGTCCGCAACCCCCTATGAGGTGAACCTTGTTCCAATCTCCGGCCCGGCCTCCGGGCTGCTGGATTTCCGCAATTCCCTCATCATGACCCACCAGAGCTTGAATCCACAAACCATGAGTCTCGACGTGCGGGAAGGGTCCGTGACAACGCAGATCAACGTCGAGCTGAGACCCCAGGGAAGCCCCACCGCGCTGCTCCGCGTCCTGGAGCGCCTGGAACTGGACAACGCCGAGTATGCCCCCACCACCCGCAGATTCGCCCCGACAGCATCCGGCGATACCAAGGTGCCCTCGCAGTTCACCCAGCCCTTTCCCCTCCAGCTCTACAGTTTCCAACTGAGCCAACCGGGCGCGGACTATGGCTCCTACCTTCCTTCCCAGGCCGACCTGGGCCTCCGCAGTTCCACCATGAGAACCTTCGCGGATTTCAATCTTCAGGCAACCCGCTACCGGAAACCCATCATTTCCTACAACCCGCCTCCCTATTTCATGGAAATGGCCAACAGCTCCGGCGCACTGCCATTCACTCCCCCGGGTGGCCAGACCGGCGGCGCCTTTACGAGAAATCTGACCCTTTCCCCCATCCGTTGGGGGCGCTCCCCCACCGACGGTTCCGGGACCACCGTTCTGTTTTCGCCCCCCGCCGCGGGCGAGTCGCTCGTCTCCCTCGCCCAGTTCCAGCATGCGGACCTCACCGCGGACGACATCTACGCCTCGGTGGCACATCAGCCGGGAAACGCCGTCGGAAATTCCTACGCCAGCCCCTTCGTCACACGCGAGAGTGTCTGGCAAAGGCGGCAGGACTACATGATCACCAATTTCAATGCGGCAACCCCCAGCCCAGTCAATTACTACGACATCTCCTATCTTTTGAACGCAGCGCTCTGGGACACCTATTATTTCTCCTCCATTCCCGCCACCGGGCCGGCCATCCCGGAAAATCCCCGGCTTGTCAGACGCAATCCATCGGGGGAGACGGGCGAGCTGAGGGATGGCGACAAATCCGCGGCCCATCTTCTGATCAACGGCGCTTTCAATATCAACTCCACCAACAAGGACGCATGGAAGGCGTTCCTCGCGGGCAGCAAGCACCTGAGACATCCGGCGGATGCGGCGGGATCGGCGGATGCATTGTTCCCCCGCAGCCTCCGCCAGACCAGCCCGGGACAAACCCCGCCCTCCGGAGAAGATGAAGACTCCTTCGCCGGATTCCGCCGTCTGGATGACAACCAGATCGATGCCCTCGCGGAGGAAATCACCCGCCAGGTCCGCTTGCGCGGCCCCTTCGTTTCGATCTCGCACTTCGTCAACCGGGCCTTGGTGAGACTGGCCGCCAACCGGGATCTGGGCCGCAGCGGTGCCCTCCAGAGCGCTCTGGACATCAGCGGCGCCAACATCAGCCCGGATGGTTCCAGAATGGCATTCACCGACATCGATGTGAATGAGGACCGGGTGAAGCTCCTTGCCTTCGGCGGCAACAAGGGCAAAGCGGATTTGTTCGGGGACGTTTTTTCATCGTTCGCCCCTTCGAGCCTGTGGCCCACCCAGTCCCGCGACGCCAATCCCGGCACGGTCGCAGGCATTCTGGCGGACCTCCCGATGCTGAGCAACCCGCTCATGCGTACCGAACAAGGCTTCCGCTCCACCGGCATTCCCGGCTGGGTCACCCAGGCGGATCTCCTGCAAGTCCTCGGACCCTCGATCTCCGCCCGTTCGGACACCTTCCGGATCCGTGCCTACGGGGAAGCTTTGGACGCGGCGGGAAACATAACGGCAAAAGCATGGTGCGAGGCCATCGTCCAGCGCACCCCCGAATACCTGGACCCCTCCAACCCACCAACCGTCCACCCCTCCGACAACAGCCTGTCCGAGATGAATCAAACCTACGGCCGGAAATTCGATCTCGTCTCCTTCCGCTGGCTCTCTCCCGATGAAATCTAAACCCGTTTTCCAATCCCTGCTGGTCCCTCTGGCCCTTCTCCTCCCCGCGGCCCTTGCCTCCGGACAAGCCGCCGCTCCCGCCCAAGTCGCGATGAAGCTCGACATGGTCTCCTGGGGCAATCACATCGAAGGCCTGCGGATCAAATCCCGCGGAAACGATCTGCCCTTCACCGCCCATTCGTTCGAGTATTCGACGCCGGTCGATTATGCCGGACCCGCCATCATGGAAATCTACGGCTCCGGCGGCGCGGGCGCGGCTCCGGCGGAAGCCGCTCCCGGAGAAGCCCCCCCTGCGGGCAACCTGCTCGCGGAACTGGCAAAACGGCGCAAGGAAAAACCCGACCTCGTCGCCCTGGCCCTGCTCCCCGCGGGATCGAAACACGCCACCGTTCTCCTCGCCGCCATGCCCGGAGGAATCTATCAGACCTACGTCATTGATGACGATCCCGCCAAACTCCCTCCCGGACGCCTGCGAATCCACAACCAGACCCCCATTCCCATCGCCGTCCGCTGCAACCGCACCACCACCGCGGAACTGAAATTGGGGCAATCCACCGTGGTGAAGCCGGTGGACCGCAGCGTCATTTACGAACTCGCCTACGAGAGAAACGGGAAATGGAAAATGCAGGAAAACAACATCGTCACCGTGGAGGACGCCGACCAGGTGCAGCTCATCGTCCTGAAAAGCGATGCGGATTTCTTCACCTCGGGCGACGGCTCGCGCGGCGGCTTTTTGCAAACCGTGATTCTCCGGCGAACCCTCGCGCAACAGTAAGTTCGTTCAAGCGGATCACCGCCGCACCCACACCTTGCGAAAGTGCCCGTTGCCGATGCAGGCACAGGGTGGAACCCGGTTCAAAACCCTTGCAGCGGCGGCAAAAATTTGAGAATCAGACTTCAAACCCAAAAAAACATTTCCAAATGAAACCCCTCCTCCTTCTCCCCGGAGCCATCGGCGTAATTCTTTCCGGCCTCAGCTACGCCCAGACGACCCTGCATTGGCGGGCGGAGGCCGCGAATGGAAACTGGAACGACGCCAACAACTGGTGGAACGGCAGCGGCACCGAGTCGCCTCCCGGTGCGGAAATCCTGAGCCTCGGTAACAACATCCAAACCGTCATGACCAATGACGCGGCCAATACCACGCGTCACGGCATCATCTTTACAAGCGACGTTTCCACCTCCCGCACCATCGGCGGCTCCACGGAAAACGCCTTCGTCGCCGTCGGCGGAAATGCGCCGTTCATCCGCAACAACTCCGGCAACAACACCGCCCACACTCTCAATTTCCCCATCTCCGTCGGTCTGGACGGCTTGATTCTCGATACCATCGGCGGCGCGCTCAATCTCAACGGCACGATCTCCGGCAGCGGCCTCATCACCAAATCCGGCGGTGTCGCGGGTGGCGGCGGCGCCCAGAACGCGGTCATCACCGGGAACAACGAAAACTTCACCGGCAAATGGCTGGTCACCGGCGGCAACCTTTCCATCAATGCCGACGCGGCTCTGGGTGCCGTGCCGGGATCCTTTGTCGCCGACGCAATCACCCTCGACGGAGGATCGCTGGCAAACATGAGCAACGCCAATGGGACCGGTTTCAGCGCTGGTCACTCCTTCGCGCTCCATGCCAACCGCGGCATCACCCTCGGCTCCGGCGGCGGCAATATCCGCATCGGCTACGGCCAGACCGTCACCATCAACGGTGCCATCTCGGGCTCCGGCCGCCTCACCCACTCCGATGGAGGCACATTGGTCCTCGCCGGTGTGAATACCTACGAGGGAATCACCCATCTGAACTCCAACACCGGCATTCTCCGCACCGACGTCGACGGTGCGCTGCCCACCACCGGCGTGCTGCTGGGACCGGCCACCTCCTCCCTCAACATCAACGGCACCACCCAGACGATCGGCGGCCTGAGCAGCGGCCTGACAAGCCACACGAACGCAACCGTCAATCTGGGCGACAACGGCAGCCTGACCGTCACCAGAAACTCGATGCCCGGCGGATCGCCCGCCAACACCGGCGACAATCTTTACGCGGGAATCTTCGGCACCGGCACCCTCACCTACCATCACACCGGCACCGGCGAAAACGACCACCGCGCGCACTGGAACCTGCGCAACACGAACAGCGACTTCACCGGCGATCTCGTGGTCTCCCGCGGACGCCTCCGCATCCAGGAAGATTCCGCCCTTGGGAATGCCGCCAACCGCCTCGTCTTCGACGGTGAGGTGGTTTCATCCCTCGCCAGTCAGGGAGGCAGCGCCTCGCTCCAGGTCATCGACGGTTCCGCGGCTGCGGGTGAAAGCGGAAATCTTACTCTTGGCGCGAGCCATACAGTCGTCCTGAACACCGGCAAGGAAGGTACTTTCTACGTCTGGGGAAGCACCACCAACACCGTCCACGGCCAGATCACCGGCGGCGGCAATCTGCGCAAGGAGGACGGCGGCACGCTCCTCCTCACCAACACTGCCAACAACTACACCGGCCTCACCCGCCTCGCCGCCGGTCCCCTGCAGCTCGGAGCTTCCGGCGTGATTCCCGATGCTTCCTCCGTCGAAATCGCCGGGGGTTCCTTGCAGCTCAACGGCCACAACGAAACCGTCGCCTCCCTTTTCGGCAGCGGCGGAGAGGTCATCGGTGGCAGCATTCTCACCGTCAACACCTCCGGTGAAGCCAATTACGCCGGGCGCATTCGCAACAACGTCACCCTGCACATGGCGGGAACCGGCACACAGACCCTCTCCGGAACCGGAGACAACGACAGCGGCTGGGCCAGCGTCTCCTCCGGCACCCTCGTTCTCGCCAAATCCGGCCCCGACACCTCGCGCGCCATCGGCCGCGGCAACGGCGGCGTCGCCCTCACCATCACCGGCGGCACCGCCCGCCTCGACGGCGGCCACAACGACCAGATTTATGGCGACTCCTCCGTGGAAATGACCGGAGGGGTGTTCGACTTCAACGGCCGGACGGAAAGTTTCCGGGGACTCATCGGCACCGGAGGCGTGATCCACAACAGCGCGGTGGACACCACCGCCACCCTCACCGTGGGCCAAATCATCAACGCTGGCGCGGCCGATTACTCCTACTCCGGCGTGATCGAGGACGGGGCCGGGACCATGGCGCTGACCAAGATCGGGACGGGCACACAGACTCTCTCCGGCAACAACACCTACACCGGAGCCACCACCATCAGCGCGGGCACGCTTCTGGTAACAGGCCAGCTCGGCGAAACCGACATCAGCATCGCGGAAGGCGCCAGCCTGGGAGGAAACGGTGAAATCGCCGGTTTCGTCTCCACCGCGGGGGCCGGTTCCATCATTTCCCCCGGCACCTCGCCGGGAACCCTCACCCTCGGCTCGCTCGACGTATCCCTCGGCGCGACTTTCCTTTTCGAGCTGGGCACGGTTTCAGACCTGCTCGCGATCAGCGATTCCCTCACCGCAGGCGGCCCCTTGGATTTCCAGTTCTCCAATTCCGGCGGTCTCGCGGCAGCCACGGCCTACACCCTCTTCACCTTCGATTCGCAAACCGGACTCAATGTCGCCGATCTGGAAGCAAGCGTTCTCCCCGCGGGATTCGCGCTTGACCCCAACTTCGGCGACAACGGCTGGCAGATCAACGGAAACAGCCTTCAGGTGCAATTCATCCCCGAACCCTCCTCGGCCCTGCTTGCCGCGCTTGGTTCGCTCGCTCTCGCCATCCGCCGCCGGCGCTGAGAGGCTTCTGAAAAATGGCAGGGACGACTCTCCGCAGCCGTCCCTGCCCGGTCATCATTCTCCCGGGTTTTCCCTCAAACGTTTGGGCAACGACTGGAAGACGAGATCATATGAATGCCGGACGAGTTCCCGGACCAGGGACGGCGGCAGGGAACCATCCAGAATGAGGGTATTCCAATGGCGCTTGTTCATATGATAGCCGGGGAGAATGGATTCGTATTGCTCGCGCAAACCTATGGCACGCTCCGGGTCGCATTTGAGGTTGAGGCGGATGGGCTCGTCTTCCGGCGAGTAGCAGGCGAACATTTTTCCGCCCACCTTCTGCACGAAAACCTCCGGGCCGAATGGAGTGGATTCCTCCACGTGAGGAAGCGAAAGAAGAATGTTCGATAGAGCGGCGGGAGACATGATATTGCTTTGTCCGGGCTTGGTATGAAATCAATCGGCGGGCAAGGGGCGCCATGTCATCTCTTCGATCGCCAATACCACCCCCGTGCTGTGGACCACGCATCCCAGCTCCCCCACATCCGGAGCCACCGGCAGGCGGAGATAGGAAACATCGTTCACCGCCACCTCGATCGAGCCGCCGTTCTTGACCAGCGAAACCTTGAACACGCTTTCCGGCGGCAGTTCGATTTTCCCTCCGGCATCCCCAGCACCCCGCACCCGCCGCGCCTGTGCATCGGTCATGCGCGGAAAATACCGCTGTACCGGGATTTCATCGAACGACGGGCCTCCCGACAAATGGCAGATCTGATCATACCCATGCTCGCGGCGTATACGGATTCCCGCGACGATCCACAACGCTTGGTTCCAGACCCGCGCTTCCGCCGCTTTCGCGCGTTTGTCCAGATCGATCAACTGGAAGGTGATCTCGCGGAACCGTCCGGCTTCCGCCACATGACCATATGCGCCCCGGATTTCAAAGATCCCATTCCGGACCGGTTCCGGAGAACGGAAGACGAAGTGCTCGTATCCCGGCGGCGTGGTGACTCCCAGATACCTGCCATCCCGCAGCGGCTCGGGATTCTTTTCTTCAAAGAATTCTTTCCAACGGTCCTCCACCGTCACGATGCCCGGCATCAGGTTCTTTCCTGCATTTTCGCGAGCCTGGTCCGGAAGCCGCCCCGGCCAATCCGCTCCCGCCCGCCAGGTCTCCCACATGGCAAGATTCCTCACGTTCAGTTCTTCGCGGAAACCTTCGAGTTCCTTCAGATTCTCCCTCAACAGATCCAGCTTGCCGTGCGCCAGGGCCAGAGTCCGGACACCGGGCCTGAAAAAGCGCGGGATCTCCCCGTCTTCGGAAACCTCCTCCACCAGGGCATCGAGCATCCGCAGGGAAAGCTCCTCTTCCCCCGCATCCGCCGCGAGCAGTGCGCCGAAGTAGCGGCTGAACCGGCTTGCCGGCATTCCCTTGTCCACTGCGCGGCGCAGGGCGGTTTCCGAGACATCCTGCCTGCCGTCACGCCATGCTGCCTCGGCGATCAACAATTCACGATCCCATGCTCCCTCCGGCGCGTTTTGAATCAGGTAGAGGCCCGCCTGGTGCGCGTTTTCGGTGGTAATCCCCAGCTTTCCCGGCTCGAAAAGGAATTCGCGGCGCTCCCCGTCCGGCGAAACCGCCCCGACGGTCCGGGGGGCATTCCGCGGAACGCGCCCCATGCCCTGTTTGTGATTCCAATACTCCCCGCCATTGAAGCGGTCGACCACCCAACCCACCCCCAGGCCCTGCTTTTCCGCCTGGCTGCCAGCCTCCACGGATTTCACGCGCACGCCCCACAACGGCTGTTTGCTTTCGCGCGCGCGGGCGGGGTTGATTTTCTCCGCGGGCAGCTCCGCCACCCCCGCTTCGTAGTCCGCCGCTCCGAGCCGTTCGCGGAATTCGTATTCATGTTCCGCCGCGATGGAGAAATTCACCACGGACAACCCGGCCAAACACCAGAGCGCAATTCGGTTCATCTTTCAAGCGAGCCACGATCACCGCGGCGGCGCAACTGAAACTTCCGCGGGGTCCGGAAGTGTTTGGCATGAAATCCGCCTTTCCCGCCGCCTGGCTCCGGGCAGAATGCCCGGGCCACTTTTTCCGTCACTGCGGGCAGGATGCCAAAAGTGTTCCGGGAATCGTAGCTGCAACGCCGGAGGCGGGTTTTCCGGTAGGGATGGACCGCCGGGCCGTCCCACTT
>CAZVSA010000066.1:0-1951 GCA_964629955.1 uncultured Luteolibacter sp.
CTCAGTGCCGATGACGAAGAGGCCGCCGACTTCGGCGACGCCCGGAGAAAGTTTGATGTCGGTTCCGCGGCCCGCCATGTTGGTGGAGACGGTGACGGCTCCGGTGTGGCCCGCGCGGGAGACGATTTCCGCTTCCTGCTGGTGGAACTTCGCGTTGAGCACCGCGTGCGGGATCTTCGCCCGCTTCAGCATGCGGGAAAGCGTTTCCGAGGAATCCACGGAAGCCGTGCCGACCAGAACCGGCTGGCCTTTGGCGTGGGCTTCCTCGATTTTCGTGATGACGGCGTTGAACTTTTCGCGACGCGTCTTGAAGACCTGGTCGTTCTCGTCCACACGCCGGTTCGGGCGGTTGGTGGGGATCGGAAGCACATCGAGCCGGTAAATGTCGTGAAACTCCGCGGCTTCGGTTTCCGCGGTGCCGGTCATGCCGGCGAGTTTTTCGTAAAGGCGGAAGTAGTTCTGAATCGTGATGGTGGCGAAGGTCTGCGTCTCCTTCTCGATGGCCACGCCTTCCTTCGCTTCCACGGCCTGGTGGAGACCGTCGGACCAGCGGCGGCCCGGCATTTCGCGGCCCGTGTTGTCATCGACGATGATAACCTTGCCTTCCTTGACGACGTATTGGACGTCCTTCTCGAAAATACAATACGCCTTGAGAAGCTGGGAGATGTTGTGAATTTTCTCGGCTTGGGCATCCATTCGGCGCTGGGCCTCTTCCTTGGCCTCCGCCTTTTCCTCGTCGGAGAGCGAGAAATTGGTGTCGATGTCCGCGAACAAGGTTCCCAGATCCGGAAGGGTGAAGGATTCGGGCTCGCCGGGAGAGAGGTATTCCCGGCCGATTTCCATGAGGTCGGCGTCGTGCGCCTTTTCGTCGATGGTGAAATAAAGTTCCTCCTTGATCGCGAAAAGCTCCTTCTTCTGGGCATCCTGATAGAAGGAAAGCTCGGTCTTCTCGATGAGGCGGCGGATGTCCGGATCCTCCATGAAACGCATGAGCTGGCGGTTTCTCGGCTGGCCCAGTTTGATTTTGAAAAGGCAGCGACCGGCCTCGACGGTGTCCCCCGCGTCGAGGTGCTTCTTCGCCTCCACGGCGAGATCGTTGCAGAGCTGGGTCTGGCGTTTGACCAACTGGTCCACCAGCGGCCTGTATTTCTCGAACTGGTGGGACGACTGCTGCGAGGGGCCTGAAATGATGAGAGGCGTCCGGGCTTCATCGATAAGAATGGAGTCCACCTCGTCGATCAGCGCGAGGTAGTGGCCGCGCTGGACCTGCTCGTCCTTCGAGGACGCCATGCCGTTGTCGCGGAGGTAGTCGAAGCCGAACTCGGCGTTGGTGCCATACGTGATGTCGCACGCATATTCCGCCCGGCGTTCCCATGGCGGCATCTGGTTCTGGATACAGCCGACGCTGAGACCGAGGAATTTGTAAAGGGAGCCCATCCATTCGGAGTCCCGTTTGGCGAGGTAGTCGTTGACCGTGACGATGTGGACGCCGAGGCCGGTGAGGGCATTGAGATAGACGGGCAGGGTCGCGGTGAGGGTTTTGCCCTCCCCGGTCTGCATTTCCGCGATCATCCCGCGATGGAGGGCCACCCCGCCAACCAACTGGACGTCGAAATGCACCATTTCCCAAAGAATCGGGTGGTCGTTGATCACGATCTCATTGCCGCAAAGGCGGCGCGCGCCGTTTTTCACGACGGCGTAGGCCTCGGGGAGAATCTGTTCCAGATAACGCGCGCGGGAAGCCGAGAAAGCGCCCTCGATTTCGTGGAAGGCCGCTTTGGCCGCTTCGATGGCGGCGGGAGTCGCCTCCACCTTGGCGGGCAAGGAGGGAAATTCCTCGCGCAGAACCGAAAGACGGGCATCGAGCGCCGCGGCGGTTTCCTCAAGTTCCGGCCCGGCCATGCGCTCCACGAGCGGCTTGGGAGGCGCGTTCAGATCGTGATAGCGGGAA
>CAZVSA010000066.1:1961-11541 GCA_964629955.1 uncultured Luteolibacter sp.
CATTTGCGCGTCAATTCGCGGAGTTTTTCCTCCGGCTCCCGCTGGAGGGCCTCTTCGATTTCATTGATGCGGGCCACCGCCGGGCGGATGCGGCGCACTTCGCGCTGGTTCTTGCTGCCGACGATTTTCTGGAGAATCCACTTGATCATGAGAAGACTGGGGTTCGGCGGAACAACCGCCGGGGCGGAGGCAATACACCGGAGACTTTGCGGGTGCAAGCGTTGGAAACGCGGAGAAAGGGGCGATTGCGGGAGGATCGCGCCGTCTCACCGGGAACCCGGACCGGCATCGGCTTCCCGGTTGAGTTTCTCAAGGGATTTTTCCACCACGCCCCGAAGTTCGTAGCGGGGATCGCCGGTGAGCTTGACCTCCAGCCTCTGTTTTTCCTTCTCCGCATCGCGGAGCTTGTGGCGCAAGGTCCACCCGTCGCGTCCATCAAGATGAAACAGGCGCTGATAGTTCTCGCGAATGAACTGGCTGAGTTCCGCCAGGCGTTTTTCGTCGGCAGTGGCCGGACCGAATGAAGCGAGCAGCTTTTCAAGCCCGGGTTTCAACTCGATCCATTGGTTTTTACCGATCGCGCCGACCGCGGCACGGCTCAGGCCGGGCGGGATTTTGGCAACTTCGTCCGGCGCGAGCCAATCCGCGGCGATCTCCCGCAGGTTCACAGTCCGTCCTTCTTCCGGCGGGGAGCCGGCAAAGAGGGTGGCGATGACACAGGCGAGATTCCGATCATATCGCGAGCCGACCGATTTCCAGAAAGAGGGCGTGCATTCATTGAACACCGTGCCGAGGGGATCGGGGGAAACGGTCATCGTGCGGACGCGGAATACCGGATGGTCATCCCCTCCCATCCTGTCGTGATCGATGCGAGGCGCGAAGGGGGTTTTTGGAACGCTCCGGATGCGGTCGAGTTCGTGCATGATGGCGATCCGCCTGCCGAGTTCTTCGGCGGAGACTTCGGAAACAACAAAAGTGGTGGAATGCACCTGTTTCCAGCACTCCGCGGAGGAATCTCCCAATTTCCAGACCACCACGGATTCGTCGCCCCAGCCGCCACCGTCCGTCCAGTGCTCCAGCCAGCCGAGGGTCGCGGGCTGGGCGGCTTCCCCGATGGATGCAAGTTCCAGATGTTCCTTCGTAAAGGGGCTGAACTGATGGCCCGCCAAGGCATGTGCGGCTTCGCGGGGCGAAAGACCGTCCGTCTCCGGGAGAGACCACTTCCGGCTTTCCAAACCCAGCCGGGGAACGGGCTTGTCGCTCAGGCGGACATCCAGCTCCAATGTCCCGTCGCCACCGACCCCCGACAGCGCCTCGCCGTGGCTTTTCAAAAAACGGCGGGCGGCGTGGTAGCCGTCCCCCTCGGGTGCCGTGTCGATCAATATCCCATCGGGCAGCGGATCCTCCGATGCCACGAATTTCTCTTTATGGAACCGGAAGGTGATGTCCGGGAGGTTCCGGTCCGCCGGAATCATCGCCAATTCATGTCCGCCGCCGTCGGAGCGACGTATGTCGAAGCGGAACGATCTTGGAGTCGCGGAAAATCGCTTTCGGGGGTTGCAGTAGATCATCGCTTTCCGCGGCTGATGGGTGGCAAGCGGTCCGATGGAAATTCCGTCCATCACCATGCCGGACTCGAGGTGCAATCTCGACACCTCCAGCAGGTCCAATCGGCCGTCTCCGTCAAAGTCGGCGGGCACTCCGGGAGAGGCGAAGAATCCTTCGCCGAGCTGCCTGCCCGAAGGATCAACGAGAAATCCTGACAAGGCTTCGAACCACGACTGCCCGGCTTGCCAGGGTGCGAAGCCCTCCGGCGGATTTGAAAGCTCCACATCCCACTTCCTTTGGCGTTCGGTCTCCAGGGGATGAGGTTCATAAACCTCCGGCTCCGCACCGGAAAGATGGGCAACGGAAAGTTCCCAGTCGCATTCCACAAGAACCGCCCAAGCGCCGGGGAGATCCGGCTGCGGGCAGGGGAAAACGAGAGTTCGCTGGTGATCCGCAGCGAATTGCTCCGGTTCACCCAAGGGATTGCCACGACCGGCATGCGCCTTTCCCAATTCATAAAGCGCCGCAATGCGCGTTTCCGGGTTTTTCAGTCGCTCGAACCATTCCGGCCCCATGTCCGGGAGCGGGAGGTCGTCCGCCAAAGCCACGCCCGCGAGGATGAGCGGGAGGATCAGGAATGTTGGGAAAATGCTTCGGGGCGTGGAAGTCGAATGCATCCGATCCAAGAGTTTGGCGGCTTCAAGCATCTCAACACGCGTTACCCGTAAATTTCCGGAAGTCGATATGATTCTCATTGTCGACAATACCGAACAGCCGATGCAAGGCATCACGACAGGCACGGAATCAGGACAATTTTGACAAAATGTTCAATCCATGTAGTTTTGTCACAAATGAGCAGGCTCAGTATCGAAATCGACCCCGAACAACACCGGCAGATCAAGACCCTGGCGACTTTCGCGGGACTTTCCATCAAGGACTACATCCTCGCCAAAACGCTGCCCACGGCTTCGGATGCCACCGGGAAATTGCTCGGATCCGCACGGAACGCGAAACGCCTGCGCGAGGCGGTCGCTACGCCTCCATCCGGACATGTGGTGTTTGAATCCTTGAAAGACCTCGAAGATGCGCTTGGAATTCAAGCCCCAGGCGTTCGATGACCTCCAGTATTGGGTCCGGCACCAGCCCAAGGTGGCCAAACGTCTGTTGCGGATGATTGAGGAAACCCTGCGGGAGCCCTTTGGAGGAATCGGCAAGCCGGAGCCGTTGAAAAACGAGCTTTCCGGGTGGTGGTCGAAGAGAATCGACGGCGAACACCGGCTGATTTACAAAGTCGAGGGCGATTCGCTGATCGTGGCGCAGGCGAGAGGGCATTACGACTGATCGTCCCGCCGGGCACGTCAGATCGTCATGGCGTTGAAACCGCCGTCCACGACCATTTCGATGCCGGTGATGAAGGAACCGGCCTTCGCGGAGGCGAGCAGGAGGGTGGCCCCGATCAACTCGTCGGAATTGCCGAAACGGGAGGCGGGAGTCTGGCGGAGGATGTCGAGCACCCGGGATTCGTCGAGCACCTTGCGGTTTTGTTCCGCCGGGAAAAACCCGGGGACAAGGGTGTTCACGCGGATGTCCTTGTCCGCCCATTCGCGGGCAAGGTTGCGGGTGAGGTTGTGGACCGCCGCCTTCGAGGCGGAGTAGGTGAAGACCCGGGAAAGCGGATTGAGGCCGGAAATGGAGCCGAGGTTGATGATCGAGGCGGCCCGGGCCTCGTCGATGAAGTATTTGCCGAAAACCTGGCAGGCGCGGAATACGGCGGAGAGGTTGGTATCGAGGATGCGCTGGTATTCCTCCTCCGGGATTTCGAGAAACGGAGTGGGGGAATTGGTGCCTGCGCCGTTGATGAGGATGTCCGCCTGGCCGGAACGCTCCAGAACCGTGTCCAGCAGCGATTGAAGCGATTCACGCGAGGTGACATCGACCGGCACGAAATAGCCGGTGCCGCCATAGGAAGTCACTTCCTCAAGCCGTTTCTCCGCCTTTTCCGGGATGCGGCCGCCCAGAACCACTTCGGCGCCCGCCCGGGCGAGCCCGACGGCCATGGTTCCGCAGAGTTCCCCGGTGCCGCCGATGATCACTGCGGTTTTCCCGGTAAGGTCGAAGAGTTCTTTGAGAAAGGATGCGGTCTGCATGGGAGGAACCATCCGAATTCCCGCCCCGGCTGCCAAGCGGGAACTCCAGCCGTGATGAATGCGGGAAAATCACGCGAACAGATCCGCCACCACGTGCCCGTGAACGTTGGTGAGCCGACGCTGGATGCCGTTGTGGTAAAATGTCAGCCGCTCGTGGTCGATTCCCAACAGATGGAGCACCGTTGCATGGAAATCGGGCGTGGTGACCACGTTTTTCACGCCATGATAGCCGATCTCGTCCGTTTCCCCGTAGGCGAAACCGCGCTTCAATCCCGCTCCGCACAGCACATTGGTGAATGCCTCGGGATGATGGTCCCTCCCCGGGCTCAGGGTGCCTTTGTTCGCCTGGGCATAGGGGGTTCTTCCGAACTCCGTGGTGATCATCACCAGAGTGTCATCCAGCATCCCCCGGTTTTTCAAATCCCGGATCAAGCCCGCGATCGGCCGGTCCACCCGCAGCGCCTCGCCGGTGTGGGATTTGTATCCGTTCCCGGGAATGTTGTCATGGGCGTCCCATGAAACGCCGTCGCCGGTCCAGAGCTGCACCATCCGGACCCCGCGCTCGACGAGACGCCGGGCGGCGAGGCAGTTGCGCGCGGTATCGGCGCACTCCTTGCGGTCGAGTCCGTAAAGTTCCTGCACATGCTGCGGCTCGGAGGCGAAGTCCATGGCCTCGGGAATCGCCAGTTGCATCTGCGCCGCCAGTTCATAGGAACGGATTCTGGCCACCAGCGGATCGGCCGCGGATTCTTCGATGGATCCCGCATGGCGGAGATTGAGTTTCTCCAACAAGGAGAGCCTCGCCTTCGCGGTATCCCCGCCCACCTCTTTCGCGGGCCTGAGGTTCGCCACCGGCTCCCCTCCCCGCGATTGGAACGCCACTCCCTGATGCCGGGCCGGAAGGAACCCCGCCGACCAATTGAACGTTCCTCCCGCTGCATTCGGAATGCCCCGTGAGTCCGGCAGCACGACGAAGGCCGGGAGGTTTTCGTTCTCGCTCCCCATACCATAGGAAAGCCACGAGCCCATCGAGGGGAATCCCATCTGGCGGAAGCCGGTGTTCGCCTGAAAAATCCCCGGAATGTGATTCGCCGTTTCCGCCTTCATCGAGCGGATCAGCGTCAGTTCGTCCGCCACGCCCGCGAGGTGCGGAAACAGATCGGACATCACCAGCCCGCTTTCCCCGCGCGGCTTGAACTCGTAATGCGGCCGGTGCATCCGGCCGATTTTCCCGAAAAACGCATCCGCGCCGAAGGACTCCGGCAGGTCCTTGTCGTGGTATTTCAGCAGGTCCGGCTTGAAGTCGAACGAATCGAGATGACTCAGGCCGCCGCCGAGAAAAATATGGATCACCCGTTTCGCCCGGGGCGGAAAATGCAGACCCATCCCGGGAGTTTCCGCCAGCAATCCCTGCCGGCCGAGAATTCCGGCCAGCGCGATGCCGCCGATGCCGAAAGCCGAGTCCCGCATGAAATCGCGCCGCGTGAGAGGAATGGGGTTCATTGGAGAAAGAGAAATTCGTTGGAGTTGAAAAGAACCAGGCAAGTCTGCTCCAGCCCATGGGCTGCCAGAAAATCCATGCAATCCGCCAGCTCCCCGGCATCCGGCTCCCTTCCGAAGGCAAGCAGCCAGCCCCGGCGGAGCTGCCCGGCGGGATCTTCCCCCGCCTCCTCCCCCAGCCGCCGGGCGAAGTGTTCCGAAGCGAACGCCGCGAGCGGATCATGCATCAGGGAAAGCGCCTGCAGCGGAGTGATCGTCGAGGCCCTGCGCGGCAGGGTCACTCCCGGAGCGGCGCAATCGAAACCCTCCAACAGCGGATGTCCTCCGGAGTTCGCCCACAGCCGGTAAATCGTACGCCGGCGGTTTTCCGGCGGCACTCCCTCCACGGCATCGGTGAACTCGTGGTTGTTCTCCAGCTTCACCTTCACATCGCGGAAACCCGGGCCGCCGGGCTTCCGGTCCAGAGTCCCCGATACCGCCAGCATCGAATCCCGGACCTGCTCGGCGCTCAGGCGCTTCAGCGGGGCACGCCACAACAGGCGGTTGCCCGCATCCACCGCCATCGCCGTCTCATTGCTCACGCCGCTCTTCTGCCGGTAGGTGGAGGAGGTCGCCAGCAGGCGGATCACCGGCTTCATTCTCCAGCCATCCCGGACCATTCCCGATGCCAGCCGGTCGAGCAATTCCGGGTGACTCGGTTGTCCTCCGCTGAAACCAAAATCGCTCGGCGTGTCCACCAGCCCGGCACCGAACAAATGATGCCAGATCCGGTTCACGATGACGCGCGATGTCAGCGGATTGTCCGCATGAACGAGCCATGCGGCCAGCCGCTCGCGGCGCTCGCCCTCCGGCGCACCCGCCTCCAGTCCCAAATCCGCATCGAGACCGCGCAGGCCGCTCAGGCCTCCCGGTACAACCATCTCCCCCGGCTCCGTGACATTCCCGCGATACAGGACATGGAAAACGGCCGGCTGCCGCAAATGAGGAACATGAGCCACACCCGCAAACTCCGGCTGGCCATGGCTGGATTCCATCCCGATCCCTTCCTTTTCCTTCTCCTGCTGATGCACGCCGCCGAGCAGGGCCGCCATCTGGTAATAATCCTTGTGGGGAATGGGATCGAACTTGTGGTCGTGGCACCGCGCGCACTGCACCGTCAATCCGAGGAACGTCTGGCTGAGCGTGCCCACCAGATCCTCCAGATGTTCCTCCCGGGCGACCTGCCGCATGGCCTGCGAGCCTTCGATATGCCCCACCTGGTCCCAGGTTCCCGCCACATGATACCCCGTGGCGATCAACGCATCGAGATCGCCCGGACGCAGCACATCCCCCGCGACCTGAAGGGAAATGAACTCGTCATACGGCATATCCGAATGAAACGCCTGCACGATCCAGTCCCGGAAACGCCATGCCTGTTCGCGAATGCGATTGCGCTCGAAACCCTGGGTCTCGCCAAACCGGATCACATCCAGCCAGTGCCTCGCCCAATGCTCGCCGAATGCGGGCGAGGCGAGCAGCCCGTCGACATATCTCTCGTAGGCATCCGGGCTCTCGTCCCGCAACAAAGCCTCCACCGCCTCCGGTTCCGGCGGGAGGCCTGTTAGATCGAAACTCGCACGCCGCGCCAGCGTCCGCAAATCCGCCTCCCCGGCAGGCTCCAGCCCCGCGTTTTCCAAACGCTCCAGAATGAAATGATCCACCTCGTTGCGAGGCCACTCCCCGTTCGCCACCGCGGGCAAAGGCGGATTTTTCACCGGTTGCAAAGACCACCAATCGTATCCCGCCCGGTGGCTCGTGGTCGTGAGGTAGGGGTCCACCGGCTCGTCGCTCCACTCCGCCCCCGCATCGATCCATTCCTTCAAAAGCCGGTTTTCCTCCGCCGAAAGCGGCCGCCGTTTCTTCGGCATATCCCCGTCATCCACCAGAATCCACAATTCACTCCCCTCCGCATCTCCCGCGACAATCGACTTCGCCGCGCCCCGGGCGGTTGTCAGATCGACCTCCCCCTTCGCCTCGGATGGATTGTGACACTCCACACAATGCCTCGACAGGATCGGCGCGATCACCTCCTTGAAATGAATCTGCCCGGCCGTGGGAGGAACCGGCGGTTTCGGAGGCTCCGGCGGAACATCGGAAGGATGCCGCTCCAGCCTGCCGGGCCAGATTTCCAATCCCGACCAATTCGCGTGCCCTCCCTTGCTCGTGAGTTCGATCCCCCCGTCGCGCGACCTCGCGTGCCATGGCCCGAGGCGGTGCCAGGTGCCGCCCGGCCCGCTCTCATGATCCGCGATGACCGTCTCCCCGTTGAGAAAACCCGACCAGACCGTGGAATCATTGTCTTCCCACACATTGAGAAAAACCGTCAGATCCCCCTCCCCCAGCCCGTCGATCCACAAATAATTCTCCCCGGAGCCATTCCACAAACTGCTGCGGATCATTTTCGCGAAATCCCCGGGGGCCGGAGGCGTCAATGCCACCGATTGATTCTCGAACCGGCTCAGGCGCTCCCCCAGGCTCGTCGGCCCGGCCTCCCATTTCCACCCGCCGATCATCCCCCCTTCCCCTCCGAGATCGATCATCCGCAACGGCACGATCTCCCCTGCGGAAAAACCGGCGGACAGCACAACAGCGGAAAACCAAGCTGCGCGGAAAAATCTCATGGCATCCCAAACACTACGCCTCCCCTCCCACCCGTATTGCAAACGAAATCACGTGGCAACAATCACCGGTCGCCGTTCTCCTCCCCCCGCACGTGGCGGCGATCACCGGTCGCCGCTCTTCCCCTCCCCGCGATACTCCGAAGGACTGCACCCCATCGCCCGCCGGAACGCCCGGTTGAAAAACGAAACCTGGGAAAACCCGCAATCCATCGCAATCTCCAGCACCCCTCTTCCCGTTTCCGCCAGTTCCCGGCAAGCCGCCTGCACCCGCAGTTCGATCAAAAACTCGCTCAAACTCCGCCCCGTATGCCGCTTGAACTGCCTTGCAAAAGTCGGCCTGCTCAAACACGCGATCTCCAGCACCTCCTCAAGCCTCACCGGTTCCCGGAAACGCTCCACCAAATGCCGCAGCACGCGGCTCATCGCCTCCTGATACGTCGCATCCGCCGGAGGCACGAAGGATCCGCTTGCCAGCTCCTCCATCTCCTCCGCACCGGCCTCCGCCAGCTCCCCCAGCAGTTCCATCCACTTCGCCAATCTCTGCAATCCCCTCACCCGCGCCAGACCATCCACACCACCCGCCACCCGATCGCGCGCCCGCCCGGCGATTCTTAACCCTCCCCGCGCCCTCGCGAAAAGCCCCTCCAATTCCCTCCCCTCCGGCAATTCCCAAAAAGGATGATACTTCGGAAAATGCCACTGGATGGACCAACCCGTCGTCTCCCCCTCCGCATGCCAATAATGCGGCAGCATCCCACCCAGCAACACCAGATCCCCCGCCCCGAACGCACCGATGTGATCCCCCACAAACCGCTCCCCCTTGCCCTGGAGAAACAGCGTCAGCTCCATCTCCCGATGATAATGCCAGTGATCCCCCTCCCCGGGCACCTCCACACGGCCCCCGTCCGCCAGCAAACTCTCCACCTCGCTCACCGTCCGCGACCAGCGAATCACCCGGAAAGATTGCCCCTCCGGTATCTCGATCATTTCCCTCAACATCCCCATCAACACTTTTATCCAACCCCCACCCACCTCTCCACAATAAAATTGAGACAATCATGCCAGCAATTGAGACCTGAAACGTAGCGGCTCCCCGGAGTTTCTGGAATGAATCATCCCCTATGAGCAACCCCATCGAATACCGCTTCTCCTTCGGCCCCTGGAACATCAGCGAAGGCGCCGACCCCTTCGGCCCCGAAGTCCGCGGCGTTTTTCCCCACGAGGAAAAATTCGCCCTCTACCGCCCCCTCGGCTTCGAGGGCGTCCAATTCCATGACGACGACGTCGTTCCCGATCTCGATTCTTACACCCCCGAACAAATGCTCCGCAAAGCCGGCGAGGTGAAAACCATGCTCGAAAACCAGGGCCTCACCCCCGAATTCGTCGCCCCCCGCCTGTGGTTCGATCCCCGCACCGTCGACGGCGGCTACACCTCCAACAGCCCCTCCGACCGCGAATACGCCTGGGATCGCACCCGCAAATCCATCGACATCGCCCGCGCCATCGGCTCCAAAGCCATCGTCCTCTGGCTCGCCCGCGAAGGCACCTACATCCGCGAAGCCAAAGACGCCCGGCTCGCCTACCAACGCCTCCTCGACACCATCAACCAAATGCTCGCCTACGATCCCGAAATCGAAATCTGGATCGAGCCCAAGCCCAACGAACCCACCGATCAGGCCTACGTTCCCACCATCGGCCACGCGCTCACCCTCGCCTACGCCTCCA
>CAZVSA010000066.1:11551-15138 GCA_964629955.1 uncultured Luteolibacter sp.
CGACAAACTCGGCAGCGTCCACCTCAACGACCAGAACGGACTCAAATACGATCAGGACAAAAACTTCGGCGGCGCGAACCTCCGTGTCGCCTTCAACCAGGTCCGCGTTCTCGAAGAAGCCGGCTACGGCAGCCGCGGCGAGTTCATCGGCCTCGATGTCAAAGCCATGCGCACCCAGCCCGGCCTCCCCGTAACCGCCCACCTCGCCAACAGCCGCGAAATCTTCCTCCATCTCGTCGCAAAATACCGCTCGCTCGATCAAACCCTCGTCCAGCAATACCGCGACGCCCGCGACTACGAAGCCCTCGAACTCCACATCCTCAAACACCTCCTCGGCATCTAAGAACGCTTTGTCAAAGCTGGATGCAATCTCCCCAAAAAACAAAAAATCACTGATTATACTGATTCAAGAATTTCCATAACAACCTCTTAAAAAATCCGTGTAATCCGTGCAATCCGTGGTTCCTCATCAAACCATCCAACAAACTCCACCTGTTATCATTTTTCAACCCATTTCACTTTTGAAAGCGAAATGGAGTTTTCATCATCTTATTCAAAAATCAGTGAAATCAGTAAATCAGTGGTTTTTCACCCGGATTTTCAAGAGAGAGAAATTCAACCAAGAGAACCACAACCCCCGTCTTCCACTGATCACCCGGCACTAAAATGAAATCCTACCGCCTCAACCGCCTCTTCCACCCCAAATCCAGCCGCTGCTTCGATGTCGCCGTCGATCACGGATTCTTCAACCAGCCCGGATTCCTCCAAGGCATCGAGGACATCCGCAAAGCCGTGGAAATCCTCGTCGATGCCGGACCCGACGCCATCCAGCTCACCACCGGCCAGGCCCGCCACCTCCAGCAGATCCCCGGCAAACAAAAACCCGCCCTCGTCCTCCGCACCGACGTCGCCAACGTCTACGGAAAAGAACTCCCCGATCCCTCCTTCAGCCTCATGATCGAGGACGCCATGCTCCAGGCCGTGCGACTCGACGCCGCCTGTGTCTGCGTCAATCTCTTCCAAATCCCCGGCGCACCGGAAGTCCATGCCCGATGCGTCGAAAACATCCTCAAGCTCAAACCTCAGGCCGACCACTATCAGATGCCCATGATGGTCGAGCCCCTCGTCTTCCAGCCCAATGAAACCGCCGGAGGCTACATGGTGGACGGCGACCCCATCAAAATCACCCACCTCGTCCGCCAGGCCGTCGAACTCGGCGCCGACGTGATCAAAGCCGATCCCACCAGCGACGTTTCCCAATACCACCACGTCATCCAGGCCGCCTCCGGCATCCCCGTCCTCGTCCGTGGCGGAGGAAAAGTCGGCGACCGGGAAATCCTCGAACGCACCGCCGCCCTCCTCGATCAGGGAGCCTCGGGCATCGTTTACGGCCGCAACGTCATCCAGCACCAAAACCCCAAAGGCATCGTCCGGGCCCTCATGTCCATCGTCCACGAAGGCGCCTCCCCCTCCGAAGCTCTCGCCATGATCTGACCCCGAATCCACACCGGTTCCGCCCCATGCCAAGGCGGCGGAATGGATTCACCGAAAACGAAATTTCAGAAGATCAGAGCCATGCATCTTCCCCAATAACCAATAACAAATAACCTATAACTTTTTCCAGATCCTCAAGCTTTCACCCGCTCCAGTTTGATCGGATAGGTTTTTCCCGAGTTCCATTGGGCGACATAGATGCTCTCCTCATCATCAATAAGCATGCCGTGCGGGAAGGTGAAGAGACTGGTATCCGCACCCAGCGGAGCGGGCTTGCCATCGACGTATTCGGGGGCGGGTGCGGCGAGATTGGCGACAATCTTGTGATCCGGGCCGAGGACGCTGAGGAAGCCGTTGTTCGGCTGGTCCTTCGCATGGTCGTTGCCGCGAAGATGGGGAATGAGGGTGTGATCGCCGAATGGAACGATGAAGTTCGGCTGCGCGCCGGGAAACTCCACGACATCGACCAAGCCGCCGTCCAGGGTGTAGCGCTTGATTTTCGATTCGTTGCGGGAAGTGATCCAGAGCAGCGGAGTCCCGCCGCGCGTGTCCACCCAGGCACCGTGGGCGCAGGAAAGATTCGCGCCGTCGGGCTGGTCGCCGCCAAAGGATTTCACATAGTCACCCTTCGCGTCGTATTGGTGGCACCAGTTCCGCCCGTATCCATCGACGACGTAAAATCCGCCATCCGGAGCGAGCGCGATGTCGGTGGGCTTGAATTGATCGGCTTGCTCGTACTTTCCGCTCTCCGCCGGGTGTTCCCAGGTGCGGAGAACCTCGCCATCGAGCGTGGTTTTGAAAAACCGGTTGAGATTGTGGTCCGTGATGAAAAGAAACTCCGTGCCGTTTTCCTCGCCGAGCGTGAGCCCGTGGGCGCCGGGATATTCCGTGCCCCACTTGCCGAGCAGCCTGCCGGAGCGGTCATAGATGATGACGTTGTTTTTTGTGTGGTTCGTGAGGAGGAAAATCCGCCCGTCCCGCGTCTGGACCATCGCATGGCAATCGTTGACCGGGGTTTCCGCGTCCAGCACCCCCCAGCCGGGGACGACGCGCCACTGGTATTTCCCCTGGCCGAGGATTTCGGCTCCCGCATCGGCGTTTTGGGATTGGGAGAAGGCCCGCGTGGCTCCAAGCCCGATGAAAGCGGTGGTGAGTGAAACAAGAAATTCCCGGCGGTCTGTTGTGTGCATGGCGCGGGAGAATAGGGCGGAACGCCCGCCTTGTTTCAAGAACAAAGCCCGCTCTGCCATGATGCCCCCATTACCACGCGCCATGACGTGACAAACCGCACCCGGACAAACGAATCCCAAAGGTCCCGCCATGCCCGAGCATGGATCAAACACCATCCGAATCAAGGAAACATGTTGCCACGCGAGAACTGACCCCATTCACAAAATTTCAGTCTCCACTTTTCTTGAAAGCCCTCTCGATTACTTTTCTTGAAGGATAATACTCATCCAGCTTCTCAGGCAACCAACCAGTCTTATCAAAAAGGTTCTTTCGCTTCTCGAATGAACCATTCCAAACATACATCACTCCTTGAACAACCTTCTTTTCACCCAACTTTTTGCCCGTGATCAGTTTCCCGTCTGGCGCGATCAATTCTCCATGAAGACCTTCAGAACGAGTTGTCATTGCTAGATACCAAAGATTCCAGCGGCTTTTGTCTTTGTAAGTGCTAACAATATGGGGATCTACTTTTTCGACATCCGTATAAACTCTTGGCGATCCGTCTTTATGGAACAAATTGGGCAACTCTTCTTGTGCATTGGCACTCATTGCAAATACCAGAAGAAAGACTCTGTGATTAAAAAAATTGAATGGGGTCAGCCCTCGCATGGCAACATTTTCCCTGATGATCCTGCACAGGATCCCCGCGGATTCGCATTCTCGCTTTGATCTTCGGTTCCTCGTCAAGCTTTCCGGCCAATTCATGCTTCAAGCGTATCACTTCGCCTGCTCGTCTTCCATCAATAAAACACGGGGCAAGCCATTCGGGTCAGTCCCCGCACTGTCACATTCTTTCCAGTTCATTGAGGTGTTTTTGTAGCTTTCGATCTCTTCTCACGATGCCTACCTGACGGCTTACCGAG
>CAZVSA010000067.1:0-493 GCA_964629955.1 uncultured Luteolibacter sp.
CCACGGATTGCAGGATTTCAGGGATGAAAACGGGAAGATTCCCGGAAAAGAAAGAGAAACCACGGATTATACGGATTTCACGGATTGGATTGATTATCAATTGTTTAAAAAATCCGTGTAATCCGTATAATCCGTGGTCCCTTCCTCCATTTTCTCTCAAGCTCTCCCCAATGTAGGGGCTCTGCCCGGGGCGTACGCATGCGGCTTGCATCGCCGGGCGGGTGGTGTATCGCTCGGCGGCAGCATGGAGAAGATTCAACTGCCCGGGCGATGCGGGGTCATGGTGCTGCCGGATTGCACGCTTTTCCCGCACGGGGGGCTGCCGCTTTACATTTTCGAGGAGCGGTACCGGATCATGCTGAGGGAGGCGCTGGAAGGGGATTGTTTTTTTGCGGTCAGCCGGGCAGCGGGGGATGATGACGACGGCGATCCCACGGGCATGGCCGCTCCGGTGGGGACGATCGGGCTGGTGAGGGCGTCGCGGGAACAGCCC
>CAZVSA010000067.1:503-4218 GCA_964629955.1 uncultured Luteolibacter sp.
GTCGGGCTGTTCCCGCGACGCCCTCACCAGCCCGACGGAACCTCGCAACTGCTGCTGCACGGGGTGATGCGCGTGCGCTTCACGGAGTGGCACGATGACCGGCCTTATCCGAGCGCGAGCATCGAGCCGGTGATTTCATGGTTCGCGCCGGAGAACCAGGCCCGGGCGGCGATGGAAACGCTGCGCGGTGCGGTGGAGGATGCGATCCGCGGGTTGCCGGGGGAGGTGAGCGCCGGGGTGCTGGCGTTGCTGGATCGTGCGGACGGGCCGGAGCTGATGACGGACATCGTATCGCAGCAGTTCGTGCACGATCCGGATTTGAGGCAGGATCTGTTGGAGAACGATTCGGTGGGGGAGAGGGTTTCGCTGCTGTGCGAGTATCTGCACAAGGTGAGGGCGGGCGGGGGAGGCGGTTGAAGGGGATGGCAGATCCGCAGGGCGCGGGAGGATATGCTGTCCGCACCAACTGGTAAGAGCCTGTTCGGGGCTCCGCACAACCAAATCGCTCCGCATCCGGGAACGCTGCGGAGAGCAAGAACGAAAGTCACGGCGCGCCCGGCGGCCGCCGGGCACACCCTGCCTTTTTTGGATGAACCTCATGCCGCTGGCGAAGTCCGACGGCGGTGGCGGATGCCGAGCGAGGAGCCCAGCAGGAGACCGAGCGCCAGGGTGCTGCCGGGCTCGGGGATGGCGCTGCTGGGAGAAAAGACCGAGTAGGTGGTGAAATCCGTGCCGTTATCGTAGCTGCCGACAAGCAGGCTGGCGTGGTTGGAGACATCCAGCGTGTGCAGAGCATCGCCGTCCCAGACATTCAGCGGCGTGGAGCCAAGGTAGGCGAGGAAATCGCCCGCATCAGTGTAATCGCCCTCGATTTCGAGGAAATTGCCAATACTCAGAATGAGAGCGGCGGCTCCTGAAATATCGGCGGTGCTCTGCAAGCGCAGCGTGTTGCCAATGTTTCCGGTGAGGGCCCCGATGTGGACTTCGTTGGTAACGAGCGTGCCCGCGATGTCGAGGAGATTGAAGTCCGATCCGGCGTCCTTGCCGATGTGGATGGCGGAAAGGTCCACGGTGACGTTCGCGGTGTCTCCGGCGGAGAGGGTGACGGAGTTGTGGGAGGTGGTTTCCCCGACGATCCAGTCCGTGCGGGACTCGAAGCTGATGCCGGAGATGGTGCGGCTGGCATCGCCTTCGTCGAGGGTGGTCATGGAACTCACGCTGCCGGAGTAGGCTTTGCCGCGCCCATACGCGCCGACGAGGAAATTGTCGCCGTCGATGCTCACGGAAAGGCCGAATAGATCGTCTGCCACGCCATCGGATGCGGTGAGTTTGACGCTCTCGGTGATGCCGCCGGTGTCGGTGTCCGCGTTGAGGAAGAGATAGGCGGAGCCGGAGAAGCTGCCCTTGTCGTCATCACCAGCCGCCCCGACGAGGGCGGAGCCGCCGGAGAGGCTCACGGAGTAGCCGAAGTAATCGAATGCCGCGCCGTCTGATGCGGTGAGTTTGACGCTCTCGGTGATGTTGCCGGTGTCGGTGTCCGCGTTGAGGAAGAGATAGGCGGAGCCGGAGGCGTCGTCATCGCCATAAGCCCCGACGAGGGCGGAGCCGCCGGAGAGGCTCACGGCAGAGCCGAATAGATCGCTTGCCACGCCATCGGATGCGGTGAGTTTGACGCTCTCGGTGATGTTGCCGGTGGCGGTGTCCGCGTTGAGGAAGAGATAGGCGGAGCCTTGTCCCCAGCCGGAACCCAAGTCATCGCCATAAGCCCCGACGAGGGCGGAGCCGCCGGAGAGGCTCACGGAGATGCCGAAGTTATCTAATTCCGCGCCGTCTGATGCGGTGAGCTTGACGTTCTCGGTGATGTCGCCGGTGGCGGTGTCCGCGTTGAGGAAGAGATAGGCGGAGCCTTGTGCCCAGCCGGAACCCAAGTCATCACCAGCCGCCCCGACGAGGGCGGTGCCGCCGGAGAGGCTCACGGAAAAGCCGAAGTTATCGTCTGCCGCGCCGTCTGATGCGGTGAGTTTGATTTCGGTGGGGGTGTCGGTGTCCGTGTTGAGGAAGAGATAGGCGGAGCCGGAGTTGTTGCCCTTGTCGTCATCGCCATAAGCCCCGACGAGGGCGGTGCCGCCGGAGAGGCTCACGGAGGAGCCGAAGTAATCTAATGCCGCGCCGTCTGATGCGGTGAGTTTGACGCTCTCGGTGATGTTGCCGGAGGCGGTGTCCGCGTTGAGGAAGAGATAGGCGGAGCCGGAGGCGTCGTCATCGCCATAAGCCCCGACGAGGGCGGAGCCGCCGGAGAGGCTCACGGAAAAGCCGAAGAAATCGAATGCCGCGCCGTCTGATGCGGTGAGTTCGGCGGCACGGGCGGTGTGGATGAGTAGGCCGAGGGCGGCGAGGGGGAGGAGGTGTCTTGGTTTCATTGGGGGTTGGTTAGAAGTTATTGGTTATTTGTTATAAGGGAGAAGGAGGCGGATTCGTTCTGTTGCATCCCACTATTTTTTGACCTTTCTCCAATTCGGGCGCAGCAGCAGTGGGCGTCCGGTTCTGTCCACTTGCAGGGTCCCATTCGCGCTTTTCTTCAAAGGCCATGCCTGATAGCCCCAATGCGTCCGGCCTCTGGTGCTTTTGACGGTGCTGTTGTCGCTCTTGTCCCGCTCGAATTTGATGGACGGAGCACCGACCACAGCGTCCGCGATTTCAGCAAGGCCGAGGTCCTTGTTCGCATCGGCGTCGATCTTGTTTCTGTGCTTGCTTACAAGTGTGGCTTCCAGCGAATCGGACCAGATGATGGCATCAATCGCATACAAGGGAATCGAGTCTGCATAATCGGCGGAAACCCTGGCCAACCGGCTTTGGATTTTCTTTCTCAAGGCCGTGTAGTTGCGATTAAGACTCTGTCCGTCACGCCCCTTCTTCAAAGGTTCATATTCCCCGGAGCCAAGATCCGCCAGCATCTCGTCAAAGCTCGCCCTCTCGGGCTTGAGATACAGGAACGGCACCTTGATTTTCAGGTCATAGGATTTTTCCCGAAGCAGGTTTCCCTTCGCTTCCAGAGGTGAATTTTTATAGACGGCTCCGAAGCTCGCGACGGTTTTGCCATCGAGATTGGTTTCGGTCTCATCCTTTCCCAGTTCCCCAAGGTGGCTGTAAATGTTGTTCACAAGACGCCCGGCGGCGGCGGAGTCGTCCGGGTGGTGGTATTGGGCAACCATTCTCATGGGAGATGCGACCACATCGAAGTTATCGAGAGCGTATTGCTTGTTGCCCCTGAGATCAATCGTTTCCGTCGGCGTGATCACGTCGCCGATGTTCAAATAGGGATGCGGGACAGGCAATGGCTGGAGACCGTAAGTCTTTGCCACACCGGCCTTGTTTGTTACCTGCTCGGAGAGTTTCGCGTAAGGTGTTTTTTCCGCGCAGCCTGCCAGCAGCAAACCCAGGCCAAGCAAGGAAGGAGAGACAAGGGAGTGAACTTTCATAAGCATTGGATGTTGAGGATCGGTGATTGGGGGAGGGGATTTCACCGGTTCGGCGGCGGCGAAGGCGGTGTGCTCTCCGAGGACGGTGAGGAGGGCAAACCGCATGTCCGGTGGTGTGGAAGGGTTACGGGGCGCAATCCCCGTGACCCCATCCGATCTTGAAAAAGGCCGGAGGAAAACTCCGGCCTTGCGATGCGGGGAAAAATCAGAAAGGCGGAATCAAGGATCAACGTTGA
>CAZVSA010000067.1:4318-14590 GCA_964629955.1 uncultured Luteolibacter sp.
TCCGTTGATCCGTTGATCCGTTGATCCGTTGATCCGTTGATCCGTTGATCCGTTGATCCGTTGGGAGTCCGGTAATCATTAACAGGCGCGAGGAAATTTCAAAATATGGGGAAAGTCAAGGCCGTTCGAGGAAAAGGGGGTGCGGGCGTCCCGCCTGCATTTGTGGATGTTTCCCCTGCTCAGAAACCGTGCCAGCGGAGTTTTTTGCGCAGGGCTTCGTAGAAGGAACTGCCTTCGAGACGCAGGAGCTGGAAGCCCCTGCCGGCTTTCCTGACTTCGATCCGGTCTCCGGATTCGATGCGGGTGTTGTCCCGGCCGTCCACGGTGAAGAGCATGGGGCAGTCTTCCTCGCCGTCCGGGGCGAGTTCGATGACGGATTGGTCGCAAAGAACGAGCGAGCGCTGGCTGAGGCTGTGCGGACAAATGGGGGTGATGACGAAGACCGAGGACTTGGGATCGATCAGGGGACCGCCGGCGGAAAGCGAGTAGGCGGTGGAACCGGTGGGGGTGGCGACGATGAGGCCATCGGCGCGGTAGTGGTTGAGGACTTCGCCGTTCACCAGTGCGCGGATGGAAACGAGACGGCCGGTGTCGCCGCGCGCGAGGGTGATCTCGTTGAGCGCGGTGAAGCTTTCCGGCGGCTTGCCCGCGCGCAGGACGGTGGCCTGCAACAGGGTGCGGTTGCTGGTGGAGAAATCTCCCGCGGCCACGGCGGCGGCGAAGTCGGCAAGCTCGACTTCGGTGCAGGTGGTGAGGAATCCGAGCGTGCCGATGTTGATGCCCGCGACCGGTTTGTCGAAATTTCCCAGCCGGAGAACGGCGTGAAGCATCGTGCCATCGCCGCCCAGCACGGCGGCGACATCCACCTGCGTGGCAAAGGAGGATGCGGGAATTCCTCCGGTTTCTCCGGCGAGGGCGGCGGTTTCGAGATCGAGGACGGTTTGGCAACCCCGTGCGGCGAGGGCTTCCCGCAAGTCCAGCAAGGTGCGCAACGCACCGGGTTTGTGAGGGTTTGCGAGGATTCCAACGGTCACGGTCCTTGATTCTGATGCCATGGGTTTTTTGGGATCTTCGGTTTTATGACCACGGATTGCACGGATTTACGGATTGTTGATAAGTCGTTGGAATGTGCTGATTGGCGGCGGGCAGAATGCCCGCGCCACGTGGGCCGGGCATTCTGCCCGGCTTCCCCCGAAGATGGATGTTGGCGAGGTCCATATGCGGATGACTGTCTGCTCTGCCATTCATTCAATCCGTAAATCCGTGAAATCCGTGGTCCTCTTCTTCCTTGTGAAAAGCCCGATTCGTTCATGGAGTTTCCGGGGCATGAGGGGTCAGGTGGCCGCGCCGAGGGGGGCGGGCATGAGCTTCCGCGCGGTGGGGATGAGGTCTTCGAGTTCCTCCACGACGACGAATTCGCTGTCGTAGCACCATGGCTTGAGCATGCCGATCAGCGGGTCCCAGAAGCGCGTGCCGTTGGCGTCTTTCCGGTTGAAGACGACCACCGGTTTGCCTTTCATGGTGGAGTTTCCCTGATGTTTGAAAATCATGAGGGCGAGCATTTCCTGCACCGTGCCGGCGCCTCCGGGGAAGATGATGAATGCGTCGGAGTTCTCGATCATCACTTCCATCCGGGTGTAGATGTCCGGACGGAGCCAGAAGCTGGAGAGTCCCTCGGGCAGTCCTTCGAGTTCGATGATGTGGGGGACGTTCGATCCTCCGGTCCAGCCTCCGGCATCGACGGAGCCGCGGACGACCTCGCCCATGATGCCGGAATTTCCCGCGCCGGAGACGCAGCCGAGGCGCGATTCCGCGAGCAATTGGCCGAGGCGGTAGCCGTCATTGAGATAGGCGGGATCCTGGATGGTGGCGGAGCAGAAAACGCAGATGTTGCCCTGATGATCGTCAGGCAGCGGGGTTTCAAAGCTGGGGCCCGCGACGTCGCCGCTGCGCTCGCGGCCGACATCGGGCACGCCGCGGAGCCGGGCGGCTTCGAGCAGCTCGATGACGCCTTCCGCGCAGTCCGCGAGCAGGAGATATTCGGTGTGGTCCTGCTTGACGGTGCCGAGGCGGTTCAGGTGGGAGAGGAGCGAGAACAGGGGGTTCCACGAGCCGTCGGAATTGAGGAGAACCGTCGGTTTGTCGGCCAGATGTTTGTCGAGCGTCTGGTATCCCACGAAGATGGAAACCGCTTTGAACAAGTCCTCCAGCGTGGCTCCCGGGGTGAAGACGAAGGCGTCGGACTCGATGATCTTGCGCTCGATGTTGGAGAGGGAGATGCGTTGGTCGCCGTTGGAGTTGTAAATGTCCCAGCCTTTGCGGAACAACTGGTAGAGCAGGCGGGCGCGGATTTCACGATTGGGGTCTTTTTCTCCGTGGACGGTGCCTGCGAGGCGGACGGTTGGCATGTTGGTGAGGGGGTGGGTGACGGATGAAAGCGGATTTCGTGCACACCGGGACAATTTCTCGACGGACCGGCGTGACAACTGCATAATGAATCCCATGGACCCATTCATGCAAGCCGCACTTGACGAGGCGCGGACGGGTTTGGCGGAGGGAGGCATCCCGATCGGCAGCGTGCTCGTCCATGATGGGAAGATCATCGGGCGCGGCCACAACCGGCGCGTGCAGCGGAGCAGCACGGTGCTGCACGGGGAGATGGACGCGCTGGAAAATGCCGGACGCCAGCCTGCGGGCGTTTACCGCGAGTGTGTCATTTACACCACGCTGTCGCCTTGTCCGATGTGCAGCGGGGCGATCCAGCTTTACGGAATTCCGCACGTGATCGTGGGGGAGAACCGGACGTTCATGGGCGATGAGGATCGACTGCGCGCGCTGGGGGTGAAGGTGGACGTGCTGGACGATCCGTTTTGCTTCGAGCTGATGACGCGGTTCATCCGGGAGAACCCGGTGCTCTGGAACGAGGACATCGGCGAGTGAGCGGATGCCGGTCTGCTACGCTTCCGGGGAGGGTTCCTCGACGGCAATGACCTTGGTCTTCGCCCATTCGTCGCCGAGGCGGCGTCCGCGTTCCGGTTTGTCTTCCCGTGTCATCAGGACATAGAGTTCGATCAGGGCGAAAAAAGGGATGGCCAGCACGGCGTTGCGGATCAGGCCGGGTTCCCATTTTCCGGCGAGAGAAGCGCCGTCCAATGTCACTGCTTTGAGCTTCATGGCCTTTTTGCCGACGCTTTGGCCTTCCAGGAATGGCAGCGCGTCGCGGGTGACGAGGTAGGCGGTTCCAACCAGCCAGCCGAGGCCTTCGGCGAAACCGGGAAGAATCCACACGATTGGGATGGCGATGCCGATGGCGAGGACGGCATCGATGGCGAATGCGATGAGCCGGGTGTTGAGCGGGACCGGCTGGTCTTCGTCGTCCCCGGGGGTTTCCGTGTTTTTTGGAGCACTTTCGGGCAGGTGGAGCTGCACCTTGGTGGTGCCCGCGTCGGGTTTCGGGGGCGGAGGCGGGGTCGCCGGGTGGTCCAATGGAGAGGGCGGGGCCGGTGGCGGAGGGGCGAGATTCGGCGGAGGAATGTTCGGGCGCGGGAGGGAGCTTTTCGGCTTTTCGGTTTCAGGGTCCATGGTGTCTGCGGAATCTCTAGCCGAGCGTGGGCCGCTGTCCAAGCGGGAGATGTGGATTTTGGAAAATGGGCGCATGGTGGGGGGGAAGAAGTGCCGAGTGAGCAGTGAGCAGTGATCAGAGGAAGATTTTTGGTTCGGAGTGGGTTGGTTGTGCGGTGCTCAAGGAGCGTGGGCGTCTCGCCCACATCCAACAGGGGCGCACACGCCCTCGCGTGCTGTTTCCGGCGCCCTCGCCGGAAACCTGGCGGACATGGCGGGGAGTTTTCCGGATGCGGGGCGGTTTGGTTGTGCGGGCCGCCGGAGCGCGAGGGCGCACTCCGGGACACGCGAGGGCGCGTGTGGTCCCCGAAGGCGGAAGAGGCGGCGACCGGTGATCGCCACCACGGGGCGGGTGGGCCCCGAACCTCAAACGGGTTCTTGCCTTGAAATTTGCGTTAGGAATTTCCGAAAGAAGGCGTTCTGTAGGCATGCGCGTGTGTCCGGTTTTTCTGTTGGCCTGGGTGTGGCCCGCCGGTTTCCTTGCCGGGGCGGAGGGTTCGGGGCCGGATTTCAACAGGGTCATCCGTCCGATCCTTTCGGACCGTTGTTATTTGTGCCATGGCCCGGATGCGGCGAAGCGCGAGGCGGATCTGCGTCTGGACGACCGGGACGCGGCGATCCAAGCGGGGGTGTTGGTGCCGGGAAAACCGGAGGAAAGCCCGATGTATCGCAGGATGTTGAGTGATGATCCGGATGAGGTGATGCCTCCGCCCGGGAGTCACTTGACGCTGACCGGCGAGGAAAAGGAAGCGGTGAGATCCTGGATCGAGCGGGGCGCGGCGCACGACCGGCATTGGTCTTTCAAGCCTGTCCCGGAGAATGTGGAGGTTCCGCGGGTGGAGGACAAGGGATGGGCGAGGAGCGAGTTGGACCGTTTTGTGTTCCGGTCGCTCGCGGATGCGGGAAAATCTCCCGCGCCGGAGGCGGAACCGGAGCTATGGTTGAGGCGGGTTTCCTTCTCGCTGACCGGCTTGGCTCCCTCGGAGGAGGAGCTGGACGCCTTTTTGAACGAGCGGAATGGCGGGCGTGAAGCGGAAGAGGATGCGGCGGAGAGGGTGGTGGACCGGTTGCTGGGTGGGGTGGCCCATGCGGAGCACATGGCTTCCCTGTGGATGGACGCGGCGCGTTACGCGGACACGTTCGGCTATCAGAACGACTTGGACATGCATATGTGGCCGTGGCGGGACTGGGTGATCCGGGCTTTTCACGAAAACATGCCGTACGACCGGTTTCTCACCTGGCAGATCGCGGGGGATCTGCTGCCCGATGCGACGACGGAATCGAGGCTTGCCACGGGTTTCAACCGGCTCCACCGGCAGACGAACGAAGGGGGGAGCGTGGATGAGGAGTTCCGGGTGGAGCAGGTGTCCGACCGTGTGCATACCGTGGGCACGGCGTTCCTTGGATTGACGCTGGAGTGTGCCCGGTGCCACGACCACAAGTATGATCCGGTTTCCATGCGGGATTATTATTCGCTGACGGCGTTTTTCGACCAGATCGATGAGGCGGGCTTGTATTCCCATTTCACGCGGGCGACGCCGGCCCCGGCGCTTTTGTTGTATGCTCCCGGCGAGGAGTCCGCGCACCGCGAGGCGTTGGAGCGTGTGCGGGAGGCGGAGGAAAAGCTGGCGTCACATTGGAGGGAGTCGGAAGCGGAGTTCGGGCGGTGGAGGGAGGAGAACGGTGATGTGGAAGTTCCTGTTGCGGTATTGGCGGAGGATTTTGAAGAAGCGGCGTTGCAGGGGGAGAACAAGGCCGTGGAAGGCAGGCAGGGGCGCGGGGTGATGTTTTCGGGCGACGATGCGTTCCGGTTTGGCGAGGATGCCGGGGCGTTCCGGCGCATGAATCCGTTTTCCCTGGCGGTGTGGGTGAAACCGGGCGGGGAGGCGAAGCCGCGGCAGATCCTCGCGCACAGGAGCCGGGCGTGGAGCGATGCGGGGGGAAGGGGATATGAGCTGCTGCTGGATCATGGGCGTCCCGATGCCGCGCTGGTCCATTTCTGGCCGGGCAACGCGATCCGGGTGCGCGGCAAGGAGCCTTTGCAAGCGGGGGAATGGAGCCATCTTGCAATGGTTTACGATGGGTCGAGCCGGGCTTCGGGCTTGAAGCTTTATGTGAACGGAAAACGTCTGGAGGGCGATGAGGTGGAAATCGTGAGGGATTCGCTGACCCGGGATGTGGATTACAGGGCGGCCTGGGGGGATGAGACGGGAGGGATCGCGCTGACGCTGGGGGAGCGTTTCCGGGATACCGGGTTTGCGGGCGGGGTGATGGATGAATTCAAGCTTTACGACCGCGAGCTGTCGCCGCTGGAGGTGGCGCTGGCGGCGGGGCGGGAGCTTCCCGGATCCGAAGAAAACTGGAAGGAACACTTTTTCCTCCGGGTGGATGAGGAGTCCGCCCGGATTCGCGGCGAGCTGTTAGAGTGGAGAAAGCGGGAGGACGAGGTGATTGGCAGGGTGCGCGAGGTGATGACAATGAAGGATCTGCCGGGGATCAGGGCGACCCATCTTCTGGAGAGGGGAGTGTATGATGCGAAGGGAGAAATCGTGGAGGCGGGCGTGCCGGACGCGGTGATGCCTTTTCCGGAAGGGGTGCCGGGAAACCGTCTGGGGTTGGCGCACTGGATGACGGACCCGGAACAGCCTTTGACGGCAAGGGTGGCGGTGAACGGGTGGTGGGCGTTGTTGTTCGGCCGGGGCTTGGTTTCCACAAACGAGGATTTCGGGCTTCAAGGCAGCCTGCCGAGCCATCCGGAGTTGTTGGATTGGATGGCGCGCCGCCTGATGGATGGGGGCTGGGATGTGCGGGCGCTTTTAAAGGAGATCGCGTTGTCTTCTACGTTCCGGATGTCATCGGTGCCGGTTTCCGCGGAAGATTGGAAAGACGATCCGGACAACGAGCTGCTGGCACGGGGGCCGAGGCGGAGGCTGGGGGCGGAGATGATCCGGGATCAGGCGTTGCAGTTGTCGGGATTGCTGGTGGAAAAAACCGGCGGGCCGAGCGTGAAGCCCTATCAGGTGCCGGGCTTGTACGAGGAGGCGGGTGCCGCCGGGAGCTACCGGCAGGACGAGGGGGAGGGGCTTTACCGGAGATCCCTCTACACCTACTGGAAGAGAACGATGCCCGCTCCGATGATGATGGCGTTCGATACCACGACCCGCGAGGTATGCACGGTGAAGCGGGAGGTGACGATGACGCCGATGCAGGCATTGGTGACGATGAACGATCCACAGTTTCTCGAAGCCGCGCGGGTGTGGGCGGAGCGGCTGCACGGGGAGATTCCCGGTGATGCCGCGGAGCGAATCCGGAAGGCGTTCCGTCGTGCGTCCGCGAGATTTCCCACGGAGCGGGAGAGCGCGGCGCTTTTGCGGCTCTACTCGGAGCAGCGGGAGATTTTTCTAACGGAACCGGAGGCGGCGCGTTCCTGGCTGGAAGCGGGTGATTTCAGGAAACCCGGTTTGGAAGGAACCGCGAAAGCGGAGCTGGCGGCCACCGCGGTGGTGTTGAACGCGATATTGAACCTGGATGCGTCGATGACGCTGCGATGAACCATGAAGAGGAGATTGAATTTCCATGATCCGCTTTGCACGGGGCCGATGCCCGCGGCAGGGCTTTCCCGGCGGCAGTTTCTGAATCGTTTTGGAATGGGCTTGGGAGGGATTGCTTTGGGAGGGCTTTTGGATCGCGCGGCGGCGGGCGGGATGGAAGCTCCCGGGACTTCCTCGTTCGCCCACTTCGCGCCGAGAGCGAAACGGGTGATTTATCTTTTCCAGGCCGGCGGGCCGTCGCAGTTCGAGACCTTCGATTACAAACCCCTGCTGAATGAACGCCGCGGGGAGTCGCTGCCTGAATCCGTTAGGGGCGGCCAGCGTCTGACGGGAATGTCGGGAAACCAATCGGTGTTGCCGCTGGTGGGTTCTCCGTTTGGATTTAGCCAATATGGAGCGTCGGGCGCGTGGGTTTCGGATTTGATGCCGCACACGGCGAAGATCGTGGACGAGCTGTGTTTCGTGCGTTCGATGCACTCGGAGGCGATCAATCACGATCCGGCGATCACCTTTTTTCAAACGGGATCGCAGATCGCCGGGAGGCCGAGCATCGGCGCGTGGCTGCAATATGGTTTGGGCTCGGAGAACGAAAATCTCCCGGCGTTCGTGGTGCTGGTGACAAGGGGGCGGAAGGACCAGCCGTTGTATTCGCGCTTGTGGGGAAGCGGTTTTCTGCCCGCGCGATTCCAGGGTGTGCAATTCCGGGGAGGAAGGGAGCCGGTGCTCTATCTGGACGATCCCGCGGGCTATCCGAGGGAGGCGCGGCGGGGGATGCTGGATGTTCTCAGGGATCTGCACGAAGAGCAGATGGAGCGGACGGGCGATCTGGAACTCAACTCACGGATCGCCCAGTATGAGATGGCTTTCAAAATGCAGATGAGCGTGCCGGAGGCGTGCGCGGTGGATGGGGAGCCGGAATCGGTCCTGAAGGCGTATGGGGAGGATGTCCATCAACCGGGATCGTTCGCGCGGAATTGTTTGTTGGCGAGGAGACTGGCGGAGCGGGGTGTGAGATTCATCCAGTTGTATCATCAGGGCTGGGATCATCACGGGGGGTTGCCGCAGGGAATCCGGAATCAGTGCCGGGATGTGGACCAGGCGTCGGCGGCGCTGGTGATGGATCTGAAGCAACGCGGATTGCTGGATGACACGCTGGTGGTGTGGGGCGGCGAGTTCGGGCGGACGAACTACAGTCAGGGAAAACTGACCAAGGATGATTTCGGAAGGGACCATCACCCGCGTTGTTTCAGTTTGTGGATGGCCGGGGGAGGGGTGAAGCCGGGGCTGGTGTTCGGGGAGACTTGCGAATTCGGCTACAATGTCGTCCGTGATCCGGTGCATGTGCATGATTTCCACGCGACGATGCTGCATTTGCTGGGGATCGACCACGAACGTCTGACCTACCGGCACCAAGGAAGGCGGTTTCGTCTAACAGATGTGCATGGGGTGGTGCAGAAGGCTTTGCTGGCGTGAGCAAATTGTGGCGCGGGCATTCTGCCAAAAGTGTTCCGGGAATGATTCCGGCAGGTAGGGCGTGACCGCCGGGCGCGCCGTGACTGTCTCTCCGCGGCGGGTGGGGCTTCCATCGGCGGGACCGGGGGAATGGCCGGGGGGAGAACCATGGCAAATCGGGAAAAAGTGGGACGGCCCGGCGGTCCATCCCTACCGGCAAATCCGCCTCCGGCGTTGCCGTCGCGATTCCCGGAACACTTTTGGCATTTTGCCCGTTGCCCGGAGGATATGGGGAGCTTTGTGGGAAAAGAAATGGCGACGGGCAGAATGCCCGCGCCACGGTTTTTTGCGCCCGCGGGCGTGGTTTCAGTGGCGGAAGTGGCGGTGGCCGGTGAAGACCATGGCCATGCCGGCGGCGTCGGCGGCGGCGATGACTTCCTCGTCACGGACGGAGCCTCCGGGCTGGATGCAGGCGGTGGCTCCGGCGTCGATGGCGGATTGAAGGCCGTCGGCAAAGGGGAACATGGCGTCGGAGGCGACGATGGAGCCCTTGAGATCGAGACCTGCTTCGCGGGCTTTCCAGACGGCGATGCGGGAGGAATCGACGCGGCTCATCTGGCCGGCGCCGATGCCGAGGGTGCGGTCGGCATTGGCATAGACGATGGCATTGGATTTGACGTGTTTGACGATGCGCCAGCCGAAACGCATGGCCCGCATTTCCTCACCGGTGGGCGGGCGTTTGGTGACGACCTTGGATTCGAGGTTGTCGAGGCCGAGGGCGGTGTGGTCGCGGTCCATGACCATGATGCCGCCGGGGCAGGAGCGGATGACGGAGGATTTCTTTTCCGCGAGGTAGGCGTCGTTCATCTTCATGAGACGCAGGTTTTTCTTTTTCTGGAGGAGGGCGCGGGCGTCGGCCTCGAACTCGGGGGCGATGATGACGTCGGTGAAAATCTCCGAGATGACGCGGGCGAGTTCCAGGGTGAGAGGGCGGTTGACGACGATGACGCCGCCGAAGGGGGCCTGGCGGTCGGTTTCGTAGGCTTTCTGCCAGGCGACCTTGAGGTTTTCATCGTCCTGGCCGACGCCGCAGGGGTTGGTGTGTTTGAGAATGGCGACGGTGGGGCGGACGAAGTCGAGGATGAGGTCGGCGGCGGCTTCGATGTCGAGGACGTTGGTGTAGCTGAGTTCCTTGCCCTGGACCTGGGTGAAGCATTCCTTGAAGTTTCCGAAGAGGGAGCACTTCTGGTGGGGGTTGTCCCCGTAGCGGAGTTCCTGTTCGAGCGGGAGGCTGAGGGTGAAATTGCACCCGGTGCCTTCCCGGCACTGGCCGAGGTAGTTGGTGATGGCGGCGTCGTATTCGGAGGTGCGGAGGAAGACTTTGACGGCGAGTTGTTCGCGGAATTTCCGGGTGGTGTCGCCGTTGTGTTCCCGCATTTCCGTGATCACCCGGGGGTAGTCGGCGGGATCGACGACGACGGTGACGTGGGAGTGGTTTTTGGCGGCGCTGCGGAGCATGGAGGGGCCTCCGATGTCGATGTTCTCGATGGCTTCCCCGAGGGTGGCGCCGGGTTTGGCGATGGTTTCCTCGAAGGGGTAGAGGTTGACGACGACGAGGTCGATGCCCTCGATGCCGTGCTCCTCCATG
>CAZVSA010000067.1:14600-15118 GCA_964629955.1 uncultured Luteolibacter sp.
GGAGGGCTTTGGCGGTGCCGCCGGTGGAGAGGAGTTCGACGCCGAGTTCGTGGAGTTCGGCGGCGAATTCAGGGAGTCCGGTTTTGTCGGAAACGGACAGAAGGGCGCGGGTGATGGGCATGGCGGGGGATCGTTCGCGGTGGTTGGCAGGGCGGGAACACCGCCGGGAGGCGGGAGCCGTAACGAAGGGAAGGGTGGCGGGCAAGCGGGAATCAAGGAGGAGCGGATCGGCGTTTTTCCCCAATCGTCAGGCAGGCGTGTAGACTTCGGAGCCTTTCTCGACGAATTCCCTGCTTTTTTCCTCCATGCCTTTGGCGAGGGCTTCTTCTTCGGCGATGCCTTGTTCGGCGGCGTATTGGCGGACGTCCTCGCTGATTTTCATGGAGCAAAAGTGCGGGCCGCACATGGAGCAGAAGTGGGCGGTTTTGGCACCGTTCTGGGGGAGGGTTTCGTCGTGGAATTCGCGGGCGGTTTCGGGATCGAGGCCGAGCTTGAACTGGTCCTCCCAGCGGAATTCA
>CAZVSA010000068.1:0-1937 GCA_964629955.1 uncultured Luteolibacter sp.
CTTCAGGATGATGCACGTGGCGAAAAACGGCTGCGTGATCGCACAAACCACCAGCAACGGAGCCGCCAGATCCGCGTGCAGCTCGCTCCCGGGGGCCATCCAGCCGATCAGCACCTCCCTTCCCAACACGAAACACAACCCCATCAACGACATCAGGATCACCGCGGTTTTCCAACACAGCCGCACCGCCTTCACCGCCATTTCCTTCGAGCCCGCCCCCAGGTATTGGCCCGCCAGCGCCGCGGCCGCCGTCGCGATCGCGAACCCCGGCAGGAAACTCATCGACTCCACCCGGATCGCCAGAATGTGCGCCCCCAGCGTCCCCTTGTCCGGCAGCCCCGCGATCACCCGGATGCCAAAAGCGTGGATCAGCCACATTCCCGCGATTTCCACCGATTGCGGCATGCCCACCCGCAGGATCCTCCGCAGGATCGCACGATCGGGTTTCAGCGTCGCCCGCGACCAGCGCAGGCCCCCGTTCCTTCCCCGCCCTGCCATGGAAATCACCACCAAAAACCCCGCCATCCAGCCGGCCACCGTCCCCACCGCGATCCCCGCCACCCCGTGACCACCGAACGGAGCCGGAGCAAACACGAAAATCCAGCTCGACACGATGTTCACCAAATTCGTCACCAACATCGCGAAAAACGGAGTCCGCGTGTCCCCGGAACCCCGCAGCGCCGCGTTCACCGCCAGCATCGCCCCGCTGAACGGCCCGGAAAACGCCATCACCCGCAGATACACCTCCGCATGGCCCGCCGCCGCCGGCCCCAGGCCGATCCACCGCAACAACAACGGAATCCCGAGCTGGAGCACCCCGAAAGTCACCATCCCCGCCGCCACCCCCAGCCACAGCCCCTGCCCCAGCGCCCGGTTCGCCAGCGACGAATCGCCCGCTCCGGTCGATCGCGAAACCAAAGCCATCACCCCCGTCGCCACCGCCGCCTGCAGGATGTTGAAAAACCACGCCACGTAGCCCGCCAGCCCCATCGCATCCAGAATCGCCACCCTGTCCTCCCCTCCCGCCATCCGCCCGGCGATCAGCAAATCCGTGAGCCCCACAAAAAACGCCAGCACCTGCTCCAGCAGCGGCCAGATCGCCAGCACCATCACCTGCCGCCCCAGGGACAGCCCCGCCAACCGCCCCGGCAGCCCCACCTCCACGGCACGCTGGCTCGCCTCCACACTGCCTCCG
The DNA here is from genome assembly GCA_964629955.1 of uncultured Luteolibacter sp. Lineage (GTDB taxonomy): Bacteria > Verrucomicrobiota > Verrucomicrobiia > Verrucomicrobiales > Akkermansiaceae > Luteolibacter. The sequence goes on from CAZVSA010000068.1 coordinate 1,196, forward strand.
GGTTTGCTCATCTCCTGCCCCGGAGTACCCGCTCCCCCCGCCCGCCGCCAACAAATTCCCGCTTCAGAACCCGTTTGGGATCTGCAAAAGGGGACCGCACGCGCCCTCGCGTGCCGTTTCCGGCGCCCCCGCCGGAAACCTGGCGGACATGGCCGGAAATCTCCCGAATGCGGAAAGTGACAAGGGGACAGACAAATAATCTACGGACAAATAATCTCCGACGATGCTCGTGCCGGGTTCTGAAGGGATGGATCGAAACGCGGAGGCGCGGAGGTCGCAAAGGGATTCGCAGAGACTTGAATGAAAGGACCCGGCGTTTCTCTCCGCGACCTCCGCGCCTCCGCGTTTCGATTGAAAATACCTGAATGGTTACAGATCCTCAACCCGGCACAATCCGCGATTGGCGGACGCCGCGCCCGCGCGTAGGCTTCCGCCGTGGCCAACGATCCCTCCACACCCGATCATCCCATCCGCCTGCGCGGCCGCCTCCTCCTCGCGGACCCCTCGCTGCGCGAAGGCATTTTCAACCGCTCCGTCATTCTCCTCGCCGAGCACGATCAGGAACAGGGCGCATTCGGCCTCATCCTCAACCACCCCACCGGCAAGCGCGTCGGCGATTTCCTCACGGACAGCAGCTTCGGCAGCCTGAAAAACCTTCCCGTCCACGAAGGCGGCCCCGTCTCGCCCGAGCAGCTCACCTTCTCCGCCTTCTGGTGGGAAAACCACGTCCTCCAGTGGAAAA
>CAZVSA010000068.1:1947-6278 GCA_964629955.1 uncultured Luteolibacter sp.
CGGCTGGTCATCCGGGAAATTGGAAAACGAACTGCGCCGCCGCTCGTGGGTTCCCGTCCGCCCCGGCCCCGAGCTGCTCAGCCAGCAGCACGACCGCGATCTCTGGGCGGATCTTCTGCGCCCCATCTCCCCGCTCCACCGCATCCTCGCCGAAGCCCCCGACCACCCGTTTTTAAACTGAACATCGAACATCGAACGCCCAACATCGAAGTGAAGAAGAGTCTGAAAGTCTCAAAGTCCGAAAGTCCGAAAGTCTGAAAGTCCTCCCTCACCAAACCTCTCCCGATCCCAACCTCTTCCGACCTTCAGACTTTAAGACCTTCGACCTTCAGACCTCTTTCCCCACCATGCCCTCCACCCCGCTCCAGTTCAGCCCCATTCCGGAAATCATCGCGGAAATCTCCGCAGGACGTCTCGTCATCGTCGCCGACGATCCCTCCCGCGAAAACGAAGCCGACCTCATCGGCGCCGCCTCCCTCTGCACTCCGGAAATGGTCAATTTCATGGCCGTCCACGCCCGCGGCCTCATCTGCGCCCCCCTCACCCCGGAGCGCGCCGAGGAACTGGATCTCCCGCAAATGACCCGGCGCAACCGCGAGCGCCAGAGAACCGCCTTCACCGTCAGCGTGGATGCCGCCGAGGGCATCACCACCGGCATCTCCGCCGCAGACCGCGCCCTCACCATCCGCCTCCTCGCCGATCCCGCGAAAAACGCGAGCGCCTTCGACAAACCCGGGCACGTCTTCCCCCTCCAGGCCATGCCCGGCGGCGTCCTCCGCCGCGCCGGCCACACCGAGGCCGCCATCGACCTCGCCACCCTCGCCGATCTCCCCCGCGCCGCCATCATTTGCGAAATCATGAACGACGACGGCACCATGGCCCGCGTCGGCCAGCTCGGCGGATACCAGCAGCGCCACGGGCTCAAGGCCTGCACCATCGCCCAGCTCATCGAATACCGCCGCCGCTCCGAAAAACTCGTCGCCCGCGAGCAAACCATCCTCCTTCCCACCGATTTTGGCGATTTCGACTGCCACCTCTACCGCGTCTCCACCGATGGCAGCCACCACCTCGCCCTCACCCGCGGGACGATCGACCCGGAAAAACCCACCCTCGTCCGCGTCCACTCCGAGTGCCTCACCGGCGATGTCTTCCAATCCCGCCGCTGCGATTGCGGCGGGCAGCTCTCCGCCGCCCTCGAACGCATTTCCGAAGAAGGCGGCGTCCTCCTCTACCTCCGCCAGGAAGGCCGCGGCATCGGCCTCCCCGCCAAAATCCACGCCTACAAACTCCAGGAACAAGGTCTCGACACCATCGAGGCCAACGAAAAACTCGGCTACGCCTCCGACCTCCGGGACTACGGCATGGGAGCCCAGATCCTCCACGATCTCGGCGTCCGCCAGATCCACCTCCTCACCAACAACCCCAAAAAAGTCGTCGGCCTCGAAGGCTACGGCCTCGAAATCACCGAACAGCTCCCGCTCTCCCTCCCCTCCAATCCCCACAACGAGAAATATCTCGATACCAAGCGCCATCGCATGGGCCACACCCTCTGATCCCATGAAGCGCCAACTCCGGAAGCTCGCCCTCCGCGCCGCCGGTCTCGTCCCTCCATGCATCGCGGAACACGCCATCACCGCGCTGGAGCACCGCCTCGGCATCGGTTCCGGAGGAGGAGTCGATGAAAGCGGGGAAGCCGCCGTCTTCCGCGTCCTCGAATCCATCGCCCCCGACTCCCCCGTGATCTTCGACGTGGGCGCGAACCAGGGACAATACACATCCGAACTCCTCACCCGCCTGGGACCGGACAAAAATTTCACCATCCATTGCTTCGAGCCCTCCCCCGCCACCTTCAAAATCCTGACCGGAAACCACGGCGGAAACCCCCGGGCTGTTCTGAACAACTTCGGCCTCTCCAAGGAACCCGGCCGCTCCGTCCTTTACATGGACGCCGAAGGCTCCGGCCTCGCCTCCCTCACCGAGAGACGGCTCGGCCACTTTGGCATCCCCCACGGAAGCATCCGCGAGGAAGTGGAACTGCGGACCCTCGAAACCTACTGCCGGGAAAACCAAATCCCGCGCATCCACCTCCTCAAAATCGACGTGGAAGGCCATGAACTCGACGTCATCGCCGGAAGCGGTTCCCTCTTCGCTGAACAGCGCATCGACCTCGTGCAATTTGAATTCGGAGGATGCAACATCGACACCCGCACCTTCTATCAGGACTTCTTTTATTTCTTCGCGGATGCCGGTTTCGAGCTGTTCCGCATCCTTCCCGGCAACAAGCTTCTCCCGCTCCCGCATTACCGGGAAAGCGACGAAAAATTCCGCACCTCCAATTTCCTCGCCGCCCGCCGCCCGCTGGAAATCGCAAGAAAATGCGGAAACATCATCATCTGACTTCGCGGAGCACACAGCAACGTGGCGGCGATCACCGGTCGCCGCTTCTTCCGCCTTCGCGGACCACACGCACTGTGGCGGCGATCACCGGTCGCCGCTTCTCGCGCTCCGGCGGCCCGCACAACCACCCCGCTCCGAACCATCACTCTTCGGCTGATCACTGCTCACTGATCACTCGGCACTTCTCCCCCGCATCCGGAAAACTCCCCGCCACATCAGCCCGTTTCCGGCGAGGGCACCGGAAACAACACGCGAGGGCGCGTGTGCCCCCCCTTCGCTTCGCCGCGCACCCGCCCCGTACGGCCACAGGGTTTTTTCCTTGCCACGGCCACCTCCCAAACCTAGCATGCAGAATCACAAATTGCACTTTTTTGCATTCGTGTGACAACCCACGGCCCATGACTTCGCATCCCTTGGAAAAAACCGGATGTCCAATCCCGCGATTGGACCGGGAGCCGCCTGCTCCACCCGGTTGACCGCGAAGCCCATCGCCCGACAAACCCAGGAACCCAATGAAAACCCCACCTTCTTTCCCGCGCCTGCCCCGGCATCGCGGATTCGCCCTGATCACCACCCTCTCCCTGATGGTGCTGCTTACGGTGATCGCCGTCGGCCTGCTCGCGCTCTCCAGCATCTCCCTCCGCGTCTCCAGCCAGCAGGATGCGATGGCCACAGCCCGCTCGAACGCCCGGATGGCCCTGATTCTCGCCATCGGAGATCTCCAGAAACTCGCCGGTCCGGACCAGCGGATCACCGCCCGCGCGGACATCGACCCAAGCAACTCCGCCAACCCCCGCCTCACCGGCGTGTGGAATTCATGGGAAATCCAGGCCACCAATCCCCCATCTTCATCGGACTTCGGAAAATCCGCGCGCGACGGAAGATTCCTCGGCTGGCTCGCCTCCAGCCCGGACAGCGGCGCCGCGGAGAAAGTCAATTTCCCCGGAACCACTCCCGCAAATCCCGCAACCTTGTGGGGGGAAGGCTCCCTCGGCACCCGGGCCTCCTCGGATGACCTCGTATCCGCCGCCAAAGTGCCCGTCCCGGCATCCCGGGGCGGAGGCGCATACGCATGGGCCGTGATGGACGAGGGAGTGAAAGTCCGCGTCAACACCCCCTACGTGGAAGAAGCGGGCTCCCTCGGAAGGCAGATTTCCCAGCTCGGCTCCGGCTCGCGCCCGAAAACCTCAACCATATCCGCACTCTCCGACATCGACACCAAATCCTTCGAATACGGAAAGCCCGCATACTCCACCATCGAAAAAGGCATCAGCCGCCTCAATTTCGGACTCGCTTCGGACAACCTCTCCGGCGGAGCGGGCGAGCAGCTCAAACCCCTCACCCACGATGTCACCTCCGTCTCCTCCGGGCTGCTCACCAACACCGCTTCCGGCGGCCTGAAGCAGGATCTCAACCTCCTCTCGAACTTGACTCAGCTCCCCTCCCCATACTCCGGACAGGGAATCTATTCCTCCCTCCTCGGCATGAGCGCCGCCAGCGCTCCCTCCGATCCGAGATGGGAATCCTTCCACCAATTCTCCCGCATCTACCGCGAGACCACCGGCCCCCTCGCCAAGCTCACCAACCCCGCCGGGGTGCCCGTTCTGAAAAGCACGGCCCCTACCGGATGGAGTACGCTGCTCAACCCCTCCAATCCCAACCTGCCCGTCAACCGCAACCCCCCTCCGGGAATCGTAATGGCCCCCGTCATCGCAAAGGTGCAGGTGGTTTTCAGTCTCATCGGGCGTGATTTGTATCCCGGCTTGCCCGCGAACATCAGCGGTCCGCTCAGCGCCTCCCAGAAGGCCGGCAACATGCACGGCCCCCAGGACGGACATTTCCGCAACACGAGATTCGATTACGATCTGCATCTCCTGTACACCCCGGTGGTCACCCTCCACAACCCCTACAACGTCGCGCTGGAATTCACCGAG
>CAZVSA010000068.1:6288-14882 GCA_964629955.1 uncultured Luteolibacter sp.
CACCGAGCTTCGCGTCGAGTTCGTCCATGTGCCGTTCTCCATGAAGGTTTACCGCAACGGCCAGGCCCAAAGCACCGACTTCGTCCCCCTTGCAACCATGTACGGGGACAACTGGGAGGGAATCCAACCCAAGATATTCGGCCTGAATTTGAAACCCAAGCAGCCCAATGGAATGCCCGCCACGGGAAATGCCGCCGCCGCCAATACCATCCGCCTCATGCCGGGCGAAGTGAAATTGTTCTCCCCCTGGATCCCTCCCGGGCGCACCTACCAGCAGGATCTGGGCTCAAGGACATTCTGGGACATCTATGTGAATACGGGCATCACCAACAACATCGATGCCATCTCCGGCTGGCGGGGCGACGGCATCGGCTTCGACTGCGACAACCTGGCAGGTGGATACGCGATTGATGGGATTGCCGAAAACGGCCGGTGGGGAGCATGCCTCGGCCTCGCATGGAACGACCGGATCCACGTCGAATTCATCCCGAAAAGCAACACGCAAGCCAACAACAGGTTTCGCATCAATATGTCCGCAAAGCTCAGCCCCACCAGCAGCACGCGCACCATTCTCAGCACGGTCGAATTCGATTACGAAAGACCCACCGGGCTCATGGAATTCATCGAGGGCAACAGCGATACCAAGCTGCCCATGCGCTATCCAAAAGAGGACGCCCAGCCCAATTACGTCCTCGGGCTCGATCTCGTGGACCGGGCTTCACGGGCGGTCAGCCAGTTGCAGAACGTAAAACCCTTCGCCCTGCTCACCGCCCAGGCGAAAACCACCTCCGGCGGGAGGGATCCCAGCGGCGAGGACGGCCGCCTGGCCACGAAACCCTGGGCCTTCGCCCACGCGAACGCCAACGCATCGAGCCAGAAGGTGCTCAGCGAACACTCCGCCAATTTCTCCCACGAGATCGATCTCCAGCCTCTCGATGGCAGCACCGCCAACCTCCTTTCCGTGGATTCCCGGGATCGCAGCAACTTCATTTCCGGGCACAACAGCTTCAACGGAACCAAGTTCGCGGCGCAATACGACGTGCCCCTCGCACCGCTCCAGACGCTCGTCGGCCTGAACGGGGCGAATCCCGGCGGCTCCTCCGGCTACCTGCCGCGCTTCGCCCGCCCGATTGGAAATTCCTGGGCCCATCCCCTGATCAATCCATCCCAGATCTCCACGCCCGGAGCGAGCTATCCCTATCTCGACCACTCCTTCCTTCTCAACCTCGCCCTGTTCGACCGCTTCTACTTCTCCGGTCTCGCGGACCGGGCCGCCCCGTTCGACTCCCCCGCCAGACCGGCCTCCAACCTCGCGGAGAACTTCATCGACGGCATCCCCTTGAGCGATCCCCGCCTCGCCCTCTACACTCCCGACGGCCAAAGCCCGTCCGATTTCCCGTCCGTCGTCGCCGATCAATCGTCCCACACCCGCGTGGCGGCATGGCAGATGATGAACGGGGCGTTCAACATCAACTCCACCTCCGTCACCGCGTGGAAGGCGATGCTTGCGTCGATCCACGACTCCAGGTCGATATACAGCAGACTCGTCGACCCCCCCAACCTCAACCAGGCGAGCACCACCACACTCGTCGATCTGCCCTCCACGAACGACGCCCGCATCAGCCGCTTCCGCCTCCCGGCCAGCGAATCCGCGGCGAATGGCGGAGACCCCGTCGATTCCTACTGGCTCGGCCCCCGCGAGTATTCCGACGCGGATCTGGAACGGCTCGCCGTCAACATCGTCGACCAGATCCAGGAACGCGGCCCCTTCCTCTCCATGGCGGAATTCGTGAACCGCAGGCTCGGCCCGTCAGGCGACGACATGTCCCAACGCGGCGCGCTCCAGCAAGCCATCGACAATTCGGGCCTGAACCATTCGCTTGCCAACGGAGCGAACGCCGGTTTCCAAATCCCCGCGGAATCGGTGATGAATTTCAACTACGCCAACCCCGCCGCCGGCGCCGGATCGAGCTACCAGGGAGCCCCCGGCTACCTCAGCCAATCCGACCTGCTCGCCGTTCTGGGGAACGCCGCCACCCCCCGTTCCGACACCTTCACCATCCGCGGATACGGCGAAGCGCGGGACACAACGGGCAAACCCATCGCCACCGCGGTGTGCGAAGCCGTGGTCCAGAGAGTCCCGGACTACCTCGATCCCGCGGACACCGCGGATACCCCGCCTTCCGCCCTCGGCAGCAGCGCCAACCAAATCTTCGGCCGCCGGTTCCAGATGGTTTCCTTCCGCTGGCTTTCCGCCGGTGAAGTCTGAAACCCGGGCAACAAACCCTTCACCCCGGCGTTCGATGTTGGACGTTCGATGTTCCATGCTCCACCCTCCAAACTTCATGCGCACCCTTTTCCTCGCGATCGCCGTCCTGCTGCCCGTCTTCTCCGCGGCCCAGGAAGCCCGTCCCGTTTCATGCCGTTTTCTTTCCTTTGAAGGCTCCGGCGGACTCCAGACCGTGCTCACCCGCACCACCGGTGGCAACGAAGTCACCTGCCCTCTCCACACCAGCTCCCCCTCCCCGCCCATCGAGTGCCTGGCCACGGCAAACAGGATCACCTTCCTTTCCCCCGATGACCGGCAGCCGCTCGGAGTCGCCACCATCCCCTCCGGCGCGAAATCCGTGATCCTGCTCTTCATCCAGATCGCGAAAAACCCCGCCGCCGCGGACGAAAAGACCTGGCAGATCATCGCCATCGAAGACACCCCGGACAAATTCCCCAACGGCGGAGCCTACATCGGCAACTTCTACAACCGGGACATCCGGTTCATCGTCGGAGAGCACAAAGGCATGCTCCGCCCCGCGACCTTCCACGGCTACGAGCGCCCCGGCCAGCGCGATGACTTCAACATGGCTCCGGTGGTGTTTGAATTCCTCCAGGGGGAAACCTGGCGCACCGCGAGCGAAAGCATGCTGCGCTTCACCCCCGGCATGCGCTATCTGATCTTCGCGTATGTGGACCCGGTCTCCAACCGCCCCCGCATCAAAACCTTCCAGGACACCGCTCCGTCCATCCCCGCCGAGCCATAAAAACGTGGCGCGGGCATTCCGCCAAAAGTGTTCCGGGAATGATACCGGCAGGTAGGGCGTGACCGCCGGGCGTGCCGTGACTCTCTCCCCGCGGCGGGTGGGGCTGTATTTGGCGGGGAAAGCGGAAGGGCCGGGATGGATGCCATGCCTATCGGGAAAAAGTGGGACGGCTACCGGTCAACCCGCCTCCGGCGTTTGGCATTCCGCCCGCCGCTCCGCCAGCTCCTCCTCGATTTTTCCCACCACCTCCTCGGTAAGCGGATACCACAGCAGGATGATCGCGTTCGCGAGGGCAAGCACGCCCGGAAACACGCAGAACATCAGGCGGATTCCCAGCAGCGCGCCGTCGGACTGCGGCTCGTTCGCAACGAAACCGTGGAACTCCAGCAACCAGCCGGCAAGCCCTCCTCCGATGGCCAGGCCGATCTTCTGCGCGAACATCGCCGCCGCAAAAGCCAGCCCCGTGGCCCGTCGGCCGAACTTCCATTCCCCGTAATCCACCACATCCGTATAAATCGCCCACACAAGGGCGGGCGTCGGCCCCGCCAGCAAATTGCCAAGCGCATTGACCGCGAGCATCGTCCCATACGCTTCCGCCGGGATCGCATGAAACGCCAGAAGGGACAACCCGTTCAAAAAAGTCAGCCCGATCAACGCATTGCGTTTTCCGAACCGCCGCCCGAGCCAGCCCGTGAAAAAAATGCCGAGGATGAAAGCAACCGTCCCCGAAGCAAGAACGAGCGAAGTGCGGTCCAGAAACCAGAAGACCGAACCTCCGTCGTCTCCGGCAAAGTATTTGAAAAAGTGGGCCGTCACCGCTCCCCGCATCGCCACATTTGAAAGAGTCAGAACCGCCGCGATCGCCATGATGATCCACGGGCGGTTCCGGCACAGGAGTTTCAGGTCGCGGCGGATCGTCCGTCCTTCGTTGCTCTGTGGCCGGACCCTCTCCTTCGTCGTGGCGAACGTGATCAGAAACAACACCACCGCGAGGCCGGAAAGCAATGCCATGACGAGCCTGAAACCTTCGGCTTCATTCCCCCCGCCGAACTCGCGGACCAGCGGCCGGACCGCCAGGGAAATCAGCAGCATGCCGGAAAACGCCCCCACAAAACGCCAGGTGGCCAGTGAAGTGCGCTCCCGGGATGACGGCGTCATCACCCCCATCAACGCGGAATAAGGCACGTTGATCGCCGCGTAAACCGTCATCAACCCCATGTAGGTGGCGTATGCGTAAACGATCTTCCCCGCTGCGGAAAAATCCGGATTGAGAAACGCGAGATAACCGGTCACGCCGAATGGAACCGCCATCCACAAAAGATAAGGCCGGTACCGGCCATACCGGGTCTCCGTCCGGTCCGCGAGCGCCCCCATCAACGGATAATTCACCGCATCCCACAACCGGGCCACCATGAACATGGTTCCCGCCACCGCGGGGGAAAGCCCGAAAACATCCGTCTAATAATACAGCAGGAAGATGTTCGCGAACTGGAAGAAGATATTGGACGCGACATCCCCCAGGCTGTAACCGAGCTTTTCCCTGACACCGATATGGGAGGTTTCCTGGGGCACTTGAATGAAGGGAAATACGCAGGCGCGCCGCCGGATATATCCTCTCCCCGCGAAACGCCGGAACAATCAATCAAAACCCGCATGCGTTTCGCCAGTCCAAACCGGCGGACGCATGCGGGCCGTCTTCTGAACCCTTTCGAAGATTCTTACTGCACGCCCACCCGGATGAATTCCGCGGATCCGGGGGCACCTCCGGTCGTCCGGAAAGTTTTGTAGGACCATCCCGCATCCGGGATTGGAAACTCCTGTTGCAGGGCTTCGGCATCCGCCCCGGTGACTTCCCTCACCACCGGAACGCCCCAGTTCACCAGATCATTGGACGCTTCCACCACGTAGGTGATGCCGTCCACCATGGTGGATCTCATCCTGTTTCCATCCACGTGGAACCCGGCTCCGTTCCTTACGGCGATCGTATAGGTGAGGACTCCGGCATCCGGGCCGATCGTTGCCAGACGATTGAAAACAAGGCCGGACGACGCTCCGCTCACGGGGCTTCCGTTGAGCGCGAATTCCACAATGTTGGGAACCCCGTCGAAATCCGGGTCGGCCGTGGGCTGGGTATTCGTCAAGCCGGGATAGCCCGCGGCCCAATTCGCATACGGCGCGGGAGCCGTGCCACCTTCCGAGATGGCGAACACGAAACCGCCGAGCTGCCCTTCCAGAGCGCCCCCCACCCCGTTCCGGCCATGGAAAGTGCCGGTAACCGTGCCGGACCCATCCGCATGCGCCGTGCCGATGAATGTCATGTTCTCAAGCGTCGGGTTCGTTCCCGGGTTGCCGATGGTTTCCGCCTTCACCCCTTCCGATCCGCTGTCTCCGAATACGACATAGCCGCCGTAGCCGGGATCCCACGCCGCGCAGGCGTAAAGGGCAACCTCCTGCCCCACGTTCAAACCACTGAGGCGGAACACCCGGCCGACGAGATCCGAAGGGCCGTAGTTGTAAAATCCGGAACGGGTCAATGGCTGGCTGATGTTGCCGTTGTCGTATGAGCCGACGTCCTGGAAACTGAAGAAGTATCCCATCTCATTGATGTTTTCAGCGGTGACGAGCGGTGTGTTCGCGAGATAATTCGCGTAAACCGGGGTCCACCCCGTCACATGAGCGCCGCCATTCTGCGTGAAGTCCAACCTCAGCTTCACCCGGTTTTCAAAGCTCGCGCTGATGGTGTGCCCTTCGACGATCCCCACGAAGGTATAACTTTCGACGGGACCGATCGATTCCCCGTCCACGAACACCTCATCGATGTGGTAGCCTTCGTCCGGAGTGATGGTGAATGTTTCCATGCCGCCATATTCGACCACCGTGGGCCCGGAGGGGCTGATCGACCCGTTGGGGCCCGCGCTGGCATCAATGACGAAGGTATCGATCGCGAAGCTGGCATGGATGGTCTGGTTCGACATCACGTTGCTGAACAGATAGCTGGAAACGGGGCCGACCGACGATCCGTTCACAAGAACATCCGCGATGTGATGGCCCGGATCCGCGGTGATGGTGAAGAGGCGGCTCGATCCCTGGTATACATTGATGTTTCCGATCGGATCGATCGATCCATTGAACCCGGCGCTGGCGCTGATGGTCCGCAAGGTGGTGTTCAGGCCGAACGTGGCGCTGATGGTGTGCGACTCCACGACCGTGAAGAACGTATAATCGCTGACCGCCCCGATCGACACTCCGTCCACCACGACATCGACGACATGATACCCGCTGTTGGGGGTAATGTAGAACGTCTGGTCATCGCCGGACGGCACGATCACCCCGCCGGAAGGACTGATGGAACCATTGGGTCCCGCGCTGGCCGTGATGACATTTTCGGATGGATCTGAAATCGCGAAAACAAACCCTCCCAACTGGCCCTCCCCCGTGCTTTCCAAGCCGTCGGGTCCATACATGTGGCCGGTGACCTCTCCATTGACATCCGCCGCCGCGGTGCCGATCAGGGTGAGATTCTCCAATGTCGGGCTCGTGCCCGGATTGCCGATGGTCTGCGCCTTCACGCCGGACCCGCCGCTGTCTCCGTATACAACGTAGGCACCCGCGCCGTTTCCACCCCAGCCGGCGGATGCGTAAAGGGCCACCTGCTGTCCCGGGATCAATCCGGTTAGCGTGAACGGGTGGGGAACCGCGGTGCGTTGGACATTGTGAAACCCGCCCCGCGTAAGGGACTGGGCCGCATCGCCATTGTCCCAGGAAGCCACGTTCTCAAAAAAGAAGTTGTAGCCCGAGCCACCCACATCGAAGGCATTCACCATGTTGGAGGATGCATAGATGGGCGTCCAGCCGATGGTGTAGCCGGCTCCTCCGGCAGCCGCGTGGGCGAAATCCAGATAGACCCGGGTCCGGTTGTCGAAACTCGCGCTGATGGTGTGGTTCGAGGTGACATTGGTGAAGGTATAACTCGTGGTTGGCTCCACCGGAACGCCGTCCACCAGCAAATGCGCGATGGAATACCCGGCGGCCGGAGTGATTTCGTAGGTGATTTCCCCTCCGTGGTTTACAACCGACTGCCCGTCCGGACTGATGGTTCCATTTTCCCCGGCATCCGCGGTGATGGTGAAGGTGTCGATGGCAAAGCTCGCGCTGATCGTGTGGTTGGCCGCCACATTCACAAACATGTAGCCGGCGACCGGCCCCACCGAAACACCATCCACCAGGACATCGGAGATATGATATCCGGTATCGGGTGTGATCGTGAACGGAAAGCTGACCCCCTGATTGACGCTCACCGCGCCGCTCGGACTGATGGAGCCGTTGGGCCCCGCGCTGGCATTGATGGTCCGCTGCACCGTATTGGCCGCAAACACCGCGTGGATGGTGTGGTTCCCGCTGACGCCGGCAAATGTGTAATTGCTCACCCCCCCCACGGATACCCCGTCCACCAGAACATCGACAACATGGTGGCCGCTGTTGGGAGTGATGGTATAAGTGGCGGGCTCGCCGGCGGTGGCTTCGACCGCTCCCAGGGGACTGATCGTGCCATTGCCCTCGGAGCTGGAAGTGAGAATCTGGGTGGGCACGAATGCGAAAGCGCCGATCTGTCCCTCGCCCGTATCCGTTCCCACACCGTTGCGGCCGTGGAAACTCCCGCTCACGGTGCCCGTTTCGTCCGCGATCGCGGTTCCGATCAAAGTCAGGTTGGCCAGGGTTCCCGTGGAGCCCGGATCTCCGATTGTCTGTGCCTTCACTCCTTCCGGGCCGGAATCACCGAAGACAATGTATCCGCCCGCGCCATTCCCATCCCATGCCGCACACGCATAGAGGGCAACCGGCAGGTTCGGGTTCAACCCGGTGAGAGTGAAAACACGTTCCGCGCTATTCGGGGCGCCCGTGGTATGAAATCCCGAACGGGTGAGGGTTTGAGCGACGTTTCCCCCTTGGAAGGCGGAGACGTTCGAGAAAGAGAAATCGTAGCCCGATCCCCCCACATCCGGCACATTCACCTGGCCCGAGCCCACATACACCGGAGTCCAGCCCTCGGTGGTGACTCCGCCATTGGTGGCGAAATCCAGATGGAGGATCCCCGCCCGCAACGGAGACGGCATCGCCAGCGCCGCGAGCAGGAATGCCGCGAACAAGATGACTTTGCCGAGGCGTGCGATATGATTGGCAGGATCGGAGAACAGCGGAGCACCGCTCCCGGCCGGTTTTCGGAGAGAATTCATGTGGGTTTGATGGGGATGGGGTTTTTGGCCGGAAAATCCCGGCGGGAGCTTTACGACGAGCGGTAAAATTCCAAATCCGGGCCTTGCCGTCAATCCAATTTTGCATAAATTTGCAAAGAATTTTTTGAGCGCAAAACGACACATGTTTCCGGAATGGCACGCACCAAAGGGGAGCGCACGCGCCCTCGCGTGCTGTTTCCGGCGCCCTAGCCGGAAACCTGGCGGACATGGTGGAGAGGTTTCCGGATGTGGGACGGTTTGGTTGTGCGGGCCGCCGGAGCGCGAGGGCGCACTCCGGAACACGCGGGGGCGCGTGTGGTCCCCG
>CAZVSA010000069.1:0-7550 GCA_964629955.1 uncultured Luteolibacter sp.
CGGCTCAGCCCGCTGGACATGGAGGCGAACGCGAAGGAAGGAATCTCCATCCCCTGGCCGATCCGCTACGAGGAACTGGTCCCGTGGTACGATCATGTGGAGAAATTCGCCGGCATCAGCGGTTCCGCGGAGGGGCTGGAGCAATTGCCCGACAGCCTGTTCCAGCCCGCGATGGCGTTCACCCCCGCGGAGGAGGATCTCAAAAAAGCCGTGGAAACCAAGTGGGCGGGGCGCAAGGTGATCCCGGCAAGAATCGCCCACCTGACCGCCCCCACGGAGGAGCAGCTCGCGCTGGGCCGCGCCTCCTGCCAGTATCGCAATCTCTGCATCCGCGGCTGCCCGTTCGGCGCGTATTTCAGCAGCCAGTCCGCCACGCTCAAGGCCGCCGCGAACACGGGCAACATGACCCTCCGCCCGCATTCCATCGTCCACTCCGTGATCTACGATGACGAAAAAGGAAAAGCGGTCGGGGTCCGGTTGATCGACGAAATCACGATGGAGACAACCGAGTATTTCGCGAAGGTGATCTTCCTCAACGCATCCGCGGTGGCATCGACGGCGATTCTGATGAATTCCAGATCCGGACGCTTCCCGGAGGGAATGGACGAAAGCGGATCGCTGGGAAGATACCTGATGGACCACCATCTCGGCGTGGGAGCGAACGGCGTGCTCGACGGGCATGCGGACACGATCAGCTATGGGCGCAGGCCCGGCGGCTTCTACATTCCGCGCTACCGGAATTTCTCCGAAAAGCCGACCGCCGGTTACATGCGCGGCTACGGCTATCAGGGCCGCGGCATGCGGCAGGATTGGACACGCGGGATCGATGGCTTCGGCGAGGATTTCAAAAAGCAGCTCACCTCGTTCGGCCCCTGGGCGGTGGGGATGGGCGGCTTCGGCGAATGCCTGCCCTACCACGACAACCGGATTTTCCTCAGCCCGGACAAGACCGACAAGTGGGGGCTGCCGCTTGTCGTCGCGGACGCGGAGTTCAAGGAGAACGAGCGCCTGATGCGTACGGACATGAAGAACGACGCGGCGGAAATGCTGGAAGCCATGGGTGCCAAAAACATCACCACCCATGACAGGGACTTCGCCATCGGGCTGGGCATCCACGAAATGGGCACCGCGCGAATGGGCGGCAGCCCGGAAAATTCCGTGCTCAATTCATGGAACCAGGTGTGGGGCGCTCCCAACGTTTTCTGCACCGATGGCGCGGCGATGACATCCGCGGGCTGCCAGAATCCATCCCTCACCTACATGGCGCTGACCGCCAGGGCCGCGGATCACGCGGTATCGGAATTGAAGAAAGGGAATTTGTAGAAGCCGCCGGAAAAACCGGGCAGGCCATCCGCTTCTCCAACCCGCGGTCTGCTGGGGTTATTGATTATGAGTTATTGGGGTATGTCGCCACGCTCGCGCGCGAGATGAAAACCCAATAACGAATCACCAATAACTCATAACTTTTTCCCCACCTCCCGCGCGAGCGTCTCGACATGCGGAGTCGAGAACATCGTGAGGTGTTCGCCGGGCACTTGCACAATATCGAGTCCATCAGCCAGAAGGCCCCATCCGTAATCGGAAGCGACCTCGAACTTGTCATCCTCCGCTTCGGTTTTGAAAAGCGTCACCGGCACATCGATCCTGCCGGGCCGGTAGGCATCCATCGCGGCGGCATGGGCCTCCCTCACCATCGCGGCCCGCAGCTTGCTGTGGGGGCTCGCGCGGAGATTGCAGCGGATGGCCATGCGGTGAAACCTGCCCTCCAGATTCGTGGCAAATCCAATGCACACGCGGCGGATCAGAAATGAGGCCTTTGCCGCCCGGTTCCGCCCTTTCATGGCATTCCAATGCACCGCCAGACGCTCGCCCATGCCATACTTCCTCCATTGCGAAGCCGGGTTTTCGGTATCGAACAAACCGAGAAACAACACCTGCTCGCCCGCTTTGCGAAGCTGCAACGCCATTTCATAAGCCAGAACCCCGCCAAAGGAATATCCGGCAAGACGGTAGGGCCCCTGCGGCTGGTGCTTTCTAACAGCACTCAGGTATTCGCGGGCCGCCGCCTCCACCGGCACCGTCCGCACCCGCTCGTCTCCGGCGAGCGCGGGGGCCTCGATCGCCACCAGCGGAACCTCCTGAGAGAGATGTTCGGCCAGATTCCGGTAAAAGAAAATCCCTCCGTCGCCACCGTGGATGCAAAACAAGGGAGCCTTTCCCTCCGGGCCGAGCAATGAAGCGACCTCGGGAACCGAAGCGCTCCCGCCCGTGGCGGACTTTTCCACCACATCCGCCAGACCCGCCAAAGTGGGCGCGCGGAGCAGCGCGGCCATCGGCAGCTTCACGCCGAAATCCGCCGCGATCCGCGCGAACAACCGCAGCGCCGCGAGCGAGTGCCCGCCGAGATCGAAAAACGAGTCCCCGCGCCCCACACGGCCGATTCCCAGCAATTCTTCCCAGATCGCGGCGATGGACCGCTCCATCGGAGTCGCCGGATCTTCATGCGCCGATTCGCTCCACGCCTGCGGTTCGGGGAGGCCGTTGCGGTCGAGCTTGCCCCGTTCCGTTAGAGAAAACGATTTCACCGCCGCCCACCGCACCGGCACCGCCGCCACGGGAAGATGCCGGAGAAGATGATCGTGCAGGGTTTTCCGCCAGGCTTCCGGCGGCTCGCCCTCCCACCGCACCCACGCCGCGAGAACCGGTTGCTCCGCCGGGCCCGCGGCGCCCACATGGGACGCGGCCACACCGGGAAATTGATCCAGCAAACGGGAAGTTTCTCCGGGCTCGATCCGGTGCCCGCGGATTTTGAGCTGGTCGTCTTTTCTTCCCAGGAAATGCAAGCGGCCCTCGTCATCCCAACGCGCCAGATCTCCCGTGCGGTACCACCGGACGCCCTCCATCGCGAGGAACGACCCGTCCGTCAAATCCTCCCGCTTCCAATAACCCGGCCCCACCCCGGGACCACCGATCCACAACTCGCCCGTCGCACCGGGCGGAACGGATTCCCCATGCCCGTCCGCCACCCGCACGCGATATCCCGGCAGGGGCCGGCCGATCGGCGGGGCCTCGGTTTCCTTCCAATTTCCGATCTCCTGCGCCGTCGCCACAATCGACGCTTCGGTGGGTCCGTAGCTGTTCCAAAGGGTTTTGCCACCCGCCGTCCGCCAATCCTCCAACGCGCGCGCCGATGCCTGCTCACCGCCGATGATCGCCGCCCTCACCCGTGTGGGAACCCTCTCCCCCGTTTCCCGCATCCACCCCGACCACGCGGCCCAGAAGGCGGTCGGCAAATCCAGCACCGTGATCGCCGCGGATTCCACGAACGTGTGAAACGCCGGAAAATCTCCCGCGATTTCTTCCGGCCTCGGCACCAATGTCGCGCCGCTCAACAAACAGGACAACATTTCCTCCAGCGAGGCATCGAACCCCGGAGAGCAGAACTGCAACAGGCGCTCCCCCGGAGCCAGGCCCAGCACTTCCGCCGTCCATGCAGCCTCATTGAGAACACCCGCGTGCTCCAGCATCACGCCTTTCGGGGCACCGGTGGAGCCCGAAGTGTAAAGCAAGGCCATCACTTTTTCCGCAGGCTCTTCCCCCCTCCGGCCCGCTTTGCCGATTTCCCCGATCCCCACCTGCCTCAAGCCGAAATCCTCGTCCGGATCTCCATCGCAAACCATCACCTCCGGTCCGCCGTCCTCCACCATGGACCGCAGCCGCGCGTGCGGAATCCCCGGCCCCAGCGGCAGATAGATTCCCCCGATGCAGGCGATTGCCAGCAGGGCGACCGGCCATTCACAACGCTTTGCCAGCTTCACCGCCACCGTGTCCCCCGCCTTCACTCCCGCGGAAACCAGCGAGTCCGCAAGTCCCTCCACCCGGTCCGACAATTCGCCGAAGGTCCACTCCTCTCCTGGCATCCACACCGCGGTCTCCCCGGAAAATTTCTCCCGCGCCTCGCTCCACCCCGTTGCCAGATGCAGCGGAACCGGAAGCCTCGGGCCGCCGTCCTCCCATGCTTTCAACCGCTCGCGCACGGCCATCGGCAAGAGCGTGGCCTCCGCCGCATCGCCGGCTGGATTTTCCGCAACCGCCCGCAGGATCGAAACCCAATGCGCGGCGAGTTCCCCCGCCAATCCGCCTTCCACTTCCAGCCGCAGATCCGGGCGGAGATACGCCGATGCCACCAGGCCCCCGGACGGTTGCTCGTGCAATGTCATCGATTCCAGCAACTCCTCCGCCACCTCTCCTAACAGATGGAGCATCGTTCCCCTCTCCACCATCACCACGCCCGGCCAAGGCACATCCCCGTTTCCGAAAACATCCGATGGCAACTCCTCCGGAGCCACCCGCTCGAATGCCCGCAGCGCCAGCATCCGCTCCCTCAGTTCCCGCCATGCCGGAGCCATTTTCCCTTCCCTCAGGCGGCGGATCGCCAGGGGAAGCGTGTTCATGGAAAATCCGGCGGAAGATTCCAACGGAGGCCCGGCCCTTACCTGGCCCACCGCCACCACATCCGTTCCCGCCGCGCGCGCCATCACCTGGCCCCACGCCCATGTCACGATCGTCGCCGCCGTCACACCCGCATTTCGCGCCGCCGTCTCCAGAGCCTCCGAAAGCCCTTCGCCCGCAATCTCCACCGCTTTTTCGTTTCCGTTGGAAAAACGATCCAGGGTGGTTTGGTTCGGCTCCGTGAAAATTTCCCTGTAATGGGCGGCTGCCGCCTCGCGTTCCCCGCGCGTCGCGGGCAGCCACTCCGCCCGGTCCAGCCTCCCGCACTCCTCCCCCTTCAGGCGGTTCAGGAACGACCGCAGGATTCTCGCAACCGAACGGCCGTCGAGAAGGGAATGATGAAACGTCCACACCCAGCGCCGCGAGGAAGGAAAACAAACCACCCGCCACGGAACGCCTGTTAGATCGAAACCGAGCAGCCTGTCTTCCTCCAGCCACGCTGCGAAGGATTCCGGTTCCTCCTCCCGCACCACCATCGTTTCCTCCGGCTCCCGGGAGACCCATCCCGCCGCCGCGCCGTCCTCCGGCAGCAACCCGTAGCGCAAAACGTCCGTGGCGGCCACCGTCGCCTCCCACGCTTCTTTCAATTGTCCGGGCAGCCACTTTTCGCGGAATGCCAATACCGCCTGCTCCACCTCGCCGCCCGGCTCGTCCGCACGAAGCATTGCCTCCTGAAGAGGAGACAAGGGAAACACCGGTGCCGGGGAAACGGGGTTCATGCCGGTCGCGGAAATGAAGCCGCCATTTGTTCTTTCATATTTATAATAATATCCGGGTTTCGTGTCTGCATGGCAGCTTGGGATGGATGCGCGGGTTTCCGATCCGGGAGCGATCTTTGCAATTTTCCGCAACCATCACGACCCCCGCGATCACGTAATGATTCCCGGGGCCGCCTTCTGTTATCCATGCGGCATCCCCCTTGATGATGTATCCCGCTCCTTCCCACCATATGGATGGAAGCATTGCCCGAAAATTTCTATCAGGCGATGTTTTTCTCCACCACCATTCCCTGACAGGAGCGGCTCTCGCCGTTCTTTTACTGGGCTGTCTTGCTCCCGGCAACGCCATGGCGGATCCGGTGTATTGGGGCAGCCGCGGGTTTTCCCTCCTCGAAGACAGCCGCGGAAACGCCTGGAGCGATCACTTCACCCTGCGTCTCGGCGTGTTCCGCGACGGCTTCCTCCCCACGGCGGACAACGTGGACCACTGGCAGGACCATTGGCTGGATCTTTCCACCGCCGGGCTCGATGCCACGGAAAACCGCTATGCGGGCATGGTGGATGACTCCCTGCCGCTCCCCGCCGGCACTTCCCCGCAGGTGTATTTCTGGGCGGGCGACCACCGCGATCTAACTTCCGGGCCGGACTGGATGCTGCTCACCCACCCGGACTGGATCTGGTCCGGGCGGACCTCCTCCCCGGCGCTGCCGAAAATCTGGATCGCGGACGAAGCGGCGCATGCCATCCTCGGCCGGGTATCCGGCGGAGAGGTCCACCTGAAGAGCGAAGCGGTCCGCCCCGCTCCGGTGGACATGGAAAGCTGGCTCGCTGCCCGTCTTCCCGAAGACGCCGATCTCCGCCCGGACGCGGACCCCGACGGCAACGGCCTCACCAACCTCGCGGAATATCTTTTCGGCACGCAACCCGGCAGCGGATCCCCGCCTCCCTCACCGGCATTCCTTCACGAACCGGAAGGCCTCCGGCTTTCCATCCAGCGCAATCCCTACGCCCTCTCCTCATTCGTGCTCGAAGCCAGCCACGATCTGAAAAACTGGTTTCCCGCGGACGCGGCCACCGTGGAGGAACGCCCGAACCGCATCGAAGTCCTGGCGGAACGCCCGGAAGGACAGGGTGCGGTTTTCTATCGATTCAACCTCCAACCGAAAATTGAGAAATGAGGCTCCTCGCACTTTGGACGACACTCGCCGGGATGGCGGCGGCCGCGCCGGGCCTCGATGAACCGCAGGCGATCGGGCCGTTTCTCAACGGCATTTTCCCCTCCGTGACACCCGGTCCCACGGGTTCATGGGCGGTGGCGGACGCCTTTCCCAATCTCACTTTCGTCGATCCCGTCCGGATGGTGAAGGACCCGGTCAGCCCGGACCACGTGTACATCGTCTGCCGGAACGGCGATGTCTGGAGAACTCCTTTCAACCCCGCCGCGACGAATTCCGACAAGGTGCGCGTGCTGGACCGCAGGGCCAACACCTGGGGATATTGGGATGCGGGAATGATGTCGGTCTGCTTCCACCCGGACTTCGGTGTGCCGGGCAATCCGAACCGCGGATATGTTTATGTGTTCTATCAATACATCCCCGGTCCGATCGCGAACCAGAGTCCGGACTCGCGTTCCTACATGCGGTTGTCCCGCTTCACGGTGCCGGATGGAGAGGTGACCTTCGATCACTCGTCGGAATATGTGATGATCCAGCAGTTCGACCGCCATAACTGGCACAACGGCGGCCAGATGTTTTTCGGGCCGGACCGCTTCCTGCATGTCGTCATCGGCGACGAAGGCGCGTCGAACGACAGCCATGGCGTCGCCCAGAAAATCAACGACCGGTTGTTCTCCGGAATTCTCCGCATCGACGTGGACCGCGACCCGGAGCGCTCCCATCCGATCCGCCGCCAACCCGCCCAGGTGGCGATGCCCGCCGGTTGGCAGCAGAGTTTCACCCAGGGATACTTCATCCCCAATGACAACCCGTGGCAGGATCCGGGTGGAGGAATCCTGGAGGAATTCTGGACGATCGGCACCCGCAGCCCCCATTCCATGCACTTCGACCGCGGAACCGGGGAAATCTGGATCGCCGAAGTGGGGCAGGGCACGCGCGAGGAAATCACCATCGCCCGGAAAGGCGGAAACCACCAATGGCCGTTCCGCGAGGGATTCGCCAACGGGCCGAAGGCAAAACCCGCCAACCTGATCGGCACGGAAGTGCCTCCGCTTTTCGACTACAACCGCTCGATGGGCGGCTGCATCATCGGCGGCATCGTGTACCGCGGCACCACCCATCTCGGCACGCTCGGCGGAAAGTA
>CAZVSA010000069.1:7560-14874 GCA_964629955.1 uncultured Luteolibacter sp.
TTTATTCCCTGGAGCGCATCGAAGGCCAGCCGCCCAAGGTGGAATATCTCACATCCGTGAACCGCAGCGGTGGCAACAAGCGCGGCCTGGCCGGCATCTGCGAAGGCCCGGACGGAGAGGCATACTTCATGGAGCTGGGGGATACCGGAAGCGACACGGGAAAAATCCTCAAACTCGTCCGCAACGGCACGCCCGTGGCCGATCCTCCCCCCTTGCTTTCGCAAACCGGAGCATTCTCCGATCTTGCATCGCTCACCCCGCGCGCCGGGCTCATACCATACGGCGTGAACGCCGCGCTCTGGACCGACGGCGCGGTGAAAAGCCGCTGGGTGGCAATCCCTAACAACGGCACCCACGACACACCGTCCGAGCAGGTCGTCTACCGCGAGGAGGGGGCATGGAGCTTTCCCGCCGGCAGTGTGATGGTGAAACATTTCGCCCTGCCCGTGGATGGCAGGAATCCCTCGATCGTAAAACCGGTGGAAACCCGTTTCCTCGTCCATGGCACCGATGGAGCCTACTACGGCGTCACCTACAAATGGAACGAAGAAGGCACCGACGCCCACCTCCTGCCCGGTGGCGACACCCGCGACTTCACCGTCACGGACGAACAGGGAAACACGGGAACCCAACGCTGGGATTTCCCCAGCCGGTCGGACTGCCGCACCTGCCACACCACCAACGCGGGCAGCGTGCTCGGCTTCCGTTCCCACCAGTTGAACGGCGACGAATTCTACCCGCTGACCGGCCGCACCGCCAACCAGTTGGAAACATGGAACGCGCTCGGCATCTTCGGCACGTCGTTCGGTCCGCGTGATCCCGGGCAGCTTCCCGCGTCCGTCGATCCCCACGATCCCCACGCGTCGCTGGATCACCGCGTCCGTTCGTATCTCGATGCGAACTGCTCGCACTGCCACCATCCGGACGGAGTGACGGCGAACTTCGACGCCTCGTTCCATACTCCTCTCAGCTTGCAGGAATTCGTGAACGGCGCGGTGAACCGCCCGTTCCACGGACCGGAGGAACGCATCGTGAAAGCGGGCGATCCGCAGCTCTCCCTGCTTCATGTCCGCAATTCCGCCGTCGGTTCCGGCCAAATGCCGCCGCTCGGGAAAAACGTGGTGGATGCCGCCGCGGTCGCTCTCATCGAGGATTGGATCCTCAGCCTCAACCAAGCCTCCTTCGCGCCCGGCACACCCGGCGCCGCGCCCGTGGCCGGAGACGATTCCCATGTCGCCGTCCATGCCAAAACTTCCGCCATCCACCCGCTGGAGAACGACACCGTGGCCACGGGGCCTCCCGGTATCCATGGCATTGCCATCGTCCATCCCCCGCAGCACGGAACCATCCGCATCAGCGGTGCCCAGAAGCGCCTGATCTACACTCACGACGGCTCCTCCGCGCGCACGGATTCGTTCACCTACACGCTCACCGATCCGCACGGCCTGGCATCCGCTCCGGCCACCGTCACGCTGTCGATCCCCTACGACTTCGCCGCCTGGGCGGAGGAAACCCCGGGAGCCGGTGCGCCGGAATCCAACGCGGACGGAGACCTGTTTCCCGATCTGCTGGAATTCGCGCTCGGCGGCCTGCCCGGCAGCGGCGCTTCCCCCGCATCGAATGCCGTGGAAATCGAAGCCGATGGAAATGACATCTCCGTGGTGATCCGCCGCCCCGCCGGACTTTCCGGGGTGAGTTATGTCATCGAGACAAGCCCGGATCTAACAAACTGGCACGACGCCGGCTCTCCGGAGTTGGTCGAAGAAACCGGCGATCTCGAAATCCTCAGACTCGAGTCCCTCCAATCCCTGCCCGGCCTCTCCCTTGAGGAAGGGTTCGCCCGCCTGAGAGTGGCATTGGATGGTTCGCCCGCCTCGTTCGCCACTCTGCCGCTCGGCTGGCACACGGTGAATCTCACCGGATCGCGGACCGTTGGCACGCCGTTCCGCGAGGTGCCGGTCTTTTCCTCGGAGGTCGTGGAAGTGGATGGAACCAGACTTTCCGTTCATGGCGACCCCGGCATTTCTCCGGACTTCAAGGGATTCGTCGAAGTCATCACCGGGCCGTTCTCCGGCCATCGTTTCGAGGTGGCGTCCGCATCCGCGGGCGAAATCACCCTGCTGCCTTCCTCATCGGACACGATGAGCCACGCTCCGGATCTGGCGGGCTCCTCCATCGTCCTCTGCGCCCATCACACCCTGGGCGGATTGTTCGACAAATCCAAACTCACCGGCTCCACCAACCCCGCCGCCGCGGATCAGGTGCAGATCCATGTGAATGACGGAACTTCCCCGGGACACTTCGAGCTGTATTACCTCCTCGACGCACGCCCCGGGAACCCGCTTCATCAATGGCGGGCGTTTCTTCCCGAAAACACAAACCATGACGGCCGCACGATCGTTTCCGGACAGGGAGTGTTCTTCAAACGCCCCCCGGGCGCTCCCGCGGCAAAGCTGGTTCTAACAGGTCAGGTTCGCGCGAATCCTTATGTGCGGAAGCTTCACCCCGGAGTGAATCTGCTCGCTTCGCCTTTCCCCGTCCCGCTCAGTCCGAGGCAGAGCGGCCTGCTGGACCCGTCCGCCTTGTTCACCTCTTCGACGAACTTCGCCGCCGCGGACCAGTTCTACCTCCACCAGGGAGGCGCGTTCCGGATCTTTTACTTGCTGGATCATCCGTCGCTTCCGGATTACTGGAGGGAGACAATCGCATCCAGCCCGGACTCCAACGACATCCCGCTCTTCGCCCCCGCGGAAGCGGCCTTCCTCAAACGCTCGGCATCGTCCCCCCCGTACGCGATCCCGGCCCCTTGGACCCCCTGATTCCCCCCTTGGTCATGACAAATCATCCATCAACAACCTTCGCGGGTTTCATTCTGATCGCCGCGTCCCTGTCCGCATCCGCCCAGAACCTCCTGCCATTCCAGGAGGAGGAAAACACGCAGATCGCGTGGGCCAGCGAGATCTTCGCAACGAATCTGATGTCCGACGGCGTCACCACATTCGAGGCGAGCGGCCAGTCGATCCGTTTCGAGCTTGGAACCTTCGCCACGGGCTTCGACCCCCGGAATGCCAGCCCGCAGGATTGGCTGGACAACTGGATCATCCTGCAAGGGACGGATTACGATCCCATTGAAAACCAGTTCATCAACACCGCCACGCTTCACGCCGGAGATCCGGCCTTCACCGCGGGAGGACAGGCATACATCTGGGGTTACAACAGCAAGGATCCGGAGATCATGGACAGCACCGGATGGCTGATCGTCGGTTCCCCTTTGTGGACCTGGCCCTCCACCAGTGCGCCTCTTCCCTCTGTTTTTTCCATGTCCGACGCGACCAACGCGGACGTGCTCATCGGCAGCGTCAACGGCTCCGGCTACCACATGCAGCTTGCGACGCCGGTTCCAGAGCCTGCGACTCCGCTGATGCTCGCACTCGCCGGAGTTTCTTTCGCAATGAGACGCCGGCGCTGAGTCAAATCGTGGCACGGGCATTCTGCCCGTAGCCGGTTCAATTGGTAGGGACGGACCGCCGGGCCGTCCCACTTTTTTCCGATTCTCATGGATCGTGCCCAGACCATTCCAGCTTCTCTGCTAATGGATGCCCACCCGCTGCGGAGAGAGAGCCACGGCGCGCCCGGCGGTCACGCCCTACCCGCCAGCTAGGTCTTTCCCTTTCCCTTCGCAGCCCGGTCCGGCGTCTTGTCCAGCCCCGGCGGAGTTCCATACCCGAGAAACCGCGACCCGCCCGAAGCCTTCGGCAACCGAAAATCGTAAACGCCGTAACCGTTCGCCTGCCGCCCCCGGTAGGATCTTCCGTCCGTCGCATTGATCATCACCGGCCGGCCGTCTTTTTTCTCACGACCGAGATACATCGCCACATGGGTGATGTTCACCTTCCTGCCATCCGAGGGTTTGTAGGTGCCCGACCAGAAAAGAAGATCGCCCGGACGCAACGCCGCCAGACTCGGGTGATTCACATCGGTGGCACCGGAGGGCACATCGTTCATCCGCCCTTCCTTCTTCAGCCACAGAAACTGATCCGCGGAGGTTCTCGGAGGGGCGAGCCCCGCCTTCCGCAGCACGTAGCACATCGCCCCGGAGCAATCGAACCCTCCCGCCTCCGGAGTGGAGCCGCCGAACTTGTAGGGCAGCCACGGCGAATCCCGCGCCACGGCGATCGCTCCCTCGATGAGTTTTTTCCGGTCCGCCGGAAGCTTGTCGAACTCCTTCAAATCCCCGGTGGAAATCACCGCAGGCCGGCCATGGCCGCTTTTTCCCGCAGTGCTTCCCTCCGTCTGGCAACCCGCGTTGCCCGTGGAGATCGCAAGAAGCAAAGCCAGCCATCGCATCATGGGCCAATCTAGCCCGGCGGTCTATCCCCCGCAATTTCCGTCCGCTCCAACAACCCGCATAATCCCGACAAGACCGCCTCCGCGGAAAGCCCGGCCAGCACGCCACCCGGCGCGGTCACCGCTTCCGTCCGCACGGACCCCACCGGCCACGGACCGAAACGCGCCGGAGAGGTGGGCCCGAAAATCGCCAGCACACGGTTCCCCACCGCGGCGGACAGATGCATCGGCCCGCTGTCGTTCCCGATGAAAACCGAGGGCTGCCGTACCAGCGCGATCATCTCGTCCAGCGGACATCCTGTTAGATTGAGGAACCGCCCTTCCGGCGCGGGCGCATCCGGTTCCGCCGGTTTTCCCGCACACCACGCTACGCGGCTCCCCGGGATCCGTTCCCAGATCAGCCGCGTTAGCTCGCCGAACCCGCGCCATTCCTTTTCCACCCCCCGGCTGTCGGTGAAGATCACGAAACACGGCCCGCCCTCGTGAAAAAACTTCTCCCACGGAAACGACGGACCCGGACGCAGCTCCAGGGGAAATGAGATTTCCCCGCTCAACCCGATGCTCTTCGGAAAACCCTGGAGAATCGGAATCGCATGATGCGGGCCGTCACCTTCGGGCAGCTCCGCCCTTTGATTGTAGAAAATCCCCGCGCACTCGCGGCTGTCGCGCCGCCCCGTTTTCACCTGCGCCCGGGCCGCGGCCGTCATCAGTCCGGACCGCAGCAAACCCTGCATGTCCCACACCGCGTCGAACGTTCTTCCGCGCAGCACCTTCATCACCTCCCGCAGCCCCCTCCAGCCTTCCTTGCGCCGGTAGTGGATCGTTTCATGCACGAATGGAGCCGCCTCCACCAGGGGAGCGAAGCGGTCCCGCGCCACCCAGGTGATCCGGCATTCCGGCATCCACCGCGCCACCGTCTGCACCACCTGCAAACCATGCACGATGTCTCCCAGCGATGAGGGCTTCACCACCAACAGGCTTTGCAACGGCGCGATGTCTCCGGTCCCGGACATGGCGGAGGCTTACCTCCACCCTCGCCACCTGCAACCGTAACCCGCGGAAAATTTCCCTCTCCGGAAACGCCCGCCCGGTCACCGCGCGAGATAGGCGCGCCAGCCGCCGAGCGCCGTGATTTCCTCCGCTCCCTCCACCGCCCTTGGTTCCGCGATGAAGCCCGGAAGCTCCTCTCCGGAACCGAGGAGAACCTTCCCGATTCCCAGCGGGCCGGGAATCCGGGAAACGAAATCCCCGAAGGCGGCGGGCTCCAGCGACCACACCTCCACCTCGATCGCCACCCCGCCTTCCCCGGCGCGGACCATCGCCGGTCGCGCGGGGATGCTTCCCTCGGGCGGCATCGCAAACAGGCGGTACACGGGCGCGGATTTCGTCCTGGAAACGAACACCGCCCCCCGGTCCGCAAGCTGGTGATGGAGGGCGAGCCCCTCAAGATGAGCGCCGCAGACGACCACGGGAATGCGGGTTTCTCCCGGCGTTTCTCCGGAAATCTCCCGCCCGGTGAACCGTCCCGCAAGGGAGAGCAGGCTCCGGTCGGTGCCTGCGGGCGCCGCGAGAGTGATGCCCCACGGGAGTTTCCCATCCCGGGCGAAACCCGCGGGAACCGCGACAGCCGCCAGATCAAGGAGGTTCATGAAATTGGTATATCTCCCGAGAACCGAATTCGTGCGGATGGGATCTGCAAGCACCTCATCCACCTGATAGAGGCACGGGGTGGTGGGAAGAACGAGGAAATCGATCTGCTTCCAGACGCTCTCCGCCGCGCGGGCGAATTCACGCAGCTTGTATTGCGCCTTGAAGAGCGCGACCGCATCCCATCCCTTCGAGTTTTCCAGAATCGACCGGGTCACCGGGTGGACCGCATCCGGGTGGGACTCCACGAACCCACCCACCGCCGCCCAGCGCTCCGCGACCCATGGTCCCTCGTAGAGAAGCTTCGCCGCTTCCACGAAGCAGCCGGGATCGATGGCAACCGCCTTGCCGCCCAATGCTTCCAGGCGTTTGACCGCCGCGTCGAAAAGCCCGGGCGTGTCCGGATCTCCTTCAAAATCGAGCGGCCCGGGAACTCCGAAAGTGAAACTCTCCCGGGGCAGGGAAACGTGGCCGACCTCCCGCGAAAACGCATCCGATGGATCGAACTTCCCGACCACTTCCGCAACGATGGCCGCATCCTCCGGAGTGTTGGCGAATACGGAAACGCAGTCGAGCGAGCGACAGGCGGGGACGACGCCGCGCATGCTCAGAAGCCCCCGCGTGGGCTTCCACCCGATGAGATTCTGGAAGGCAGCCGGCACCCGCCCCGAACCCGCCGTATCCGTGCCGAGGGAAAACGCACAAAGCCCTGCGGCCACCGCGCAGGCCGATCCCGAGCTGGACCCGCCGGGCAGATACCGCGCGTCCCACGGATTCCTCGGAACTCCGTAGGGGGAGCGAACCCCCACCAGCCCCGTGGCGAACTGGTCGAGGTTTCCTTTTCCGATGGGAATCGCGCCCGCGGCACGGAGCAGCCGGACGACTTCCGCATCCTCACCGGCAACATGGGAAAAATCCGGGCAGGCGGCGGTGGTCGGCCAACCCGCCACATCGATGTTGTCTTTGACGACAAAGGGAATCCCCCACAGCGGAAGATCGCGCGGCATGGATTCCACGGCGGCGGCCATGGCGAGGAGTTCTTCCTCGGAGGGGAGATGAATGAACAGAGCGGGATCGTTCCATGCCTCGATTTTTTTCCATAACAAGGAAACCATGCCGGAAGGGCTGAGGGTTCCGTTCGTGTAGCTTTCGCGGAGTGTGGGGATGGTGAGCATGGGAAACTTCGTGATCAGGATGCCAATTCCGTTTCCCAGCGCTTCATCCAGCGGTCGATGAGAAAAGGACCGAAGGGAACGAGAGCGGCCGCAAAGACGATCAAAGCCCTGAGAAACGACAGGGTGGTGACCAGCAGAACGTATA
>CAZVSA010000070.1:0-14773 GCA_964629955.1 uncultured Luteolibacter sp.
GGGTTGTTCGCTCCGGTGCCGAGGTCGAGGTTGCGGCCGGCGAGAACCTGGAGGTTTCCGGGTCCGGCGATGCGGATGTCTCCGGCGAGGGGGCCGCCATTGTTGTTGGTGGCGTTTCCGGCGAGCTGGGCGGAGATGCGGAGGGGGCTGTTGGTGCTGTGGGGATTGAGATCCCTGCCGCTGGCGACGATGCTGGTATCGCCGGTGCCGGTGTTCTGGAGATAGAGGGCGATGTCCGCGATGTCGCGACCGGCGAAGATGTGGGTGCTTTTGGGCGAGAAGAGGGTGAGTCCGGTGATGTCGCCCTCGCCGGCGTAGAGGCGGACGGGGTGGGGGTCGTTGCGGTGCAGGATGCCGGGGGCGTGGAGGGCCTGCTTGGTCTGGAGAACGGCGTTTTGTCCGAGGGTGCCGCCGGATTCGGCGAAGAGGCGGTTGATGAAATCGAGGAAGAGGGGGCCGCCGGTGACGCCCGCGCTGGCGGTGGTGCCGACGAGGGTCTGGTAGCCGAAGGGGCTGGCGATGCCGGGGATGGCGGCGGGGTCGGCATCGGAGAGATTGATGCGGGAGGTGCCCCAGGTGGTGGTGCGGGTACCGGCGAGGGTGACGATTCCGTTGGGCTGGAGGGCGAGGATGGAGCCGGCGGCGAGGAGGTCGATGGTGCCGGTGGGTGAGGGGGTGAGGGTGATGTCCCCGGCGAGTTTCACATCGCCGCTGAAGGAGGCGGCGGTGAGGGTGGCGGGGCGGATGCCGAAGAGGCGGGAGAAGGGGATGACGTTGGTTTCGGAGAGGCGGAGCCAGGGTCTGTTGTTCGCAGCGGAGAGGCTGGTGAAGAGGAGTTTGTTGGTGTACCAGCTCTGGAGGAGGGGGGAGGCTTCTCCGGCGGTTTGCCCGGGCGAGGTGGCGGAGCCGCGGAGAGTCACGTTGCCGCCGAGGGAGGATACGTGGACATGGGAATCGGCCGAGTAGGTGGAGAAGTAGCTTTTGTGCCAGAAGCTGTTGAGGAGGCCGCCGGGAAGGAGGAAGGGGTTGGCGACCGGGCCGAGGAGGATGTCTCCGAGGGCGCTGACCTCGAAGCCGCCTTTGCCGACGAAAAGGGTGGTGGGCAGCTCGGTGTAGGAGGTGGCCTGGCCGGAGTTGATGACGTTCTGGGTGAGAACGGAGCGGGTGGGGTTGGTGTGGATGCCGCCGCCTGCCTCGATGGTTCCGAGGCCGCGTTCGACGTAGTAAACGCCGGCGTCGAGGTTGTTTCCGGCACGGATGAGGAGATCGCCGCCGCCGAGTTCGATGAGGTTGGCGGGATTGGGGGCGGCGTTGCGGGTCTGGGTGGAATCGGTGAAGCCGTGCATCCGGGCGTTGGTGGGGATGACGGCGTCCACGTTGCGGATGTCGTTCCCGGCGATGAGGGAGACGTTTCCTCCGCCGAGCGCGCCGACGCCCTGGAAGAAGTTGCTGAAGTCGATCCACCAGGTGGTGGATGCGGATTCCCCCCAGCGGTTCACGCCGAATTCTCCGGTGAGGGGATCGACGTAGCCGCGGCGGTAGAGCCAGTTGGTGGGCATCTGGAACTGGGAGTCGTCCACGAGCTGGCCGGCGGTGAGGGTGAGGCGGCGGATGTTTTCGCCCGCGTGGATGCGGACGTCTCCTCCGGCCATGCTGTAGAGGGCGGCGTAGGTCTGCTGGGCGCTGCCGAGGGCGGCGGGAATGCCGGAGAGGCTGAGGCTGGGAAGGCGGAAGAGGCCGTCGAGGGATGGGTCGGGGACGCGGGTGCCTGCGGTGTAGATGGTGGCGAAATGGTTGAGGAGCTGGACGTCGCGCGCGGCGTGGATGTCGATGTCCCCGCTGCCGGTGCGGATGACCTGGAAACGGTTGGTGAGGGCGGAGAGGGTGGTTGCGGCCGCGCCGGAGGAGGTGGCGGTGTTGGTGGCGGTTTTTCCGAGTTTGAGGGAGCCGAGGCCGGGAGCGAGGGCATCGGGGGAGAGGGTGTTGCGGAAATCGGCGGCGGCGAGGTCCGCCCCGGCGGCGAAGCGGTAGGACCAGGTCTGCGCGTTGGCGGGGAGGAGGGGGTTGTAGGTGGAGAGGCGCGCGGTCCAGAGCCAGGAGGGATCGGAGCTGGCGAGGGTGGGGGCGAAGCCGTCGCTCAGGGCGTTGTGGAAGACGAGGTCTCCGGCGGCGCGCAGGGTGAGGACGCCGGGGGCGGCGCGGGGTCCGAAGCGGAAGCCGGTGAGATTCCAATCCGAGGTGGTGGTGGAGGACGGGGTGCCGAGGGTGAGGCTGCCGGTGCGGTTGATGATTTCCGCTCCGGGCGCGAGGACGAGCAGCGGGGCGAGGTCCGGGTTGTTGGCAAGCAGGCGGTCCACGATGCCGGTGTAGGCGCTGGTGGTGGCGCCGGAGGCTCCGAGGAAGGCGATCCCGTCGTTGAGGATGTTGGTTTGAACGGCGGGAGTGATCGCTCCGCCGGAGGCTGTGAGATCGTAGATGCGGTAGCCTTCCGCGAGGATGGAGGAAGCGCCGGTGATGGTGGCGTCGATGGGCTGGATGAGAAGATCCCCGGAGCTTTGGGGGGCGCGGAGGTGGAGTTTTCCCGTGAAGCGGCCGAGGGAGGCGCTGCTGCCGGGAGTGGAAATGTCACCGGAGACGAGGGAATCCACGGAAAGATCGAGGGTGGATCCGGCGCTGAGATCGAGGGTGCCGGTGCCCGCGGTTCCGTTGAGCTGGGAGCCCGCTTCGAGGGTGATGGAGCCGCCTTTGCCGGCGTTGTCGAAATCGAGCGCGGCGACGGTGAGGAGAGCGCCGGTGGAGGTGGTGAGGTTTCCGTGGGCGGCGAGCCGGATGGAGCCGCCGGTGGTTCCGGAGGCGTCGATGGTGCCGGTGACGGTGATGTTTCCGCGGTCGGCGGAGAGGGAGAAATGGCGGGCGTTGGTGAGGCCGTCGATGATCACGTCTCCATCGCGGACGCGGATGGTCTGGCTTTCGGTGAGGCGGGCGGAGGTGAGGGAGGAGGTGAGCGTGCCGAAGGAGGGCAGGATCGCGGCATCGAGCTCGAAGCTGCCGTCTTTTCCTCCGGTGCCTCCGGCGGCGCGGATGGTTCCCTGGTTGAGGAACGATCCGCCGGGGATGGAAATGGCGAGGAGTCCGGCGTTGCCGCCGCCTTGCGGGGCGGAGAGATCGACGATCGAACCCTGGCCGAGGATGACATCGCCGTGATCGGCGAGGAGGCGGATTTCCCCGGCGTTCGTGAAGCGGGTGACGTCGTGGAAGGCGCGGGAGGTGCCGGAGACATCCAGCATGCCATCCACCGAGAGGTTGCCGTTGAGGGCGTGGATGGAGAGCGAGCCGCTGGGAAGGAGAATGGTGCTGCCCGCGATCACGCTCGATCCGGTGAGGGAGAGGGTGGAGCCGAGGCCGGGGGTGAGGGGGGTGCCGGAGGAGGCGGATTCCAGGATTTCCAGGATGCCGCCCGCGGAGATGCTGCGTTTCGCCCCGGCGGTGCCGGTGATCAACGGGGTGATGGCGGTGAGGGAGGCGGGGGTGGAAAGCCCGCCGGAGCCTTCGCCGATGATTCCCTGCGATGCGTCGAGCACGATCCCGGAGTAGCCGTGGAGGGCGAGCTGGTTCGCGCCGAGGCGGATCGATCCTGCCTGGAATTCAAGCGTGCCGGATGATGCGGGGGAGGGGAGGCCGGGTGCGGCGTTCGCGGTGTTTTGCAGGAGAATGTTTCCGGCGATGATGCGGGTGATGTCTCCGGAGGTGTTGCGCCCCTGGATGCTTCCGGCGCTGAGCGAGAGATTCGCGAGGCCGGTGCCGCCGAAGGTTCCGGAGCCGTAGAGATCGATGGAGGAGTAGCTGAGGAGGGAGAGGGAGCGGGCGGAGCCGAGTTCTTCGAGGAAGTTGTTATCGATGACGAGGCCGCTGCCGGGGAGCAGGGCGCCGGGTTGATCGAGCAGGAGGCTGATGCGTCCGCTGCGGAAGGAATATGCGTCGGCAACGAGATTCGCGGCGGGATCGAGCGAGAGGGCCGAGGTGGAATCGAGGATGAGGCTGTTTGCGGTGAGCGATGCTCCGGCTCCGATCTGGAGGAGGGGGGAAGTGGCGCTGGTCGCTCCGGTGCGGATGACGGAGGCGAGGGGATCGGCGGAAAGGCGGACGAGCGCGCCGTTTCCGGTGAGGTGGAGGGTGTCGGTGGCGGGAAGCGAGCCGGTGGAGGAAAGTTCCGCTCCGTCCGCGATGACGATTTTGTCGCGCGAGACGAGGATGAGATCGCTGGCGGAGAGGAGGGATCCGGCGTTGTCCACGGTGAGGGAGGAACTCCGGACGGATACTTCGATGCCATTGACGCCGCGGGTGCGGCGGCCGCCGATGAGCAGGCTTTCCGCGCCGAAGGCATTGAGCGCGGCGGCATCGAGGACGATGGCACCGGGGGGTGCGATGGTGCCGGCGGAGGTGATGAAGGTGTCCAGCGGGGTGCTGACATCGACGAGGGAGCCGCGGCCTCCGGAGATGGAGGTGGAGGAGAGCCCGCCCGCGAGCTGGAGGGTCTGGCTGGCCTGGAAGACGAGCTGGCCGGAGTCGAGGGGCAGGCGGGGAACCGCGAGGTTGGCGGCGAGGGCGCTGTCGCGGAGGAAGACATTCGCGAAGTGATCCTGGTATTCGGCGCGCTTGTGGACGACCTCGGAGGAGGCGAGCTCGAAGCGGCTGGAAACGGTGGGCAGGGTGCGTTCGCCGTTCAGGCTGTTGAAACGGAAGCCGGAGACGACGCTGGAACGGTCCGGCATTTCCACGGTGCCGAGGTTGCCGCCGGAAGGCGAGGGGGTGACGAGAACCGCGCCGGGCAGGAGCGCATAGCGGGCGGGCAGGAGGGTGTAGTAACCTTCGGCGAGGGTGTTGCTGCCGGCGATGTAAATGCGGTCTCCGACGCGGAGGGAGGAGTTCGCGTAACCGGGGCCGTTTCCTGCGATCAGATTGGCGGAAGAGGATGAGGTGTTGAACGCGGAGACCGGGGCGTGGACGGCGTCGTAGCCGGGGATGATGGCGAAGCGGTTGTTGGATGCGAGGATGTCGGTGGGGCCGCCGAGGCCGGGCACCCAGCGATAGGCGTAGAGATCTCCGCCACCGCGAAGGTCCACGAGGGAACCTTCCTCGGTGGTGACGTTGCGGCCGGAGAGGACGACGCTTTTCTCCGGCAGGCCGCCGGTGGTAATGTCGATGCCGCGGGGATCGATCCAGTTTTCGCCATCCGTGCTGACGCCGAAGGGAATGATGATTCCTTCTCCGGTGATGGGATCGATGGCGGAAACGGAGGTCACGCTGTTCGCTCCGAGGGTGAGTTCGTTGGTGACGGGGAAGGGGCGGGAGATCCCGGCGATGATGTCCACCGGGGCGGTTCCCGTGCCGTCCCAGCCGAGGTTGATGGTTCCGAAGGGAGCGCGGAGGGTGCCGTTCTGGTGGATGACGGAGGCGTGGATGTTGAGGGTGCCTCCGGCGGACAGGGGAAGCCGGCGGCTGCCCGCGGCTTCGATGGAAATGCTTCCGGGGCGGGTGTGATCGTATGCGATGAGGGAGAAGGAGGTGGCGGTGACGGGATGGATCTGGCCGGCGCGGAGGAAAAGATCGCCCGCAAGGTGGAAGGTGCCGCTGCCGCGGATGTCCCCGTCTTCGGCGATCAGGTTTGCGAGCCCGATGTTTTGCAGGGAGAGGGAGCCCACGTCGATGAGACCGGCCGAGATGTGCAGGCTGCCCGTGCCGTGGGTGGGGGAATAGGGGGTCAAGCCGAACGGGCTGATGATGTCTTCCGGAAGGGTGGGCGGCTGGAAGGCGCGGCCGATCGTGACATGGGGCGCGTGGAGCGCGACTCCGGAATCGGCATGGAGAAACCCGTCGGTGGCGACCTGGATCGAGGAGCGCGCGGTGATGTCCACGGCTCCCTCGAAAGAGACGACGCCTCCGAGAGTGAGGGAATCGAAGCCTCCGCCCGTGAAGGAATCGATCGAGAAGTGTCCGGCATTTCCGAGGTCCGCGCCGATGGCCGCCGCGCCCGCGGGGATGAGGGAACCGCTCTGCCGGACGGTGAGATTGACCGACGACGCGGGAGGAATGATGCCCGGGGGATCGAAGCGTCCGGAAGAAACGATGAGAGAGCCGCCGAGGGCGGTGGGGCCTCCCGCGTGGCCTAACAGAGTGGCGTCCGAGAAGAGCATCTGCCCACCGCGAAGGGTGATGCTTCCCGCGTTGCTGTCGATGCGGGTGGGAACGGTGGCGAGCGCCTGCAATCCCGCGTTGAGGCCGCTGTTAGGTGGAACGATCACCCCGCGGACGGGGGCGGCCACGGCGGGGGCGAGATCGAAAATGGAGCTGGCGCCGGATACATCGAGCACGGCGCCCGCCTCGGCGGCGATGTTTCCACCGAGGGTGATGTTTCCACCGGCAAAGACGGTGCCGGTCCGGCGTTCGTATGGATCAGGAAGGAGGACGGTGGTTCCCGCCGCGGAGAGCAGCGCGTCGGGACCGATGTAGGTGGTGATGAGGGGGCGGGTGATGTCGTTGAAAACGAGCGCGGTGGAGTTGCTTCCCGCCACGGAGATGGAACCGCCCGGAGCGATGAGGGAGCCGAGAACCGAGACGATGTTTCCGGTGGCGGAGATGCTGCCGCCCGGATCCGTGCGGAGGACGGCATCCTCGCCGATCAGGACTTCCCCGAGGGCGAAAAGGGAATTGCCCGAGAGATCGCGCACGCCGGGGGCGGACAGATGAAGGGATGCGGCCTGGCGGAGCCCCGCGATTTCCTCGACGACCTCCAGCACCAGTCCTTCGCCCGGGGCGTTGGGGATGGCGCGGAAGCTTTTGACGACCGGCTCGACGACCGTGCCCGGAGCGACGAGAACGGCGGGATCGTCCCCTCCGCCGAGACCGGCCACCTGGAAGGTGGCGAAGCCGCCTTGATGGAAGAAATCCGGCTGGAGATGAAGCGTTCCGGCGGGAGCGGGATCACCGCCGATCCGGACATGCCCGGCCTGGAGGGAAAGCGTGCCGCCGCGCGCGCCGGAGTAGCCGAGCAGGGTGGCCCCGGGGTCCAGCAATCCGCCGAGAACGGAAGTCACGTTGGGGTCCTGTCCGGCGTGGATGCTGATCTGCCCGCCGCTGCCGTAAAAGCCGTTTCCTTTGGAGGTGAGCAGGTATCCGCCGGAGACGTCGATGAGTCCTCCGTGGGAGAGGAGGGCGTCGTAGGCGGTGATCGAAACGCTGCCGCCGCGGATGACGAGAGGAGGGGCGTCGTCCGTCGTCAGGCGATCATCGGTGAGCAGGCCGGCGGTGCTCAGCACGGCCCGCGGCCCGAGGGTGAAGATGCCTTGCCCGGGTTCCGGATCGGGAATGGTGGAATCGGAGGTGAGCAGCGAGGCGAAATAAGGGGATATGTTGTAGGCGGTGAATTCGAGTTTTCCGCCGGGAGCGATGATGTTTCCCTGGATGTCGATGTTCGCGGCCCTGAGGGTCAGCGATCCGCCGACGGAGCGGCGGAGAGTGGAGTCTTCGGGCAGCAGGATGGTTCCTTCCGCGTTTTCGACGGTCAGGTTTCCAAAGCCGTTTTCCGCAAACAGCGAGGGGGAGAGATGCACCGTCTCGCGCCGGGAAATCGGGAGGTCCGCGGGATTGCCATCCTCATCCGTGTGGAAGAATGCGACGGTTTCTTCCCCCGGGCTGTCTTGGAAGATGATTTGCGGCCTTTCCGGGAAATGGCTGAGAACCGCGCTGCCCGCGAGGATCTGCGCCTGGAACCGGAGGGTGAGCGTTCCGGGATCGGGGAGATTGGTGGAAGTGGAGGTGGAGCGGGTCTGGCGCGGTCCCTGCACCGTCGTTCCCAGCAGATTTCCATCGAGCGCCATCGAGGGGGCGCTGATGGTGATGGCTCCGGCATCGGCACCGTGGGTGTAGTCCTGCTGGTAGCGGAATCCGCTCGGGGCGAGGGGGCGGAGGAATTCCTCCACGACGCCCCATTTTTCGTGAACGATGGTGGAGGTCGCAGTGAGGATGCTGTCGTAGATGCGGTCCGGCGTGGCGTCGGCGATGTCGATGATCTGGCCGTTGCTGACCAGCCTGGTGGTGCCGACCATGGCTCCGGTGAAATTGGTCCAGCCTCCGGAGACGTCGATGGTGGCTCCCGGCTGGATCACGACGGAATGGCCCGCGGAGATTTCGAGCGAGCCGCCGGCGGTCGTGAGCTGGGCGACATCCCTCTCGATGAGCGCGGCGAATCCGCTGACATCGGCGAGGGGCGTGCCGATCCAATCCCGGCCGTCGTAGGTGCCGGTGCGGGAGACATCGACGGTGATGGTGTCGCCCCGCAGCATGCCGTCGCGTTGCAGGGGTGCGACGGCGAGTTCCGATCCGCGGAGGACGAGGGAGATGAAATTCTGGAGGGCGGAGGCGGTGGCGTCGGTGGTGCCCGCCAGATTGATGACGGCTCCCTTGTCGAGATACGCCTGGCCGCCATCCGCGAGGAAGGTGGCGTAGGGGGTGGCGGAGATGCTTGCCCAGCGGCCGGCCCGTATGGCGGCCCTGGCGTTCGGAGCGAGGATTTCGGAATTTTCCGAGAGGTGGATGGTCTGTCCCTGGAGGTTGATCTGGGAACGGAGGGCGAGTTCCAGGCCCACTGCTTTTTCCGTGCTTTCGGTTTCCGGAAGAATGCGGACGACGCTGCCGGAGCCGAGAGTGACGCTGCCCGCGGAGCGGAAAAGGAAGGGCGCGCCCTGGGTGCCGTCGTCGGCGTAGTTCGTGTTCGGAACCGCGCCGTAGTTGGCGAGGAGATCGACGCGGCCGTTGAGGGCGATGGAGGTGGAGCTTTCGATCGCCCCGAGGTGGCGGACGGATTTGCCCGTGAGGATGGCGCTGGCGCGGGCGATCTCGATGAGGCCGCTGTTCGTGGTGGTGCCGGCGTAGGGGGAGAGCGCGGACGCGGGATCGACGACCGCGCCGACGTATACATCAACGCCGCGGAGGGAGGGATCCTCGCTGTTGTGGGCGGCGATGCCGACCTGGAGGCCCGAGGCGAGGATGACCTGCCCGGCGGGCGAGGAGAGGGTGCCCTCGTTCGTGACGTTAGCTCCTGTTAGAAAGATTCGCCCGCCGTTGCCGTCCGCGCTCACAGGGGTGGAGATGCGGGCTCCGGCCCGGACGGTGACATCGCCGATGGGACCCTGGCCGAGGCCGTTGAAGAGGAATTCCTGATTCGGGTTGTTGAGCAGGCCGCTGGCGATGAGGTTGTCGTTCACGGGCAGCGCGGAGGCGGTCAACGCGCCGGTGTTCACTTGGCTGGAACCTCCGAAGATGATGCCGTTGCGGTTGATGAGATACACCTGCCCCTGGGCTTCGATGGAGCCGAGAATCTGGGACGGGTTGCCGGAGGGATCGTTGATTTTATTGAATGCGATCCACTTGGCCGCTTCCGCCCCGCCCGCGGATTGGTCGAATTTGACGGTGGTTTCCTTGCCGACGTTGAAGGTTTCCCAATGCAGCAGGGCCTGCTGGGCGGTTTGCTTCACGGTGACATTGGTGGAGCCATTGCCCGCGGACTGGGATGGGAGGTCCGCTCCCTGCCACCACTCCGGATCGGTGGTCACACGCGGATCGATTTGAAGACCTCCGCTGCCCAGGCCGTTGGGAACCTGGGGCAGCGGTTGCCCGGTCCGCGGATGGTTGCCGAGGTGATTCGGCCCCTGGATGGCATTGTCCCGGGCGGCCTGCTGCATGGCCCGGAGGGCGGTGAGAGCCTGGGTGGTGCGTGCCAGGGAATCGCGGGCGTTGGCCCGGGCCTGATCGGTGGCGGCGGGAGGAGCGCCGCCGGAAGGAGTGCCGCTGGCCGCGGGCGGAGCCGCCCCTCCCGTGGCCCCCCCGCGCAGAATGTCCCCCCGCACCGCGACAGGATGAAGTGCGACGGAAACGCCGAACGACATCCGCAACGCCGTGGCCAGGAGGGACGCGCGGGTGGCAGAGATGGAGCGGAAGGGATGCATGGGTGATTTAACCACGGATTACACGGATTATACGGATTAAAGAATTTTCATAACAACCTCTTGAGAAATCCGTGCAATTCGTGGTTTTTAATTGAATGATCTAACAAGATACACCTGTTATCGTTTTTTTAACTTTGGATACTTTTGAAAGCGAGATGGAATAAGACGGTCGAAATCAGGGCTTTCGGGCCGCTTCCACAAGTTTGGAGAGTTCGATTTCGTTGATCGCGAGGGGATGGTCCTCCAGCAGGCCTGCCAGGAATTCCTGGCGGTTGAGGCGGGCGCGTTCGGCGCGGATCTGGACGATCAACTGGTCCCGGACTTCGGAAAGCTCCGGGGTGCGGGCTTCCTTGGTTTCGAGGAGTTTGATGAGGTGCCAGCCGTCGTCGAGTTTCACCGGCTCGCTGATGGCGCCGATGCCGAGCTGGGGGAGAACTTCGCGGATGCCGGGCTGGAGCTGGCTTTCGGCGAGCCAGCCGATTTCCCCGCCGTTGGTCTTGCTGGCGGTTTCGTCGCTGTGCGTGGAGGCGATGGTGGCGAAATCGGCGGGTCGGGTTTTGAGTTTTTCCCGGATGTCATCGAGCTTTGCCTTCGCCTTTTCCCGGGTGGAGGAATCCGCGTCCTTGGGCGAGGCGACGAAGATCTGCGCGAGGCGGTGGGTTTGGGGAACAAGCAGGGATGGCTTGATGGCGTCGTAGGAGGTCTGGAGTTCCGCTTCGGAAGGAAACCCGGCGGGCACTTCGGATACGGATTCGAGATAGCTTTCCGTTAGAGCCGATTCCCTGGCGCGGACGAGTTTGGCGATGACTTCGGGTTTCTGGTCCCATTTCTGGTCGAGCGCCTTCTGGAGAACGAGCCGCTGGATGAGAAGAGCGCGCACATATTGGGCGAGGGCGGCGGTGTCCGTGGCGAGCGGGCGCTCGCCGGAAGCGCCGAGACCGGCGAGGGCTTCACGGATCTCACCGGTTTTGACTTCCAGTTCGCCGATCTTTCCGAGGGTGTCGGCATGGGCCGGAGCGAGGGCGAGGAGGGCGAGAAGCCCGCTTTTCACGAATGATTTTTTCATGGTTTGGTTTGGTTGAGCCGGTTGTCCAGCAGGCGGTCCTTGTATCCCTGGACGAGGTTTTCCACCTTCACACGGGCGCTGGAGATGAAGGGTTCCCGTGCGGCGATGGACCTGCCGAGGGCGTGGTTTTCGTAACGGTCCAGAATTTCCCTGGAGAGGTTGAAGAGGGCGATGTTCTTGCGCTCCCGGTCTTCGATGGTGCGGCGGAGGACGATGGCTTCGTCGGCGAGTTTTTCCCGCTCCGCTCCGGTTTTGCGCGCGGCGGCGGCGGCCGATTCGTAACCGGCTTTCCATTTGTCGATGGCGGCCACGTATTCGGCGAGGCGGTTGTCGCGATCCGCGAGGCGATTGTTGAGGGTGGCGATGGTTTTCTCGGATGCGGCGCGATCCTCGTTGCTCTGTGCGACAAGGTCTTCGGTGCGTTTTTCCAGCCCGGCGACTTTCGTTTCGAGGCCCTGGATTTTTTGTTCGGCGGCGATGACGGCGGCCTGGGCGTTCGCGGTTTCCGTTTGCGCCGTCCGGAGCTGGAGCATCGTGTTGCGGAGGGCTTCGCGGAGTTTCAGCTCGTTGGCGGAGGGGTCCTGGGCACCGGCGAACGCGGCCAGCGCGAGGTGGAGGGCGAGGAGGGTTGGGAAGGGTTTCATGGGAAAGGGAAGAAGTGATCAGTGCCGAGTGATCAGTGATCAGAGAAGAGGTTGGCGGGTGGAGTTGGTTGGGAGATTGTGAGTTGGTTTTTTTGTCAGCTATTAACAAATAACTTATAACTTATAACCTATAACTCAAAATTTCGCGTTGATGTCGAACTGGAGGGTGTCGGTGCCGAGGGGAGGGCCGGCGATTTCATCCGCGCTCATCCATTTGATCCCCAGGCGGACGTTGGGCGTGAGGGCCATGATGCCGCCGAGGGTGAAGCCTTTGAGGTTGGTGCCGCCCCCGCCGAAGTTGGAATCGGTGAAGGCATCGACGATGGCGTCGGATTCCACATAGCGGTAGCCGAGTCCGACGACCCAGTCGCCGAACTCCTCAAGCGCGGTGTTGCCGAACTGGAAGGAGAGATTCCATGCGAGGTCCCCGCCATCGAAGCGGCCGAGCCCGGATCCCGAGCGGTTGTTGACGGCGATGGCTCCGATGCGGCGGGAATCGAAAGCGAGGTTTTTCGAGATCTCGCCGACGAGGGAGAGGTTGAAGGGATCGTAACCGGTGTAGTCGAGCCGCCCGGTGCCGGTGAGAATCCGGAAGGGGGTGGCGAGGCCGTAGTATTGGTATTGGTGAATCGTGCCGAAGTCGTTGGCGGCGGTGGGCGTGATGTTGCGGAGCGCCATGTAGGTGTTGCCGCGCTGGGCGAACGAGGGCCTCGTGCCATCGGTGTCGCCCGCGTCGTGGGGCCCGAGGGGGACGAAGGGCGAGGAGAGCCTGCCTTCGATGTCCTGGAAGTCATAGTAGGAAGCTCCGAACTTCGCCGTCAGATCCTCGGTGATCTTCCATTCGATGCCGGCTTGCGCGCCGTAGAGCCATTTGTCGGTGCTTTCAAACTTGTCCGGGCGGTTGGAGGAGAAGTTGAAATCGGTGTTGTAGATGGGGAAAATCCCTCCGCTGACAAAGGTGGAGACGTTGTCGTTGATCTTGAATCTTCCGCGCGCGGCGAGGCCGTCGAACCCGATGTCCGCGTCCCACAGGAGATCGGTGGAGAAGAACGGGTTGTCGAAACGGCCGGCGAGGAACGTCAGTTCGTTCTCGTCATCGGGAGCCGCGTTGTAGGCGAGGAAGGCGCGATCCAGCCAGATCGAGTATTTGGAGAAATTCCCGCCGGAAGAGCCGAAGGTTTGGTTGGGGGAAACGGGAGAGCTGCTTTCCCCGGTGGCGAGGCGGAGGCCGCCGGAGAAACCGTCTCCGAGCAGGATTTCGGTGCCGGCGCGGGCGCGGAAGCGGGCCTGGTTCCGGTCCTGATCTACATTGTGTTGAGGGGAGAAAATGAAACCGGAGGTGTCGAACGGAGCGCCGGTGTTGATGGAGTTGAAATTGGGGAAAGTGCCGGTGTTGTCGTTGGCATCGGAGAAGAAGATGCCTTCGTAGCGCACCTGGATGTCCCCGAAGGGGCGGAATTTGGAAGTCCATTCGGGAGCGCTGGAGAATCCCCGGCTTTGTTCGTGAACCTCGGCGAGGAGTTCCTGTTTGATTTCATCCCGGATGTCGTTGCGGACGGCCTGCGGGACGTAGGTGACGCGGACATCCTCCTCGGCGAGGGGAGGGGGGAGGACGGCTGTCCGCGTGCGTGCGGCTTCGGCCTGGGCCTCGGCCTGCTGGATCAGTGCGAGGCCTTCTTCCCGGGTGAGCTGGCCTTTTTGCACGAGGAGCACGATGAGGTTCACCGCCACGTCCTGCGAAGGGTCCGGGAGGCCGGGGGCGGGCGGCGCGATGGGTTCTTCAAAGGGTGGTGGATCGAGCGGCAAAATTGGCGGCGTGGGCGGGGGATCGGAATGTTCCCGGGCCGGGGAAAGCATGGCCCCGGCGAGCAGGAGGATAAGAGGGTGATGTGCGTGCAGGGTGTGCATGGCTTGTTGTTGGAAATAGGTCAGGAAGAGGATTTGCGTCCGCTGAGGCGGATGTGGATGGGCATCGGCATGCCGGAAACATCCGGCAGGCGCAGACCTAACAGGTCCTGGCGGAGTGCCTGGTCCGCGGAGGAATTGCCGGTGGAACCGTCCAGCGAGACGCGGGTGATGCGGCCGCCGGAGTCCGCCCAGACGGAGATTTTTCCGGAAAAGGAGGCTTTGCGGGTTCTTTCGTTCTGGCGGAGTGCGGTTGCGAGGGTGTTCTGGATGGCGAGGGCCTGGCGGTCGAAGCGTCCGCCGCTCCGCTGGCCGGAGCCGCCGATGCGACCGGAGCCTCCCGCGCCGCTGCCGGAGGTGAGGCCGAAACCGTCGGTGCCGTCGCCTCCGGTGAGACCGGTGCCGATGTCGGACGGGGGTTCGTCGGGAGAAGGGGCGAGATCGGGTTCCGGCTCCGCCTCGACGATTTCCTGTTGTTCGATCATTTCCTGCTCCTGAGGGGGCGGGGGTGAGGGAGGCGGTGGTGGCGGAGGAGGGGGCGGTGGCGGTGGAAGGGTGATGTTGACGATGGAGGGCCCGGCGGGGCGTGGTCTTTCGGGTTCCTTGTTGCTGTTGAAAAAGAACGAGGCGATTCCGCCGAGGACGACCACGGACAACAATGCGCCGATGATGATGCGCTGGCGTGTTTTTGGTGGCGGAGACATGGGAGTTGGGAGCGGAGAGGTGGGAGTTGGAAGAGGCGACCGGTGATCGCCTCTACTGCTGGGTGGCGAGGCCGATTTTGTCGATTTGGACGCGGCCGAGGACGTCGAGGACGTCCATGACGCCCTGGTATTGGGAGGCGCGGTCTCCGCGCACGACGACGGGGACGTCGGGGGTGGCGGCTTTGATGGCGCTTAGTTTGCTTTCGAGTTCGGCGAGGGTGACGGGGACGGTGTTGAGGAAGACCTTGCCCTCGGGGTTGATGGTGATGGCCTGGGTTTTGGGCGCGCTGAGATCGGCGGCGGCTTTGCCTCCGGCGCGCGGGAGATCCACCTTCAATCCCTGCACGCCGGCGGTGGTCATGATGATGAAGATGAGCAGGAGAACCAGATAGAGGTCCACCATGGGGGTGACGTTGATGTCGTCGTAGTTGTCGTCGGCGGAGGCCATTG
>CAZVSA010000071.1:0-14623 GCA_964629955.1 uncultured Luteolibacter sp.
GAGGCGTGTTTTGCGGTTCCGGCGGTGAGGGCGATCGCCGCGTCGGGGTTGGGGGCCGGGGTGTTTTGCCCGGAGAGGCAGAAGGAATTCTGGGAGAGCCTTGACGGGCTGGTGGTGGTGCCGTTTCCGGAAAAGGGGAGCGCCCGCGTGCTCG
Organism: uncultured Luteolibacter sp.; assembly: GCA_964629955.1. GTDB lineage: Bacteria > Verrucomicrobiota > Verrucomicrobiia > Verrucomicrobiales > Akkermansiaceae > Luteolibacter. Next base: position 155 of record CAZVSA010000071.1, read on the forward strand.
CCGGTGTGATCCGCGGCCATTGGGAAGCTTCGTTCGCGTGGGAAAGAAACGTGGCGGCGGAGGCTTTCGCGAAAGCGGGAATCGCCCGGCGTCTGGGGCCGGAAACGGGCAATCTTCCGAAGCTTTTAACCCACCCGGTGTCCATCCAGGTCGGGCCGCTGGAGCACAGGGTCCGGCATTATCTCGCGGCGGTGGAAGCGCTGGGCATGGAGACCAGGCAGCCGGAGTTTTTCGCCCCCGCGGTATTGCCCGCCGAGCCGCAGCCCGGAACCGTGCTGCTGTGCCCGGATTCCGATTTCGGCCCCAGCCACGAGTGGCTGCCCGACCGCTGGCTGGAAGTCGCGAAAGGGCTGGAGGAGGATGGCCTCCAGATCTCGGTGGCCAGCTATGCCCGGGGCCGTGCGCTCGGCAAGCAGCTCGCCCTCGCCCTCGGGGAGGAGACGCCGTGGTTCGAAAGTTTCAATTTCGACCGGGAGCTTCCCCTGTTGGCGGCCTACCCTCTGGTGGTGGCCGCCGATGGTTCGCTGCCGCACCTCGCGTCCCATGCGGGGGCCACCTGCGTGACGTTGTTCGGCCCCAACGACCCGGCGTGGAAGCGCCCGCTGGGCACCCGCCACGCGGTGGTCCGCCGTCATGTGGAGTGTGCGCCCTGCCTGATGGGCGGGTGCGCGATGGATCTCCGCTGCCAGAAGGAGCTGGACGCCGGGCGCGTCCTCGCGGCGGTCCGGGAAAAGGTTGCCTGAGTTCAGCCTTTCCAGAGCATCCGGATTCCGAAGACCAGCAGCACCACGCCGAAGATCCGCGTCAGCGTCTGATTGCTCAGGCTCCGCATCAGATCGCTGCCGAACCATGCGGTGACCACGGATGCCAATCCTACGGCGGCCACCACCTTCCAATCGATCAATCCGCCCGCGCGGGCGTTGTTCGCGGTCGCGGCGGCGGCTGTGAAAATGATCACGGCCATGGAAGTGGCGATCGCCTGTTTTTGTTCCATGCCCAGCGCGACCACGAAGGCGGGGACCATCACCACTCCGCCTCCGACTCCGCAAAGAGCCCCCATCACCCCGGCCAGCAGGCCGATCAATATCGCAACCGTGATTACTTTCATCTTCGTGCGGGAACTTTGCGGGCGGCGGCGATCTCCACGATCAGCCGGTGCAGCACCAGCCGGTGGTCCAGCCCGGTGGTTACGAGGGCCTGGTCGGCTTTCAACGTAGCTTCCATGACTTTCTGCAAACCTTCGAGCGGGTAGTTCGCCGCGTTGGACAGGGCGAGGAAAATGGGGAAAACGTTCACCCCCGTGCCGTCTTTTTTCTGTGGTAGCCAGGCCCGGTCCGCTTCCGGGAGCCGGTTCAGCGCCCCGGAAAACGCCGGATAGCCTCCGGTGGGGACTTTGAATTTCTCCGTGATCAGCTTCGCCATGAAGAGATTCCGCACCGTCGGGATCACGGAAGCCCGCATGATTCCGATGGCGGACTCGTCTGCGGCGAGCTGCTCGTCGATGATGGAAACCGCCCGGGCGGCGTTGCCCTGCTGGATCGCCTTGCCGATTTCAAAGACCACCGCCGTGCGGCTCAGCGGGACCATCCGCCGGACGTCGTCCTCCGTCACTTCCCTCCGCTCTTCGCCGAGGTAGAGGTCGAGTTTCTCCAGTTCGTTGCCGATTTGCTGGGACTGCTCGCCCGCCAGCATCACGAAAAGCGCGAGGGCGTCCGTATCGAAGCGCAATCCCAATTCGTTCGCGCGCCTGGTCACCAGCGCGGCCACCTGGTCCTGCCAGTCGTCCCTGCTCGTGTCGATCCGGTCGTGGACCTGCACGTTCGCGGTTTTCTCCACGAATTTCCAGAACGCGCGGCGCTTGTCCACGCCCTGCGCCGTCAGCAGGAACTTCACGCCTTCGGGCAGTCCCTGTTCGAGCGTCGCGCGCAGGCGCTCCACCCCGGCCTCGGTCCGCTGCGAGCGGCCGGTCACATTGTCCGCGAGAAAATTGGCATTCCGCAGCCAGACGACCTTGTCCCCGCCGAACATCGGGATCGTCAGCAATGCCTGCACCGTCGTTTCGCAGATTTCGTGGGCGGATTCGGAATTGTCGGCGATGCCGTCGATCGTCTCGTGGGTGAAACCGTCGTCCACTCCGCCGGTGAGTTCGTTGTAGAGCGCGAGCGCCTTTTCCCTTACCAGGCCGTCATCGCTGCCCACCACCGCGTGGAAATCCCCCCCGCGTTCCGGAACTTTTTTCGCTTTTGCCGCCACGACCGGAGGCTAGCCCTCCCCATCCGCGACTGCAAGCCGCCGCAACGCGGGATCAATTCGCTCCGTTTCAGATTGCCCGTCATCCGCATCCCGTCCGATGCCCCGGCCACCCATTGATCGCCCTATAAGCGGAACGCCATTTTGAGGCCGGAATCCGGTGAATCTCCGGTAAAATGAACGGTTTTCCAATCAACCAATAAGGAAAGAGTTTTCTAAAAAGTTAGATATTCAGGGTTCCGTATGATTAAATCCGGTCGCTTCAATAGCTGTCCCTTACAGTCCACTCGCCTGACATACCAAGCGGCGGAACGCCCATTCCACCGCCCCAGAACATCCGGAGGCATTCCCGTGCCGAAGGTGCCCGTGTTTGTCGTTGTGGTCTGGAAATTCCAATCACAACCACCCATGAAACCCCGCCCCTATCGGGCGCTTCCCGCAGCCACGGGAATCGTTCTGATACATCTTTTCCAGCCCCTCCGCGCACAGGTGCAGTGCTGGGCACCCGGCATGGATGCGCCCGTCACCCTTACGGAGCACTCGCGATCCGCAAACGTCTTTCTCGGGAAACCATTCCGATACGATGTATTCGGGATCGCCGGAAAGCTCGAACTCGGAAACCGGGCGAACAATGCCGAACTCTCCGGAGGCGTCTTCAAGCAAAAAATCCTGGGAGGGCTCCTTGGCCTCGGAGGCACCGTCCATTCCACCGCCTACGTATATCTTCAGACAGGGCCCGCCAATATTTATCCGCAGCAGCTCTCCATCACCCATTCCAGCCCCGGAGCCGGCATCGGCCCCGTCCACGCCTACGGGCAGAACTGGACGCTCAGCGATCCCATCGTTCCGAAGAATGTCAATCTGGGTTTCCATATGGCGGGATCCACCCTTCTCGGCGCCCTTCTTCCCGGTCTCATCTCTCCTCCACACTACAATCTCAATCCCAAGGGGCATTTCTATGTGCTCGGTGAATACCACGCCGCTCCTCCGGTGATGACCGGAACAATTGATATTTCCGCCGATCAGGTGATCGTCGGTTCGTCCGTGGATCTCATCTATGGCATCAATCGCTTCGACACCCCGATCCACCGCCCGCCGTTTCTCGGACTGGACCTGGCGGATATCGGTCTCACCGTTCTCGGGACGCCTCCGCCGCCGGAAACCAACGGCCCCATTTCAAATGCCCTCGCTCCAATCACCACCGGAGTCAGCCTGGACCTGGAGGTGACCGTCAATCTTGCGGCCGGCCAGGGCCATGGCTGGCTGAAAATTACAAAAACACCATGAAAAGCCATCTCCTCATTTCCACGCTTTTCCTCGGGACATTCCTCATGGCGGAAGAAGAGCGCCGTTCCGGTGCCGGGGCCGCCGTGTTGCCAGCGGAAAGCAAAGGCCCCACCGCGGACATCACGAACGACGAGCAGTTCATCGCGAAACGGGCCGCCGCACTGGCACGGCAGGAAGCCCCCTTGCCGGAGCCGCCCCGCCCTTCCTCCTTTTCGCTGCTGGAAATGTCCACCCTCATCCAGGGCGACGGAATCTTTTTGATTGTTCCGAAAGGAGCCCTTCTTTGGTGTCCCCCGGAGCTCGGGGCTAAAATCGTATCCCGGCCTTCCGGGAATTCCGTGGATTGGAAGGTTTTCCTCGCTCAAAACCGTTCGTGGATCTCCAGCCAGGAAGTCACCCGCGACCAGGTCACCGGGAAGGTTCCGCTGCCGGACGCCCAGATCGAACGCTTGCGGAAATCCGGCGTCATCGTAATCGCCACGCTGGAAGGCGGACCGGTCACCGTATTGCCCCACCAGCCATGAAACTACTTGTCCTTTTCCTCGTTTCCACGGCACCGCTTGCCCCGGCGGTCGATTTCATCAGGCAGATCCAGTTGGTCGAAGGGCAGACGATCGTTTATGATATTCCGGTCGCTCAAAAAAACGGGCAGATCCGCTCAAGGCCCATCCAGGGGACGGGATCAATCTTCCAGTTATACGCCTACAAGGATTCCATTTACAGCCCGTTCTCGATCCTCGATGCGACGGTGGGAAATGTCCTGCACGCGAACATATCTCTGGGTTCCAATTTGCTCGATGTAAAGGTTCTGGGACTTCATCTCGATATCAATCTCGGCTCCGATCCATCCTCTTCCAGCCTGCCGGAACTTCTCGCCGAAAAACTTGTCGGCACATTCATTCCCGAAGCTGTCATCACCCTCGTTTCCGAAGATCCTTATCAGCCCGCGCGCACCCGGGCGGACCAGCCATACTCCGCGAATATCCAAATCAGCCGGCTGCCAACGGAGGGGCAGGAAATCCCGGAAGGAATCCCAACCAGAGTGACGCTGGAAACGGGTTACAAGCTCTATCACCCGACCCTTCATATTCCTTCGGAAAACGGCAGCGGCCAGGGCACCTACAATCAATTGATCGAATTCAGCCTGAACGGCTCCTACACCATTCCGCATATCTATCAGAATCTTCCGGGAAATTCACCGACCAAAGCGATCGGGGAGGAAAGCTATGATGCCTACGTTTTTGTGGGCGAGGGCAACATGCGGGCGAAGATCGGCACCTCCACCATTCAAATCTGGCCGGTTTGCACCGCCGAAATCCAGGGAATCGATCCGCAGCGAACTTATGTGGGGCTTCCAAAGGATGCCCGGGTGGTATTGACGGACCTCTATCCGGACAGCGTGACATACGCGCAAATCTACCGGGGGCCGCCGGCGCTTGGCATGGAAGGTTTCAAAATTCCATCCTCCGCCTATTCGGTCAACACCTTCGCGCCCCAGAACACCGTGGTACCTCTTGAGGACTTGCAGGATGGCATATCCAGCGACGGCATGTACACCATTGAGGTTCTGACAATCACCCCTTTCAACGATCGGAATCCCGAGCGGGTGGCTTATTTGTCCTTTCACGTGAAAAGAACAATCAGCGTGCACGCCACCGTGACCACCATGGAGTGAAGCGGATCGCCCGCCGGAATGTCCGGCTTTCATGAAAACTCCCGATGGATCACGCGCGGGCGGATTCATCGGGGGTTTGGAATTTTGGGAATGAATCGGGAATATCATTTACCGGATGCGGAGCGCACGGATGGTGCGGGGATCGAGCCGCGCGGTGCGGGGAATCCGCGAGTCGCGCTGGAAGCGGACGAGAGCCGCGCGCGACGCGGAGCCGAACTGGCCGTCGATGCGCCCGCGGTAGTAGCCGAGCTGGCGGAGCTTCGTCTGCGCCTTCACCTCGATGCGGTTATGGAACGAGTTCCCATATCCATGTCCATGCCCATGGCTGTTGTGATGGTGGCGGGATGGTGTTGGCTGTGGATTGTGGCGGCTCCATGGCGCCGCATCCAGAGCGCCTGCGGAGAACAATGCAACCATTCCGATCGTGAGCATTTGGATTGTTTTCATAACAACCATGAAACGATGCGGGGGGCTTTCCTATTCACGCCAAATCGAAAAAACCTCCCGATGAAAAATCGGGAATTTTATTCCATCACATATTTCAACAAAACCTCCTGGAGCGCGCAATAGAACCTGGAACGGATGAAAGCGGAGGCGCGGGCGGGGGAGAGGGATTGCTTGTCCAGGCTCGCGGCGTCGCCGAACCTGAAGTGTTCTTCCAGGGAAAGCCGCGCCTGGTTGAGCGCGCTGTACCACGGCCATGCGTCGTCGCGCGTGATGCGGATGCGTCCGGCCATTCCGTTTGCTTCCGCTTTGGCGGCTTCGATCGCGGCTCCCACCTGCGCGAGTTCATCCTGAAACGCCTCGCGGAGATCCGGAACGACATAATCGCTCCAGTCGCCGGTGTCTTCGATGAGTCCGCCCAGCCGTTCCGCCAGGTCGTCGTCCCGGTGGGAAATCGCGTCGGTGATGAGGAAGCGGAGCATGCTCCAATCGCCGGGCCCGTCCACCTCGATGCGGAGCCCTCCTTCCAGTGTGGGCATCGCTTTCATCCGGTTTTTTCGAGCGAGGCTTTCAATTGGTGCGCCTGGAGCTGCTGGACATAAAACTCGGCTTTCTCCCGCCCGCCCGTCCAGACGATCGAGCGCCCTTCGCGATGTACCTGCATCATCAACATTCCGGCATGCTTTTCATCATAAGAAAAAATCTTCATGAAAACCCATGTGACATATTTCATCAGATTCACCGGATCATCATGTACAACGACATTCCATGGAATATCGGTGGATGCCCGCTCCTTTGTTTCTGTTTCAACCCGGGTGCCGGACATGGTGGGAACTTCACGCTTGGGCGGAAACCGTGGCGGGGGCATCCGCCCATTTGCCGTGTTCGCGGATGAGGCCGATGAGGCGTTCGACGGCTTCGGCTTCCGGAATGTTGAACTTCACGGGGGTCTTTCCCACATAGAGGTTGATCTTGCCCGGTGCGCCGCCGACGTAGCCGAAGTCGGCATCGGCCATTTCGCCCGGCCCGTTGACGATGCATCCCATGATGGCGATGCGGACTCCCTTGAGGTGACCGGTGGCGGCCCTGATTTTTTGCGTGGTATGCTGGAGGTTGAAGAGGGTGCGGCCGCAGCTCGGGCAGGCCACGTAATCGGTTTTGAAGATGCGCGCGCCGGCGGCCTGGAGAATGTTGTAGGCGAGTCTGAGGGACTGACCCGGGGCGGTTTCCCCGCGGACGAGCACGGCGTCGCCGATGCCGTCGCAGAGGAGCGATCCGATGTTTTTCGCGGCGGGGAGCAGCGCGCGCAGGAAATCGGTGCCGCCGGACGGGGGGTGGAGCGTGTCCTTGAGGAGGACCGGGTGGCGGGGTGCGAGGCGGAAGGCGAGTTCGCGGAACGCGGGGATGACTTCCATGTCCAGGCCGTCCGCGACGGTCACCAGATGAGTGCCGGAGCTTTCGTTGAGCCGGGAGATGGCCGTGGAATCGCGGGGATCGACTTCGATCACCCCGGATTCCTCCACGATGATCTCCGGTTTGAAATCCCCCATGTTGGCGATCTTGTGGGCGAGGGCGTTCCAGCGTTCCCGGGTGGTGAAGACGCGGATGGTTTTGTCGCCGCCGAGTTCGCGGCCCATGATTTCCATCACGGAACTACGGCGTCTCTCGTAGGAAAAGGGATCGTAGGCGGGGGGAAATTCATTGGTGGCCGCGGCGTCCCGCGGCAGGCCGTGGCTGCTGTTGAACGGCTCCACCATCGCCTGTGCCACGGGGATTTCGTGGATGGAGTCTTCCGTGAGCGAGACGCGGATGGTGTCGCCGATGCCGTCGGCGAGAAGGGAGCCGATGCCGATGGCGCTTTTGATGCGGCCGTCCTCCCCGTCGCCGGCCTCGGTGACTCCCAGGTGGATCGGGTAGTTCCACTCCGGTCCTTCCATATCGAGGCGCGCGACGAGGAGGCGGTAGGCCTCGATCATGACCTTCGGGTTCGATGCCTTCATGGAGAAAACGAACTGGTGGTAGCCGTTTTCCCGGGCGATGCGGGCGAACTCAAGGGCGCTCTCGACCATGCCGAGCGGCGTGTCGCCGTAGCGGTTCATGATGCGGTCGGAAAGCGATCCATGGTTCGTGCCGATGCGCATGGCACGACCGAGATCCTTGCAGAGGTGGACGAGCGGGGTGAATTCCCGGCGGATGCGGTCGAGTTCCTCCTCGTATTGGGCATCGCTGTATTCGCGGATTTCAAACTTTTTCTTGTCCGCGTAGTTGCCGGGGTTCACGCGGACTTTCTCGACCCACCTGGCGGCTTCCAGGGCGGCGTCAGGTTTGAAATGGATGTCCGCGACGATGGGAACCCCGCAGCCCGCATCGCGGACCCCGCGGACGATGTGTTCGAGGTTCGCGGCGTAGATCCGTGTCTGCGCGGTGACGCGGACGATTTCGCAACCCGCGCCGGCAAGCCCGAGAATCTCCGCCACGCAGGCGGAGGTGTCCCGGGTGTCCGAGGTGATCATGGATTGCACGCGGACCGGGTTGCCGCCGCCCACGCCGACGTTCCCCACCATCACCTCGCGGGTGGGCCGCCGCGTGCGGTGGAGGAGATCGGGGCAGTATCGGAGGGCGTTTGGGGGCTGCATCTTCCCCGGCATATAAACGAGAATCCGCCGTGCGGCAACGGCGGCATGATCCGGGGACAAACCGCTGGCACCGGGGAACGCCGTGTGCGAGACTCCGGCCCATGAGAATGCAGCGAATGCTCGCGGGGGCGTTGGGGCTCATGATTTCCGCGGCCGCGGCCCGTGCGGAAGGTTTCATCCGTGTGGAGGAGGATGAGCGGGCGGCGCGGTTGCAAACGGCGATCACCAGTTACGAAAAAGACGGCGCGCGGGTGGATCTGGTGGGCGCGATCCACATTGCCGACGAAGCCTACTACGATGCGCTCAACGAACGGTTCGGGGGTTACGAGGCGGTTCTCTTTGAAATGATCGGCGGCGACGAGATCGGAGCGGAACCCGCGCCGGAACCGGAGGAAGAACCGGCCGCGAAGGAGAAGAATCCGGCTTCCGCGCTCGGCAATTTGTACGAAACGATCGCAAATTTCCTGAAACTCACCGGCCAGAGCCGTTCGATCAACTATCTGGCGGAGAATTTCGTCCACGCGGATCTGACGTATGAGGAATTCGACCGGATGCAGGCGGAGCGGGGGGAAACGATCGCCGGATTCGCGCTGGAAGCCAGCCGCAAGGCGCCGGAGGATGTGAAGCAGCCGGACGTCGCCAAATTGCTGATGGCGGTGATCGCGGGCAGGCCGGATCTTGTGAAGATGGAACTCGTCCATTCGCTCGGCAGGGGGGACGACCAGATCGGCGCGCTGGCGGGGGAGAGCGTCATCATCACCGACCGCAACCGCCACTGCCTTGAGGTTCTGGATGCCCAGATCAAGGCCGGGCGCAGGAGCCTGGCGATTTTTTACGGAGCCGCCCATTTTCCGGACATGGAGAAGCGTCTGCTGGATCTCGGCTTCCGGCGCCAGGAGAAGGATTGGCTGACCGCCTGGGAGATTTTCAAGGGGGTTGCCGAATGAACCGGAACCCATCCGCCCGGCTCCGCGCGGAAAACAAGAACGGTTTATCAACTTGCCGACCGCGCCGGTGGCGCTAGTTTCCGCGCATTACCACCCTTGCATGGAAATTCTGACCAATATTTTTTACGGCACGCTTCTGATCCTCATCGTCCTGATGTTTTTCAACATCGCGATCTTCGTGCATGAGCTGGGGCATTTTCTCGCGGCCAAATGGCGGGGTCTGCAAATCGACCGTTTCCAGGTCTGGTTCGGCAAACCCATTTGGAAAAAGGACATCAAGGGCGTGCAATACGGGCTCGGATGGATTCCGGCCGGTGGTTTCGTCGCCCTGCCGCAGATGGCGCCGATGGAGTCCATCGAAGGGGGAAACCAGGCGACCAAGCCGCTTCCACCGATCTCCCCCCTCGACAAGATCATCGTGGCCTTCGCCGGTCCCCTGTTCTCGATCCTGCTGGCCCTGGCCGCGGCATGCGTCGTGTACGCGGTCGGCAAGCCCCGGGATTTCATTCCGGAAACCCGCATTGGTTATGTTGTTCCCGAAAGCCCCGCGGAACGCGCGGGATTCCAGCCCGGCGACCGGATATTGGCGATCAACGGGGGCGCTGTGGATGGGTTCGGGGGATCGCTCGACAGCATCATGGAGCGGATCGTTTTGAGCCGCGGGGAGGAGATCGTTTTCACCGTCGAGCGCGAAGGGGAGGACGAACCGCTCACTTTGGTTTCCGGTCATAAAACGGAGGAATCCCGCTGGTTCCAGCGGCGTGCCTTGCGCCAGGTTGGCATTGGCCAGGCGAGCAGAACCCTCGTGGATCATGTGATCGAAAACAGCCCCGCCGCAAAAGCCGGCATGGGGAAAGGAGATGAAATCCTGAGCGTGGACGGCCAGCGCCTGTTTGGAATCACTCAATTTGTCAAACACCTGGAATCCAGGGAATGGGCTCCGGTGGAGCTGGAAGTGAAAACGGCGGCCGGCGAAATCCGGCGGGTATCGGTGACGCCGGTGCCTCCCCTCCAGCCTGAAAACATGAAGCCGGATCTGGGCATTGAATGGGACTATTCCGCCAATGCGGATGTGCGGATCGTCCATCCCGGCCCGTTCCAGCAGGTCAATGACACTTTGCGGATGATGTGGGCCACGGTGACCAGCGTCGCCTCGCCGAAGTCCGGGATCGGTGTCGATCACCTCAGCGGCCCGGTGGGCATCGGGAAGATGATCTATCAGCTTCTCCAGACGGAGAACGGCTGGCGGCGGGTGCTCTCGTTCATGGTGCTGCTCAATGTGAACCTGGCGGTCCTGAACATGCTGCCGTTCCCGGTTCTGGACGGAGGGCACATCACGCTGGCGATTTTCGAGAAAATCTTCCGCCGCCCGATCCAGACCAGGCCGCTGGAAATCGTCCAAACCGCCTGCGCGCTGGCTCTCATTTCCCTGATGCTCTACGTCACGAGCAAGGACATTGGCGATGGTTTCGGCCGCGGCGGCTCCGGAGCGGAGCGGGAGGTTATTTTCGCGGAGTAAAAGTGCCCCGGAGGTTTCCGGGGTTTTTCCCAAGGCCGGTGAGCAGGGCGATGGCCCGGGCGGCGAAACCGCACCGCGTTTGCCAGGGCCGGGCCGGGCGGAGGATTTCCCAGCCGGAGGCCAACTCCGTGAGGCGCCCGGAAGGATTCACGACGGTTGCGGACTCGCAGAGTTCCAGCATCGGCAGGTCCGCGGTGCTGTCGGTGTAGCCATGGCAGGAGACCAGGCGGCCCCGCTCGAAGTACGATGCGGGCAGTATCTTGCGGAGGCGCGTGACTTTGGCGGTGCCTTTGTGGTTTTCCAGATCCGGGAAAAAACGAAATGCCGGGGAAGGCTCCACCTGCGTGCCGAGCGCCAGATCGAAGCCCAGGAGACGGCCGATTTCCCTGACGTAAAATTCCGGACTGGCGGACGAGAGAATGAGGAAATGGCCGCGGCGGCGATGTTCTTCCAGCGTTTCCTTCAGCTCCGGATAGACGGATTCCGCCACCAGCGCGGCGAATTCACGGGAACGGTTCTTCAGCGTTTCCTCGTCCATCCGCCAGAGATAGCTGAGGAAGATTCTTTTCAAACCCTCGATCCCGAGCACGCCTCCCAGCGGTAGAAACGCGAGATAAACGGGCAGAAACACCGCCCGCCAAGGCTCGCGCCGGACCACGAAGTGGCGGAAAAGAAGCTGGCAGTCCCACGGAATCAGCGTGCCGTCCAGATCGAACAGCCCGATGCCTTCCGGCCGCCGGTCGGGGACCGGCGGGTTCACACGTAGTGGAGTTCCGCGGCCTTCGCTTCGATGGCGGCCTCGTTGTCGAGCAGTTCCTGGATGGGGTCCCAACGGCCGGAGATGAGGGCGTCGCGCGCGGATTCCGGCATGGTGATGGGAAAGCCGATGCCGCCGGAGGTGGTGACGCGGAGGTCGTCGACGTCGATGGTGACTTCGGTCGCAGGATCGGCCTCGATGGCGGCGCGCAGGGTGGAAATGTCCGCCGCGGTGGCGCAGGGCATGGCGAGCGTGGTGGAGTTTCCGAAGAAAATTTCCGCGAACGACTCGGCGATGACGGCGTTGAAGCCGTATTTGCGGAGGGATTGGGGAGCGTGCTCGCGGGAGGAGCCGCAGCCGAAGTTCACCCCGGCGACCAGGATGGACGCGGCGGCGAAGCGGGGATCGTTGAGCGGGTGATCGGTTTTTTCTCCGTGTTCATTGAAGCGCACATCGTAAAACGCGAATTCTCCGAGACCGTCGAAGGTCACGCATTTCATGAAACGGGCGGGGATGATGCGGTCGGTGTCGATGTCCGCTCCAGGGATGAAAACGGCGCGACCGGTGACGGATAGTACGGGATCGAGTGGCATGACGGTGAGGGTGGAAGGTTATTCGGGCTCGACGGAGCCGGGTTCGTGTTTCTCGAAAATCGCCTGAAGCTCCTGCTGGAAGCCGGCTTGGTTTTTTTCGGCGTATTGCTGCCCGATCCGGGCGCCTTCGGCCATGACCTGTGGCAGGGTTTGGATGGCTTTTTTGCCGATGGGCGTTTTGTAGAATGCGAGGAGCTGGAGGATTTCGTCGTTGGTGAAGGCTTCGGAATAGACCGCCGCCATGTCGGTGAGGAGGGCGGGATCGTCGAAGGTTTTGTCGAAAAACCGGTCGGCCGCCGCGCTGATTTCACCGATCGCTTCCTCGGGCAGGCCTTGTGCCCGGATCCGGGCCAGGAAGGGCGAGAAAACCGCTTTGGCTCCGTCCTTCGCGGTCTGGGAAAAGCCGGTGAGGGCGATCAGTTGTTCCGCGGGGGATGGTTCCTCTTCGGCGTGCAGCGGTGCGGTGCAGAGTCCCGCGGCCAGGGTGGCGGAGAGAAGGAAGGGGCGGAGAAAAGTTTTCATGGTGGGGTTATTCGGTGATGGCGGTGATTTGGTAGCCTTTCTCACCGAGGTGGGCGAGGATGCTGGTTTTGGAAGCGAAGTGGCCCGCTCCGGCGGCGAAGAAGTGCACTTTTCCGGGGCTTTCCTGGAGAAAGCGGTGGATGGTGCCCGCCATGTTGGCGTCGCGGTCGTCGATGAGACGCTTCATCAGCCGTTCGCCGAATTCCTTGTGCTCGCCGACGGCGAGGTCTTGCAGGGCTTTTTCCATCTCGACCTGGACTGCGGCAATGTCTCCGGATACGTACGCGGTCCGGAGATCCCGGATGGAATCGCGGCCTTCGGCGCGGTCCTCGCGGAGGATGCGGATCATTTCCTCCATGAGAATGATCTGCTCGTCTTCGGTCAAATCGTCGAAGATTCCGGATTGGTCTTCGGGCTTCTCGATGCCGGCGGTTTGCTTCTTCGCGGCGACGGCTTTTTGCCAGAGCATGATGTCGATGGGGGTGTCTCCCTGGAGCTGGGCGGGAAGCATGGGCAGCGCCATGGCCGCGGTCCAGGTCTTGAGCTGGTTGAACGGAGTGGCGTCGAGGGCCGGGTTGATTTGCTTCAGCTCCTCATCGAATTTCTCCGCCAGCCCGGGGCCGATGGATTCGGTGAGGGTTTTTCCGTCCTTGCGGATCATGCCGGCGACCATCGCGAGCTGGGTGCCCGGGTCCATGGGAACCTCGGTGTAGACAACGTCCGCGGCATCGAAGGCTGCTTCGGCGGCGGGATGCAGGTTGTCCAGCGGTCCGCCGCCGAGATGGATGGTTGCGAAGAGGTAGGAGGGCTTTTCGAGGCCCTCGCCCTGGATTTTCCAGAGCAGGGGTTTGACGGGATGTTGCGGTTCTTCCGCATGGGCGATTCCGGCGAATCCCACCGCCGCGAGAAGGGCGCAGGCCATGGATTTTTTCACGCGGGTGAATGTTTGGTTCTTCATGGCGGATGCGGGTGGGGCCGGAGGGTTGCGGCTTTTATACCAAATTCCGGAGATGAGGTGGCTTGATGAATGGAAGCGGATTTTTAACCACGGATTGCACGGATTTTAAGAAACCTGTTCCGGCGGATTCTTTCCATTCGTGAAAGTTGGCATTACGCGACGGCGGCGGGCTCCTCCAGTTTGAACAGTTGGCGGGCGTCGGTGATGGAGCCGGTGATCGCCGCCGCAGCGACCATGACCGGGGACATCAGCACGGTGCGTCCGGTGGGCGAACCCTGGCGGCCTTTGAAATTCCGGTTGGAGGAAGAGGCGCAGAGCTGGTCGCCGACGAGTTTGTCGGGATTCATGGCGAGGCACATCGAGCAGCCCGCGGCGCGCCATTCAAAACCCGCGTCGCGGAAAATCTGCGGCAAGCCTTCCTGCTCGCATTGCACGGCCACGATCTGGGAGCCGGGAACGACGATGGCCGTCACGCCGGGAGCGACTTTGTGGCCCTGGATGTATTTCGCCACCTCGCGGAAATCGGAGATGCGGCCGTTGGTACAGGAACCGATGAACGCGACGTCGATTTTCACTCCCTGGATCGGCGTGCCGGCGTCCAGCTTCATGTAAGCGAGCGCTTCCTCGATGGATGCCTGTTCCTGGGGAGTGGCGGCAGTTGCAGGATCGGGGATGGATTCGGAGATGGAAATACCCTGATCGGGGGAAATCCCCCAGGTGACGGTGGGTTCGATGTCTTCGGCGTTGATGCGCACGATGTCGTCGTAACGGGCGTCCGGATCGGAGGCGAAGGAGAGCCAGCGCCCGGCGGTGGCCTCGAAGTTTTCCTGATCCACGTAGGGGCGACCGCTGAGGTAGGCGACGGTTTTGGCGTCCGGATT
>CAZVSA010000072.1:0-8625 GCA_964629955.1 uncultured Luteolibacter sp.
GGCGCGTGTGGTCCCCGAAGGCAAAGAGGAGGTGGCGACCGGTGATCGCCACCACGTTCCTTGGCAACGGATGATTGACGCGGCCCGCCATCGCGCCAGCATCGCGCGACCAGCCATCCACTTTTTCCGATCCGCGATTTCATGTCCGACAAGACCCGCTTCCACTTCACCGGCATCTGTGGCACCGCCATGGGAGCGGTGGCCTCCGCAATGAAACAACGCGGCTTCACCGTCACCGGCTCCGATGCGAATGTGTATCCGCCGATGTCCGATTTCCTCCGCGGGCAGGGCATCACGATCTCCGAAGGCTATCGTGAGGAAAACATCCCGGAAGATACGGACGTGGTGGTGATCGGGAATGCGATTTCCCGGGGAAACCCCGAGGCGGAAGCCGCGCTCGACCGGAAACTGCTCTACCACTCCCTGCCGGAGGTGATGAAAGAGCATTTCCTGCGCGGGAAACGGAACTTCGTGATTTCCGGCACGCACGGAAAAACCACCACGGCCTCCATGCTCGCGTGGATCTTCCGCCATGCGGGGCGGGATCCCGGGTTCATGATCGGCGGCTTGCCGAAGAATCTCGGCCGCGGCGCGTATTTTTCCGATTCTCCGATCAACGTCCTCGAAGGGGATGAATACGACACCGCGTTTTTCGACAAGCGTTCCAAATTCCTCCACTACCTGCCGGAATGCGTCGTGGTGAACAACATCGAGTTCGACCACGCGGACATCTACAACTCTCTCGACGAGATCAAGCTCACCTTCCGCCGCCTGCTCAACATCGTCCCGCGCGGGGGCATGGCCTACGTCAACGGCGACGAGGCGAACGTCCTCGAAGTGGCCGCCGGAGCGCCCTGCCCGGTCACCACGGTCGGTTTCGGGGAAGCTTGCGGGCTGCGCATCGCGGCGGTGAACTACGAGAAAGATCGTAGTTCCTTCACGCTTGGCGGGGTGGAGTACGGCGTGCCGATGGCGGGCGAGTTCAACGTCCGCAATGCGGCGATGGCGGTTGCCGCCGCCACTTTCGCCGGGCTGGGTGTGGAGGAGATCCGCGGGGCGCTCGCGGAATTCGGGGGGGTGGCGCGCCGCCAGGAATTCCGCGGGGAGGCCGGAGGAATCAAGGTGATCGACGATTTCGCCCATCACCCGACGGCCATCCGGCTGGCGGTCCGGAGTCTGCGCCAGAGCTACCCGGGCGCGCGCCTGTGGGTCCTGTTCGAGCCGCGATCCAACACCACCCGCCGCGCCGTTTTTCAGACCGAGCTGGCGGAGGCGCTGGCCTCGGCGGATTTCACGCTGATCCCGTGCATCCAGGGCCTTCACAAAATTCCGGAAAACGACCGCCTGGACCCGGAAAAACTCTCCGCGGACATCGCGCGCCTCGGCGGCAACGGAAGATACCTGCCGGATGTGGATGCGATCGTCTCGCTCGTGGTGGAGGAAGCGCGGGAAGGAGATGTCGTCGCCGTGCTCAGCAACGGCGGCTTCGGCGGGATTCATGGAAAGCTGCTGGCGGCGCTGGAAAAACCGGGCATCGCCATCGCCTGATCCAAAGTAGGGCGTGACCGCCGGGCGCGCCGTGACTCTCTCTCCGCAGCGGGTGGAGCTGTATTTGGCGGAGAAAGTGGAAGGGCCGGGATGGATGCCATACCTATCGGGAAAAAGTGGGACGGCCCGGCGGTCCATCCCTACCAACCAACCCGCCTCCGGCGTTGCCGCCGCGATTCCCGGAACACTTTTGGCAGGATGCCCGCGCCCCCTTCCTATCAATCGGCTGCGGCCTTCACCGCCGCCTGGCCGACGGGATCGAAGATCAATTTCACGCGGATGCGGGTTCCGTCATCGACCATCAATACGATGCAACGCTGGTCGGGATACACGGGCCAATAAGTGGAATAGAAGGTTTTCCACCCATCGTCCCTGGGAGCGCCCATCAGCACGGGCACGCCCTGATCCGCCGGGGCCTCGATGCGGATCGTCTGGTGGGATCCGGGTTTGATGAGGCGCGGCTGGGTGGATTCGTCGCCGATCCGCATCGCCACTTGTGTCGTGGTGGAATTGATGATCAGCCAATCCTCCCGTTTGGCGGTGGAAAAGGGATCGGGAATGGGGAGGAACTGGAGGTTTCCCTGATGGAGCCAGCCGAGGAGCAGGATGGAGGATGCGTTGGGGAGCTTGAGCAGGCTGGGTTTCGGATCGGTGGGTTTGCCCTTTTCATCAAGCGGGCCGGAAAATACGGGGAAGGGGCTGGTGCGGTTCACTTCCACCGGTTCCGACGGCTGGATGGGCGAAAAATCCAGCGGCACGGGCCCTTTGGAACCAGCCGCCCACAGCTCGGGAAACTCGGCGGGAGTGAGCGCGAGCGCGCGCAGCATCAGTTTTTCCCCCTGGCCGGAAGCCATGGGCACCGAGGCGAGCAACAAACAAAATACGGGAAGGAAACGCATGAATCTCGCTGGGTTTCAGACTTCCTCCTGGTTGAGCCAGCGGAATGACAACACCGCAAACTGACGGCCGAAGGGGCTGGATGGAAGCGCGATCTCATTCAAAATATTCCCCGAAGAGGAAGGGCTGAATGGATCGGGCAGGCGCTGGACGACCGCTTCGCACCAGGCTCTCGCCGTCACCCTGTTGTTGGAGTCCCGGGCCTCGCCGTAGCTGCGGATGGTGAAGGTGTCGGAGCGGACGGTCATGTAGGGCGCGAGCGCCTGGAGGACATCGCCCTGGAGGATTTGCCCGGGATAGCCGGCGCCCTGGGTGCTGTTGGCGGGCAGATTGGAGAATTCCGGCTTCGATGGATCGGTGGGCAATTCGTATTCGGGATTCAGGCCCCGGTTCACCGTGGCGTCGAGGGCGGCCTGGAGGGCTCCGGATTTGCCCAGCTCGGAGTTTTCCAATTTCCGGTTCACGAATTGGCCGAGAGTAAGGAAGGGGCCGCGCTGGCGGATTTGATCGACAATGGCAACGGCGATCTGGCGGACTTCCTCCTGGGTGAGTTCGCGGAAACCGGTCCAGTAGTTGTCGTCGATCAGGTTGGACTTCATGCCATCGCCGAGATGGGAGGAGGCGCGGGGGAAACGAACCCCGGCGGGGGTGGTGAATCCGGTGACAACGCCATTGGTGTTGATTCTCTGGACAGGCAGGTTGTGGGTGCCGGAGAGAAAGGCTTCCCAGGCATCCACGGAGGTGGAATTGACGTTGAAGGCGCCGTCCACAAGGAGATGGCCGGCGTTGGAGAAGAAAGAACCGGTGGTAGCGGTGCCGGTAATTCTCATCGCGGACATTTCAAATTGCGCGCCCTTCGGTTCGTAGGGGATGAAGCGCGGGTTGGGCAGCAATGCATCTCCGGAAATCAAGGCGTTGTAATGGGCGGCGTTCACCGGAGGCTCATCGCTTCCAGTCAGAGGATAGTTGTTCCTCATCTGGGGGATGGTGGTGAAGATGTAGGAATCGAACATTGTCTCGTTCACCAGATAGGACGCGTCGTAGAGGTTGAACGAACCGGGAATGCGTTCGGTCAGTCCATGCTTGGTGCTGAATGTATCGATGATGGAGGCCTTCCAGTCGCCGAGGGGAATCCGCAGGTTGGCGTAGGAATTTCCGACGATGTAGGTGGGTTCGTAGCTGAAACGCCCCGCGCTGGCGTGCTGGAGCTGCCCGAGGGACACGAGATCGCGGCGGGGGATGTCGAAGAGGATCACGCGGTCGTTGCCTCCGGCGGCCATGTGGTCGTTGCCCAGATATGCGAAGCCACGTTGCTGGGTGCCGGTGGTCATGTGCATGCGGCGGTCAGGCGCTTCTCCCTGAAGATCCGCGGAATAAGCGGCGAGGATGGGAAGATCGAGAGGAGAATCCCACCGCGGATTGTTCCATACCGCGCGGATGTTGGCATCGATCAGGGGGCGGAGCGGGCTGGTTTCCTCACGGGTGGTTCTCAGATACATGCCCATGGACACCGCGCTGTTCTCGTTGAGCTGACCGGCGGTGAGACTCCGTGTGAATTTTTTCCCAGGCCGCCTGGCGGAGGTGAGATTGTCTTCCCCCCCATTCCCAACGAACGGCTCGAATTCCGGAATCGTGTCGTAGGCGAACGGCGTGAAAAAGACCTGGCTGATTTCCTTGTTGTTGGGATCTTCATCGACTCCATGCATCATGGCGGCCTGGGAAAACGCGAACTCGATCGTCACGGGGACCGCTGCCGCTCCACTGACCGGACCGGCATTGTGCTCCCTGAACACGCTTTGGCCGATAATCTGCCCGACGGCTTGGGAATAACGCTCCACATTACCCCCGCCGCCGTCGAACTCTTGTCCATAAGCGGTCTCGTTCCTGAAGCCGATCACATGGCTGCGGCCGGGTTCAAGGAAAACGTTGGCTTGGGTATGCGTCTGGAGCTTGGGATGGAGGCCGTTCTGCCGGTCTATGAAATTTCCGACAGTGAAAACAACCTGGGGATATTTGATCATGCGCGGTCCGGCACTTGGGGCGCTGTTGACGTTCCCCGCCATGTTGAGCCCCACGTTGTAGGGGTTGTAGTGGGCGCTGAACATCTGGACATGGGTACGGATTTTGGCTGGTTGCCCGCTTGCGGCGGGGACTTGGGATACCCAGGCATTCTGATGGAGCGCGGAGAGAACCGGGTGGATGGGGTTGAACGCGTAGTTGTTGGGATTCCCGCCTCCGGCGGAAGAGGGAGGGATGGATAGCGAATATTGCTTGTAAGGATGGTTGGCCAGCGTGGAGGGAGGATTTTGCCCCATCGTGTGAGGCCCCAGCATTCCTTTGCCAAAAGGAGTCGGGTTCCCGCCGATCAATCCCGTTTTTTCAATGAAATGGGGTGCCAGGGAGGGGGTCCCGTTGATGGTGACCAAGTGCTGCTTGAGGTTATAGTAGTCCCGGAAAATCGACCAGTTGATGTAGCCTCCGCTGGTCAGATCGGGTGCGGAAGTGCGTTTTTGGGGGTCGATGAGGAGATATCTGTTGGGCTGGTTGGTCGGAAAGACCCTGCCGAAGACGGCCGAATTTTCAAATGCGAGGGTGAGATCCTTTTTCAATCCGCCGTTTTTCACGTCGGAGAGGACTCCCTGCGAGGAAGTCGTGTAGCTGAAGAACTTGGACTTTGCGACCGGCTGGGAAACGCCCACCAGCGGAAGGCTGTTGGTGGAGAGCAGCCTGTGGACCTCGTCGACCCCGTCGATGCCGGACATCCGGTGGAGGATGCCCAGAGGATAGGTTCCCGGCAAAACACCGCTGCCGAAGGGGCCGCCTTTGGAACCGGCGGTGCTGTCGTTGCGGACTTCCTGCCGCGAGGTCACGAGCTGGGCTTTCATGCCGTTGTCGTCCACGTAGTAGGCGTAGGCCCCGGTGATCTGACCGGAGGCATTGGCCACCGGAACCCTGCCGGCCTGGATGGGCAAGATCGAGACTGCCCTCGCCGACAAGATCCACCGGCTCATTGAGAGGCGCGGAGGGGCCGCCGCTTCCCGAAAGACCGGAAACCAGCCATACGACGGGGGGAGGATTCGAGCCGCCCAGACTCCTTGCGGGATCGCTCTCGGACACGCCGACCCACCAGGCCCTCGCGGAGTTGGAGGAAACCGAGCCGTTGACCTGCGGATGCCGCACCATGGTTTCCGCGCGGGCGGAGACGCGGGTGTCGGGGCCCATGTGGGTTTGCAACTCGCCGATGGCGATCGTCAGCGCCAGCCTGGCGTTCTGGCGGGCGGTTTGGCGGGCGGTTTCGGCGGAAGAGGTGCGCAGGGTGACGGAGGAAAGGCCGAGCAACCCGACGGCGATGACGGTAAGGAGGATCAACAGGGAAAGTGTCACCACCAAGGCGAAACCCCTGGCGTTCGTTGGGGTAGGGTTGGTTTTCATGGATGGGTTTTGTGGAAATTGGGTCTTTGGATTCCGCCAAGGTATTTACATTGTAACCTGAAGTCAAGCGGCCATTTAGCATGGGACGTTGCGGAATCTTATCTCCGGGCAGTCTGAAATGGGACAAACGACGCGAGAGAAAATCCGGTGGGTTTCACGCCCCAAAGCCTCTTCTGCGGCTGGTGGAACACCCGGATGGTGATGCCGCCCTGCTGAAATGACAACGGGGAGGGATGTATGATTTTCCGGCGGAATGTTTGCCGGAAGCAAACGGAGGACCGGAAAACCCGTTTGAAATCGGAAATGCGGGGTTGATTGCCTGGGATGATGCATTGATCCTGCCGGGACAAATCCCATGAAACGCCGCTCTCTTCTTACCATGATCCCCGCCGCCTCCGTTCTGCTCGCCCTCCGTTCAAAGGGAGCGCCGATCACGGAGGAGGCCCTCTCCGCCGCAGGGTTTTCCATTTCCCTGCAATGTTGGTCCTTCAAGGAGTTTTCCCTTTTCGAGGCGATTGAAATGGCCGCCGCCGCGGGAATGGGCGGAGTGGAGCTTTTCCCCGGCCAACGCCTCGGCGGCGATCACGGCGACGAGAAATTCGGCCCGGATCTCTCCGATGAGAAACTCCAGGCGGTGCTCGACCATCTGCAAAAAAACAAGCTGGCGGCGGTCAATTTCGGTGTGACCGGAATTTCCAAAGACGAGGCCGAGGCCCGGAAAGTTTTTGAAATGGCGAAGAAAATGGGCCTCTACGGGGTGACCACCGAATCCATCGACGCCATCGACACCCTCGAAAAACTGGCAAAGGAGTACGACATCAAGGTCTGTTTCCACAACCATCCGAAACCCACCCATTTGTGGGATCCGCAAACGATCTGGAAGGCGATCAACGGCCGCCACGAGAACCTCGGCTATTGCGCCGATGTCGGCCACTGGGCCTCCTCCGGCCTCGATCCGCTGGAAGTGATCAAAAAAATCGCGCCGCGGGTGCATTCCTTCCACATGAAGGACCGGGCTTCGCTGGAGGAGTGGACGCACGACCGCCCGTTCGGCACCGGGGCGATCGACATCGCCGGCATGCTGGACGAAGTGCGCAAGCATGGTTTCGCGGGCAA
Source organism: uncultured Luteolibacter sp. (assembly GCA_964629955.1). Taxonomy (GTDB): domain Bacteria; phylum Verrucomicrobiota; class Verrucomicrobiia; order Verrucomicrobiales; family Akkermansiaceae; genus Luteolibacter. Next base: position 6,994 of record CAZVSA010000072.1, read on the forward strand.
CGTGAGCGTGGAATACGAACACAACTGGCAAACGAATCTTCCGGAAGTGGCGCAATGCGTGGGCTACCTGCGCGGGTATTCGAGAGTCCGGGCATAAGCTGTCCGGCAAAAGAATGATCATCGGCGATCCATCCACTTTTGCGATCGAGTCCGGCATCACGACGGCTTACAATCGACTCAGCCTCCGTGGTCTCGGATTCTTCACCATCTTCATCGATGGCATGCGCTACGGAGTTCACTCACCCGACGCTACGATGTTGGCGTCCTCGCTGGATTCTGTCGAAGCCCGATTGGCTCGCCGAGGCGCACACACCGCGACATTCGCGAACGGAGTTGGCGGAACCGTTATCGCCGACGCGGTTCGCGACGCTTTGTATGCGCCGGATCAGGAAGCACAAACGTTCTTCGGCATGTCACGGCCTGATTTTGAATCGCTGATATGCTCGAATCATCTTTTATGGGCTCCGGATGGCGACGAAGCCTTTGATGATCAAAGTTACATTTTTCAGGCAGACGCCGGTGATCGGGTCAGATTGATCGGGTTTAGGTCCACGTCCGGCTACCATCATGACGCCGGATCGCTGCGTGATCTCTTATTGGATGCCGATGTGTTCTATGGGGTTCTTCGGCAGTGGCGCGATGGATTCCTCGCTGACTGGAAGAACCGGTCCAGGATTTCGGCGGAAGACGACGGCGATGGAGGCAACTCCGCCACGTTCCGTGCCTCACCTTGATTTTTGGGATTCGGAGAGCACATGCGCCCTCGCGTAATGGAGTAACGGTCTTAACCTGCAAGGGGAATTTGCAGGTTAAGACCGTTACTCCGTTGCCCTCGTGACTCCGGCGGGCTTGCAGGTCAGCGTTCCCAGACCCGGGAGCGCAAGGCCTCGGCGGCGGCGCGGGCTTCGGCTTCCTTCTTGCTTTTCCCCTTGCCGGTGGCGAGGGCCATGGAACGCCAGGAAACCTCCGCCTGGAAGACCCGGCGGTGGTCGGGGCCGCTTTCGCTGATGATCCGGTATTCCGGCGCCTGCGGATGGATGGCCTGCAGGCATTCCTGAAGCTCGCCCTTCGGATTGCGCTCTTCCGGGCTGGTGATCATGCCGCCGATTTCCGACTGGAAAAGCCGCAGGATAAGCTCCTTCGCCGGTTCGGGCCCGGAATCGAGATACACCGCTCCGATCAGGGCTTCAAAGGCGTCCGCCAGGGTGGACAGCCTCCGCCTGCCGCCCGTGGCTTCCTCGCCTTTGCCGAGAAGCACGTAATCGCCGAGATGGATGGCCATGGCGAAACGGGCGAGCGCCCGGCGGGAAACCACGCGGGAACGGAGCTTGGTCAGGCGACCTTCCGTAAAATCCGGGAACATTTTGTAAAGTTCCTCGGTGACAATGAGCTGGAGGACCGCGTCTCCTAAAAACTCCAGGCGCTGGTTGTCGAAATGAGGCCGCTGGGACTCGTAAGCGAGACTCGGATGGGTGAGCGCTTCCGCCAGAAGCAGGGAATTGCGGAATTTGTAGTGGATCCGGCTTTCAAGCGGCTGCATCGGTCATAATTTTCGTTTTCCCCCCTCCGGGTCCGGGCATTTTCAACGCCCCGAGTCGAAGGATGGGGTGATCGACGGGACTCGAACCCGCG
>CAZVSA010000072.1:8635-14583 GCA_964629955.1 uncultured Luteolibacter sp.
CATCTCCCAGGAATTCCAGCCGCTGGTTGTCGAAATGGGGCCTCTGGGACTCGTAGGCCAGACTCGGATGGGTCAGCGCTTCCGCCAGCAGAAGTGAATTGCGGAACTTGTATTGAATCCTGCTCTCTAGAGGCTGCATCGTTCAGTATCCCGGAGGGTTCCTTCCTCCTTGTCCTGGACCACTACAGGTCCCCGATAAGAAAGATGGGGTGATCGACGGGACTCGAACCCGCGACAACCGGAATCACAATCCGGGGCTCTACCAACTGAGCTACGACCACCATTGGATGGCGGGCGGGAGGGTTATCCGATGGTTTCCGGTTTGGGAAGTGAAAATTTTCCCGCAAGGTTTTGCGGCGGGGCGCTTGCCGATGGCCGCTCGTTCCTTTACCGAATCTGCCCGTGTCGCCTGAAGAGCAACTGAACCAACTCACCGCGGGAGCCGCGAAAGTCCTTTCGGAAAAGGAACTGCTGGAAAAACTCCGCCTCGGCCGCCCGCTGAGGATCAAGCTGGGCGTGGACCCCACCGCGCCGGACATCCACCTCGGCCACACCGTGGCGCTTGAAAAGCTGCGGCAATTCCAACAGCTCGGCCACCAGGCCGTCCTCCTCATCGGGGATTTCACCGCGACCATCGGCGATCCCTCGGGGCGGTCCGCCACCCGGCCTCCGCTCACCCGCGACGAGGTGATGGCCAACGCCGCCACCTACACCGACCAGGCGTTCAAGATCCTCGACCGGGAAAAAACCGAGATCGTCTACAACGGCGACTGGTTCCGGAAAATGAGCTACGACGACATCCTCAAACTCAATGCCCGCGTCACCCTCCAGCAGATGCTCCAGCGCGAGGACTTCCGCACCCGCATCGAGGCCGGTCAGGAAGTCCGCCTGCATGAACTCCAGTATCCGGTCATGCAGGGCTGGGACTCGGTGGAAATCCGCGCCGATGTCGAAATCGGAGGCACCGACCAGCTTTTCAACATCCTTGTCGGCCGGGATTTGCAGAAAGAAGAGAAACAACCGCAGCAGGTCGTGATGGTCATGCCCCTGCTCGAAGGGCTCGACGGCGTGCGGAAAATGTCGAAATCCTACGGCAACTACGTCGGAGTCAGCGATCCGCCGCAGGAAATGTTCGGAAAACTCATGAGCGTCTCCGACGAGCTGATGGCGCGCTACTACACGCTCTTGCTCGGAGAGGCGCTGGATTCCGCCTCCCACCCGATGGAAGCGAAGAAGACCCTCGCGGAACGGATCACCTCCCGTTACCACGGGGAGGAAGCCGGGACCGCCGCCCGGGCGGACTGGGACACGCGCTTCTCCAAAAAAGACCTCGCTTCCGCGGACCTGCCGGAGCTTGCCCTCGATTCACTGCCGGAAAACCCCACCGTTCTCTCGCTCACCGCCCATTGCTTCCGCGCCGCCTTCGATCTGGAAAAATCCAACGGCGAGCTGCGCAAGCAGTTCATCCAATCCGGCTCCGTCCAGTTGAATGGCGGAAAATTGACCGATCCCGCCACCTTGATTTCCCCGGCCGCAGGCGACATCCTGAAGCTCTCGAAGAAACACGCCGTCCGCTTCACCTGAAACCCGCTCCATGTCCGATCTCCCCGTCCTGTATCTCAAGCCCGGCTGTCCGTGGTGCGAGGATGTCGTCGAATACCTTGACCGAAAGAAGGTTCCCGTCCGCAAGGTAGTTGTCTCCGGTGACCGCGAGGCCATGCAGGAAATGATGGATCTCTCCGGACAATCCAAGGCCCCGACCATGGACTGGCACGGCGAGGTTCTGGCCGACTTCGGCGTCGATGAATTGATCCCGTTCTTGAAAAAACAAGGCCTTTGAGCCCCTCTCCAATCCATTTATGAAAACGAAAACCATCCTCTTGTCCCTCCTCCTCGGCGTCTCCGCCCATGCAGGGGAAAAACAACTCTTCAATGGAAAAGACCTCACCGGCTGGTCCGGCATCGAGCGGTTCTGGTCCGTCGAGGACGGGGCGATCACCGGCCGCACCACCGCGGACAATCCCGCTCCCGGAAACACCTTCCTGGTTTGGAACGACGGCGAGCCCGCCGATTTCGAGCTTTCGCTCCAATACAAGATGACCCCCGGCGACGATCAGAACTACACCAACAGCGGCATCCAGTACCGGAGCAAGGTGGCGGATGCCGAAAACAAGGTCGTCGGCGGCTATCAGGCGGATTTTGAATACGGCGACAACTACAGCGGCATCCTCTACGAGGAACGCGGAAGGGGCATCCTCGCCCATCGCGGGCAGAAAGTGAAAATCACCCAAGGCTCGGAACCCGGGAAACCGAACATCGAACTCATCGGCGAAACCGGCAAGTCCGACGAGATCCAGGCCGCCATCAGGAAGGACGACTGGAACGAATACAAAATCGTCGCCGTCGGAAACCGCGTCCAGCACTTCATCAACGGCCACCTCACGGTGGATGTGACCGACGAAACCGAGGAAGCGCCCAAAAAAGGAGTGATCGCCCTTCAGCTCCATGCCGGCCCGCCGATGCAGGTCCAATTCAAGGACATCGTCCTCAAGGAAAAGAAATGATCTGACAGCCGGAGAACATTCCCCATGTCTGTGTGGCGCCCTTATGAAAAGGGCGCCATTTTTTTTCAGAATTTTGTGAAAAGTCGTGCGGCGGCAACGCCGGAGGGTTTTCCGGTAGGGCCGGACCGCCGGGCCGTCCCACTTTTTCCCGATCTGCCATGGATCACGCCCCAACCATTCCCGCTTCCCCGCCGATGGAAGCCCCACCCGCCGCGCAGAGAAAGTCACGGGCGCCCGGCGGTCGCGCCCTACCTGCCGGTATTTCACAAAACGCTATAAGCGGCCCGGATCAATTCCGCTGGATGCGGTAAAAGACCTTCCCACCCGCAGGCGGCGAGTTGTCGAGGAAGCGGACGGCCCCATCGTCGATCACAAAGACAGGAGCTGCGATTGCGTCCCACCCGATGAGATCGATGGATCTCCAGATGATGTCACCCAGCGCGGCCGGGTCCGTCACACCTTCCGGCGCCGGCCATTCGAGATTCACGCTGCCGCCTTCCACCATGATCGAGGTGAACCGGAAATCGGAGGGCGGCGGCGGCAGGGCTTCCACATTGATCGTCACCGGTCCCAGAAAAACCTCCGGCGTCTCGGCTCCCGGAGGATCGTAGGCGAGCATGTAGGAAATGCTTCCCGGCGGCGGGGATACCTGAAGCGAGCCGACCCCCGTTATGGCGTCGGTCAGGCTTGTCACATCGCCCACGCCCTGGTCGATCACCACCGCGGAGCCCGGGGGCACCGTCCACTGCAAGGTGGAGAATTGCCCTTCCTGAATGTTCGTGGGATTGCCCACGAAGGCGATCGGCACGATTTGCGGCGACACCCCGGCGATGCCATACATATTGCGGTTGGCGCCGTCATTCTGCGCGTGGAACGTGAATTCCTCCCCGGCGGAAACCTGCCGGAAGTAAATGCTGTAGGATTGGTTGATCGGCTGGGTGCTTCCGGTTTCATAAATCCCCAGATCCGCCCCCGAGTCGAGGAAGCCGGAATCCAGAACCCAATTCATCACGCCGTTGCCAAGCGTCGGCGGGTGGTTGGTTCCGGCTACCGGATTGTTCCCGCCGATATTGTCTCCCACGCGGTTGTCGATGAAGAGGAAAAACGTGGCATCCACCGCCGCCTTGAAGGTGATCTGGAAGTCGGGACTCTCCTTGTCATTGTTGCCGACTTTCACGAACTCCGCGCCGATCAGGAAGGAAGGCACGGCTTGCCACGAGTGGGCCACGCGATCGCTGTAGGAAAGGACTCCGTCCGCCATAGGTTCCGGATCGATGGCAACCGGGCTGCCGTTGCCGGAAGCGGTGGCGGATTCAAAAATCGCGGGAGTCACGGTCAATGGCCCGGACAGTTGGAACGTACCCTCTCCGGTGGTGTAGGTGAGGGTTGCTTCCGTGGTGCCCGGTTCGAGAAACACGGGATCGAAGGTGAAACCGAACCCGTTTTCATCGGTGAGACCCGTGAGATCGATGGTTTCGCTTCCTCCATGGCTGATGGAGGCGCTGGTGAATTCCGGAAGCGTCCATGAAAACGTGATTGGCGTGCGGCCCGCGATGGCCGCGTCGTGACTCACGGAAAATCCCGGCTGAACGATGTGGAAATCGCCATGAATCGATCTCGTGTACCCTTGGGCGGTGACGTAGGTGAGAGTGTAGGTGGTGTCTTCGGCGGGGGAGCTTTCGATGTAAAAGGCCCCTTCTCCGGTTTCCGGATTCGTATCTTCCGTCACATTGATGTTCCCCGGGTTGAGGATGGCGGAGGTGATTTCTTCCCCGAAATTCCATTCCAGCAAAAGCATCTGCCCGGGGCGCGAGATCGGAGGCGAAATCGTGAAGCTCCGCTGGGGGGCGTTGAACTGGATGTTGTCGAACTCCATCGAGGCCGTGTCCCCGTTGGTGAAGGTATAGAAGCGGAATGTCACCGGCTCTTCGAGATTGGCGAAGGGCGGATTGCTCAGATCGATGGTGACGAAGGACTCCGCGTGGGAAAACGTCCGGGTGTTCGCGGGGTTGATGTTCGGAACATGCAGGAGCGCGTCTCCGGGGTTGAAGCCTGTCAAATCGGAGAAAACCGCGTAACCCCGGTCTCCGCCGGAGCCTCCCCTGGAAACGTTGAAGGTGAGCGAATCGAAGGGAACCTCGCTGGAAGGCGTCAACGTGATGCTGAAGTAGCTGTTGTTCGTCATCGCGGAAGCCAGATTGATGCTTCCCCCAATCCGGGAAAGCCGCAGGACCGGTTGGTTGGCGCCATAGGCGCTCAGTCCGCCCTCATTGCCGCTGTTCTGAGCCGCAAAAAGGCTATAGCCCGCATGAGGCGTCACCGGACCCGCGCTGGCGAGCAGATCCGCGTCAAAGCCGCTGGCTTGGAATCCTGCGGCATTGTTCGTCTCAAACCGGTAGGCGGCGATGATGTCGGCGGAAACGGCGGGGGCGGGAGCCAGCATGGCAAGCATTCCCGCAAAGGCCACCCTTGCGGCGGCAGACAAAGGGTATGACAACTGGGTTTTCATGACTTTCCCATATGCTTGAATCCATCCGGATTGCAGGGCAATCCTATTTTTCGCGGGGAAAAATCCGGCCCTGCGGAGGGCCGGAAGGCAAAAATATTCCGATTTGGCAAACTATGTTTTGCCAAAATCCATCTCTAATTCATGATGATCCCCATGAAATCGGCAATGCATATGGCCGCACCGTGCCTGCTGGCCTTCGCTCTGGCGAGCTGCGGCAACAGTTCGGGCCCCTCTCTGGCTGGCAACCAACCGGTCGGAACCGGCCCGTTCGACAGCCGCGGCAACTACGTTGACGACTGGGCCGACAACCCCGCGAAGTGGCGTCAGGACACCACCCGTCCGTCCCGCATCACGACAACGCCCGAGCCCGTGATGCCCGTGATCGACGATCTCCCGGTCATTGCCAGCGTCGATCAGCCGCCACCGGATGCGATGCCTCTCACCGTCTCGGTCTCCACACCGCCGAGGATTCCCTCCCGCCCCGCGACCCAGACGGTCCAGGCAAAACCGAAGCCCAAGCCCGCCGCGACCGCCGCCAAACCGGCCGCCAAGCCGGTGGCCAAAAAACCCGCTCCGAAGAAACCCGCCGCCTCACAGCACATGGTCAAGAAGGGAGACACGCTCTACGGCATCGCGCGCCGCTACAACACCACCGTCGCCAATATCCAGCGCGCCAACAAAATTTCCGGCAGCATCATCCATCCGGGGAAATCCCTGACCATCCCGCGCTGAAAGCGCCGTGGTGGCGATCATTGGTCGCTATCTCTCACGCTCCGGCAACGGGTATGGCCAAGCCGTCCCGCATTCGGAAAACTCCCCGCCATGTCCGCCCGTTTCCGGCGAGGGCGCCGGAAACAGCACGCGAGGGCGCGTGC
>CAZVSA010000073.1:0-14483 GCA_964629955.1 uncultured Luteolibacter sp.
TGATGACGCCCCGCGCGCGCATGCCGTCGATGCCGGCGAGTTCCTTGCCGTGGCGGCCCTTGGTGACGCAGCCGGAGGTGTAAACGGGGATGCGGGCGGTGCGGCGGGCGATGTCGAGAACCTGGGCGACGACGGTACCGGAGTCGATGGCAGGGCTGGTGTTGGGCATCATGACGACGCCGGTGATGCCGCCGTTGATGGCGGACTCGGTGCCGGTGGCGATGGTCTCCTTGGCCTCGAAGCCGGGCTCGCGGAAGTGGACGTGGGCATCGAAAAGACCGGGGAGGGCGATGCGGTTTCCGGCGTCGATGATTTTCGCGTCAGCGGGAGCGGGCAAATTTCCAGCTACGGATTTGATGACGCCGTTTTCGATGAGAATGTCGCCGTGGGTGAGATCGGACGAGCTTTCCGAGGCGATGCGGGCGTTGGTGATCAGCAGGTTCATGCGGCGGCTGACGGAGGGTTTCAGGCGAGAAGGAGATCGGGAAGAAATTGTTTTTTCAGCAGGGTGAAATGGGAGTCGGTGGTGAGGACGGGCAGTGCGGTCCGGAAGGCGGCGATGGCGATGAGGACGTCCGAAGGGGGGATGCGGAGACCTTTCACGAGCATGGCCGAGGCGAGAGTTCCGGCGGTGTCCCAGTCTTCCGGGAGAAGAACGATGCGGGTGGCAAGGTCCAGGCCCATTCGAAGGTCTTTCATTTCTTCTTTGCGGGCTCCGGCGAGAAGTTCAAACGCGACCGGGCAGGTGTAGGCGGCTTGTCGGCTGGCGATGAGATCCCTGACACGTGTTTTGACGGTGGCGTTTCCCTGACGGCGGAAAAACTCGATCCAGGCCGAAGTGTCGATGAGAGTCACGGTTCAGCCAAGTCGGTGAGGGCTTCGATTTCGTCGTTGGACATCCGGTAATCGGTGTTTCCCGCCATGACTTTGGCGAGGAAGGTCTGACGTTCCCGGTTTTCGAGGAACTCGTCGAGAGCCCGGGCAACCGCGGGAGACTTTTTGGTCTGTCGGGTGAGTTTCAGGATGGATCTGAGTTTTTTCTCCTCGATGTCGATGGTAATCCGCATCTTTTGGTGGGCTGATTTGATGAAAACATACGGAAATTTCTCATCATTTCAAGATGGAAGATGCTGACTGAAATTCTCGTTCCGGAGGATGGGAGTAAGGGACGTGGACGTCGGCCGAATCGGACGGGAAATCGCGTGTGTTGCGGGTGATGAGGCGGCAGCCGAGCAAGCGGGCCGATGCGAGAATGATGGCGTCGGGGAGTTTGAGCTTCGGAACGTGATGGCGGCGCAGGGTGAGGGCGGATTCGGAGACGTCGGCGGTGATTTCCACAACCTCAAACTGGGCGAGGAAGGTGCGGGCGATGTCCTCGCCGGGGGTGTCCTTGACCCCGGCGAGCACTTCCATCCAGGTGATCCGGCTGATGCAGCGGCGGCTGTAGGGAGCGGTCGCCACCTGGGCCTCGGGGACTCCGTTGAGGAAATCGATCAGGATGTTGGTATCGAAGAAGCCGATCATTCCCATTCATTGCGGAGTTCATCCTGCCAGGTCTGGCCGTCGCCGTAGTAGCCCTTGAGAGCCCCAAATCCGGCGAGGGGTTTGAGAGAGGCGGGGGTTTGGCCTTTGCGGACCACGTATTCCGCGACGGCTTCGCGGACGACGGCGGCTCTTGGCATGGAAGATTCTTCAGCCAAATCATCAAGCCGTTTCAAATCATCATCCGGAAGATCGATGATGGTGCGCTTTTTCTTTTTCCTCAGCGCTTCCCGATACAAAGGCTTTTTTTCTTTCATGGGGAAAGCATGGAGGAAAAATGGATGACATCAAGAAGAAACATCATGTGATGCCAAAAACAGGCATCACACTGGACCGGCAATTCCTCCTGCTCTTCAGGACTCGCGTTCGGGCTTGAGGTGGTAGAGGACGGCCATGCGGACGGCGATGCCATTTTCGACCTGGTCGTTGATGAGGGAACGCTCGTAGTCCATGACGGCGTCGCAGAGTTCGACGCCGCGGTTCACGGGGCCGGGGTGCATGAGGTAGAGGCCGCGGTTGCGGATTTCCCCGAGGCGGGCGTCGGTGACGCCGTAGAGTTTATGGTATTCGCGGATGCTGGGGAAATATTGGACGTCCTGGCGTTCCATCTGGACGCGGAGGAGATAGATGATGTCGGGGTTCCATTTCATCGCTTCGTCGTAATTGGTGAAGCGGAGAATGTTCTCGGAGCCGGTTCTGGGGACGAGGGAGCCGGGGCCGAGGTAGGCGACCTGAAGACCGAGTTTTTTGAGAATGGTGGAGGTGGAGCGGGCGACGCGGGAGTGGAGGATGTCGCCCACGATGAGGACTTTTTTTCCGGCGGGATCGGGGAATTTTTCCTTGATGGTGAAGGCGTCGAGCAGGGCCTGGGTGGGGTGGGCGTGGGCGCCGTCGCCCGCGTTGACGACGCTGGCGCGGGTCATGCCCGCGATGAGGGCGGGGAGGCTGCTGTGGCCGTGGCGGACGACGATGTAGTCGGTGCGCATGGCTTGGAGGGTTTCGATGGTTTCGCGGACGGACTCGCCTTTGACGACGGAGGAGTGGGGCACGTCGAAGTTCGTGACATCGGCGGAGAGGCGTTTGGCGGCGACCTCGAAGGAGGAGTGGGTGCGGGTGCTCGGCTCGTAGAAGAGCATGAGCACGGATTTGCCCTTGAGGGCAGGGACTTTCTTCACCGAGCGGGTGAAAACTTCCTTGAAGGGGGTGGCCTGATCGAGGATGAGGTCGATTTCCTCCCGAGCGAGCGACGCGATATCCAGTAGATCTTTACGGGGCATTCTGGAGCTGGGGAAAATAGTGGAGCACGGAGAAGATGACGATGAAAACGGCGAGGATGGCGATGAATCCCGCGTGATGGCGGGAGAGGGTTTTCTTGAGGAAGATAAACGCCGCAATGGCGAGGGCGAGAATTTCAAACGCAAGCATCCACGCGATAGGGAGATCTCTCCAGGCGCACACCGCGCCGATTAGCGCGAAAACATAGCCCGCGGCGGGGATGGCGGGATGGGCGAGCAGCGCGATGAACGGAGGGGGCTGAGGCTGGGACAGCCGGGCAAGCGCTTCCCGCCGACGGATTTCATCGAGGTCTTCGCCGCTGTGCCGTTTTACAGGAAGCGCGGAGTCCGGCTTGCGGGTGGGAGGGCGGGTCCCTGAGGGAAGGCGCTCCGATTTCCGCAGCGAACGGACGGGCTTCGGGGAAATGGCGGGAGAGGGTTCCTCCCCGGTTTCCAAAGCGGGACCGGCAGGGAGCGGGTCCTTCTTCTCCTTCGCGGGCGCTTTCTCCCCGGCAAGCGGAGGAACGGGCGGCAGGCGGTTGGCCAGATCGGGCGGAGGAGGCGCCTGATCGGGAATGCCGAGATCCTCGCGGAGTTTGGCGAGTTCCTCGGCGGATTTTTTTCGCTGCGGAAGAGGGCTCATGAATCATCTTTCCCAACGATCCGGATTTCTTCCGTTCCGTCGGTTCCTTCCAGGGAGACGATTACGTGATCGAGGCGGCGGGTGTCGAGCGGGATGCCCACATAATCCGGCTGGATCGGCATTTCCCTGTGACCACGATCGATCAGGACGGCGAGTTCCACTTTGGCCGGACGTCCGTAGTCGGCCAGCGCATCCAGCGCGGCCCGGATGGTGCGGCCGGTGAAGAGGACGTCATCGACAAGAATGATGTGCGCGCCCTCGACGGGGAAACCGATGTCACTTTCCTGGAGGAGAGGGTTGGAGTGTAGGTGCTCGAAATCGTCGCGGTAGAGGGAGATGTCGAGGATGCCGAAGTGAAGCTCGCGATCCTCTTCGGAAAGCAGGGTGAGGACCCGTTCCGCGACTTCGTCGCCACGGCTGCGGATGCCAATGAGGGCGATGGGCTTCCCTGCGGTTTTTTCGCGGATGGCGGCGGCAAGGCGTTCGACTCCTTGTGCGATTTCTTCCGCGGTGAGAATGGTTTCCATGGTGCGGGTGGAGAGTTTATTGGAAATGAAGGATGCCGATGTCGCGGCGGCGCTGGAGGCCCGGGAAGGAAATGAAATCCGCGGAAGCATGGGCTTTCGAGACCGCATCTTCCCGGGTGGAGCCGCCTGCGACGATGGCAAGGACGCGGCCGCCATTGGTTTCCCATTTTCCGCCGGAGCGGCGGGTGCCGGAGTGATAGACGCGGCCTTCCGCAACATCGCCGAGACCCGAGATGGGATCTCCGCTGCGGGAAGTTTCCGGGTAACCGGCGGAGGCCAGAACCACACAAACGCTCCAGCCATCGTCGAAGGCGAGGAGTTCCGGCTTCAGCTCTCCCTTGGCTCCGGCATGGCAGAACGCGGCGAGATCCCCTTTCACAAGCGGCATGACGGCCTGGCATTCCGGATCGCCGAAGCGGCAGTTGTATTCGATCACCTGCGGTCCGGCGGGGGTCAGCATGAGGCCGAAGTAGAGGAAACCGCGGTAGGGAAGGCCGTCTTTGGACAGGCCTTCGACGGTGGGCCTGACAATTTCCGACTCGATGCGGGCCATGAGTTCGGACGAAATGAGCTGGCGGCTGGCAACGGCCCCCATGCCGCCGGTGTTCGGCCCCTCATCCCCTTCGAGCGCGCGCTTGTAGTCGCGGGCGGGGGTGAAAATGAGGGATTGGTCGTCCACGATGGCGGCGAAGATGGAAACCTCGGGGCCGGTGAGGCATTGCTCGACGAGCACGCGCCCTTCGCCGAAGCGCTTCTGAACGAAAATTTCATCGAGGAACTCGCGGGCGGAAGCTTCATCAGGGCAGACGGCCACCCCCTTGCCCGCAGCAAGGCCGTCGAATTTGAGAACGGTGGGGTATTCCCCGCCGATGGCGGAAATCGCATCCTCAAACGAGGAAACGGCGGTGGCGCGGGCGGTGGGAATCCCGTGGCGGAGGAGAAATTCCTTGGCGAATTCCTTGGAGGCTTCGAGCTGCGCGGATTGCTTCGGTGGTCCCCAGCAGGGGATTCCGGCTTTTTCGCAAAGGTTGGCAAGCCCCTCGTCCTTGACCAGGTAGCTCTCCTCTCCGGCGACGCAGAGATCGATCGCATTGGATTTCATCCAGTCGATCAGGGAAGGGAGATCCGGGGCTTCGACGGGTTTCGCGATTTCAAAAATCGCATCGCTGCCCGGAAAGCAGAACAGCTCCGGCGAACCCGGCGATTCCGCCAACGCCCTTGTCAGCGCGTGTTCGCGCCCGCCTTTTCCTACGACCAGAATCTTCATCCGCGGCGGTTTTCGCGGAATCGGGCGGCGGACTCAACCTCCAATCTCGGATGGGTTCCCTGATATCCGCGCCCATCACAAGCGGAACTATCCCCGCTTCCTCTCCAGCAGGACAAGCATGAGGAAGGAAAGAAAGAGATTGAGCTCTTCACGCGCGGAGAGCCCGGCGAGTTTGTCGATCCGGAAACGGCCCTCGAAAAACGCGGCCTCCTTGGTCAGGCGCATGACCGGCTCTCCGCTGGTCCGGCTGGCGAGATACCGCGGGTGGAAAAGGTAGCCGGAAAACAACCCGAGGATCGGAATGCCGCTGATCAGGGAATCGGCCACCTTGGCCCAGGCGTTTTCCTCATGAATGGAAAAATCGGGCTGATCGTCGCCGGGGTTGAAAACCTCATAATGGGCGCGCCAGATCGAACGCCATCCCCTGCGCCCCACGCTGCCGATGGGGGTGCCGTTCACATCGGTGGAGCTGTAGCGGGCGGACCAGTCGATGATCTTGTTCGCCCGGATGTCGGCGAGGCGGGTGAGCCGGGATTTGTCGGTCCAGATCTCCACGTGCTCGCGGAATTTGAACAGCTTCTGCCGGGTGTGGAGGACGACTTTCCCCGCGGCGTCCGTGACGGTGACCTGGCTCGCCAGAGTGATGATCTTGAACGACAAAGTGAGCGGATACTGGAGCCCCGCGAGGTGGCTGGAAATTTCATCTCCGCCCGGTGCGGGAGGAAGCGCGGGGGGAGAGTAGGGATTATTGACGTCCATATGCGTGTTCAGTAGCTGCGGCCCCAGAGAGCGCGCGCTTTCGTCGGCACGCCGGTGAGGAAACAAGGCAGCTCGGAGCCGTCCTGTTGTCCGACCGGCAAACAGCGGATGGTGATCTTGTGCCGCTTGGAAAGCTCTTCTTCCTGATCGCTGCTTCCGGCCCAGGGAGTAAGCAGCCAGCCGGGATTTTCCCCCGCCCAGTGGGATTCAAAATCCTCCGCATTCCCACAGTCCGCGATGTTCTCGTCGCGGAACGCGGTGGCACGGGAGAGCAGCGATTCGTGGATTTCCACCAGCAGATCCTTCACCCGGTAGATGAAGTCCTCCTTGTCCTCGAAGGTTTTTTCCGAGGCGGGGCGGTCGCGGCGCTGGACGCAGACCTTGCGCGTTTCAATGTCACGGGGACCGATCTCCAGGCGGATGGGCACGCCTTTTTTGATCCACTCCCATTTTTTCACACCCCCGCCGATGTCGCGGGTATCGACGTGGACGCGGAGCGGTTCTCCCGCGAAATTCTGGTGGCGGAGCGTCTCCGCGAGCGCCTGGCAGGCGGCAATGACCTGCTCCCTGGTGTCTTCCTTCGGCGTGATCGGCGTGATGACAATCTGCCGGGTGGCCACACGGGGCGGCAGAATCAGTCCGTCGTCATCGGCATGCGCCATGATCAGCGTGCCGATGAGGCGGGTGGATACCCCCCATGACGTCGTGTAGGCATGCTGGACCTGCCCGTCGCGCCCGGTGAAGGAAATGTTCTGCGCCTTGGAGAAATTCTGGCCGAGGAAATGGGAGGTGCCCGCCTGAATCGCTTTTTTATCCTGCACCATCGCTTCCACCGTGAGGGTCATGTCCGCGCCGGGGAAACGCTCGTTCTCCGTCTTCTCCCCGGCAATCACCGGGATCGCGAGGTGGTCGCGGAGGAATTCCTCATAGAGAACATGGATCTTCCGCGTTTCTTCGATCGCCTCCTCGCGCGTCTCATGGGCCGTGTGGCCTTCCTGCCAGAGGAATTCCGCGGTCCGGAGAAACAAGCGCGGCCTCATTTCCCAGCGCATGACGTTCGCCCACTGGTTGATGAGCAGCGGAAGATCCCGGTACGAGCCGACCCAGCGGGCGAAAGCCGCGCCGATGATCGTCTCCGAAGTCGGGCGGATCACATAGGGCTCCGCGAGTTTTCCCGAGGGAATCATGCGGGTTTTCCCCGTTTCTTCGTCCTTCACCACCTCCAGACGGTGGTGGGTCACCACCGCGCACTCCGTGGCAAAACCTTCCGCGTGCTCCGCCTCCTTCTCCAGATAGGAAAGCGGAATCAACAGGGGGAAATACGCGTTCTCATGGCCGGTCGCCTTGAAGCGCCGGTCGAGCTGCTGCTGGATCAGCTCCCAGATCCCGTATCCCCAGGGCTTGATCACCATGCACCCCCTCGTTTCGGAGTTCTCGGCGAGATCGGCGGCTTTGATCACCTGCTGGTACCATTCGGGAAAATCTTCGGAGCGGGTGGGCGTGATTGCGGTCTTTTCGGCGGACATGGCGGCTGGCCCGAATAGGAATCCGTCCCGGCCGGAAATGACATGAAAAAATCCGTCTTCCGGCCGATCCGTGAGGAAAACCAACCTCGGAGTTTGACAGCCCCTCCCCGCATTGGCTAACTCACCCCCGAACGTAAGAAAACCCGTCAAGAGCGCATGAGCGAAAACGAAAACGAAAACCCGGCTCCGTCCCACCAGACATCGAGCGTGCCCCTGAAAAAAGAAACCGTCCGGGTGACCCTCAAGGCCTCGGACGCCCCCGCGGCTCCCTCCGCATCCACGGCCCCGCCCGCGCCAGTGAGACCTCCGGTGCCGACAGCCCCGCCGGCTCCCACGGTTGGCGCGGCGCCCCGTCCGCCGGCCCCGGCCCCCACCATCCCTCTCCGCACCGCCGGCGCTCCCGCCGGCCCGGCCACCCCCGCGCCCACCATCCGGCTCGCCACTTCCACCGCACCGGTGGGAGGAGCCGCCCGTCCCGGCGGAGCGCCCACCATGGCCCTGCCGAAAGCGACCGTCCCTCTCCAAACCCCCACCCAAGGCGCATCCCCATCCCAGATGGCCACGCTGCAAGTGGATGACGACGATGAAGCGGAAGGCGGCGAAGGCCTCATCAACGGGCTGGCGATCGCCGGTTTCGTGGCCGCCCTCGTCGTGCTGGTGCTGCAACTCATGTCCGCCGGCGTCTGGATCAATGCCGAAGACAACCCGCAGCAAGGCATCTGGTCGCAGCTCCTCGGATAATCCCAACAAAACCTGAATCATGGCCCTTCCCATCATCAACGTCCTGCTCGCCGCGCTCGTTCTTTTCCTCGCTTTCCAAGCGTCCGGACTCTGAACCGCGGATCGCAATATCAAATTCCCAGGAGCCGCCCTTCCTTGTGCAGGGCGGCTCTTGACGTTTTCGGCTTCCGCCTGCACGTTCCGCGCATGGCTCTCCATCTTACCGACGCAAACTTCCAGAGTGAAGTCATCGACTCCGATCAACCCGTGCTCGTGGACTTCTGGGCCGAATGGTGCGGACCCTGCAAAATGATCGAACCGGTCATCGATCAGGTTGCCTCCGAACTCGAAGGGCAGGCGAAAGTCGCCAAGGTCAATGTGGACGAAGCCCGCGAGCTTGCCGTGAAATACAACGTCCGCTCCATCCCCCTGCTCCTGTTCTTCAAGAACGGCGAGGTGAAGGACCAGATCGTCGGAGCCAGCGTCACCAAGGACCAGCTCAAGCAGAAGCTGCTCGCGCTCGCCTGATCGCAACCATGGCGTAGGAATTCAAGGAGCGTGGGCGTCCCGCCCACTTCGAGCCGGGATGTGGGCGGGACGCCCACGCTCCTTGACTCATGAGTATGCCGCCACTGGATTTCACAAAACGCTACGAAACCCGACCACGGGCAACCTCAGGAAATCTCCATGCTTGCCGGATCCCGGTGATTTCCGCATATCCCGGAGATGAAGAGGGCTGTTGTTTTCATTATCGCCGCACTCATCGCCCTTCTCTGGATTGGGTCCCGCGGCGAATCGGACAATGCGGCTGAAGCCTCCGCCAAAACTTCCGCCCGGGAAAATCAACGCGCCACCGCCGGGGAAACCCGTTCGCAACGCACCAAGGTCTCCACCCGCGAGGCCCCGAAACCCTCCCCCACGCACCAGCCAGATCAATTCCGGGATTTCATGCTGCCGGAGATTTTCATCAGCGGACTGACCCTCGAAGCCGCGTTGGAGAAACTGCGGACAGCCTACGAGGAAGCCTGCCGGTTTTCCGGAGAAATCCCCCATCAACTCGTCTTCAAGATCGCCTCGGACGGGACGGAATTCCAGCTCCACCTGAAAGCCGGAAATCTCGACTCTTCCATCCGCCTGCTCGGCATGGCGGCGGGGTATCGGGTGAGGCGCTCGGGAGCGGAATACATATTTTCCGAAATCGACGACCAACGCAGGCCGGTCCACCGGACGTTTGATCTCACCTCCCGTGTCTGGCACGCGATGGATGGAAATCCTCTCGATCATCTGGCCAATCTCGGCATTCAACTCGATCCCTCCGCCCGGACACATTTCAAGATGTCGCACACGGGAGAACTTCAGTTGACTTTGGAAACGACGAATACGGCCGACGAGGTGAAATTCGCCGATTACCTCGATATCATCGCTCAGGAAAAATCGTTCCAATCCAAGATCGAAATCAAAACGATCGAGATCCCCGCCGGATCGGATTGGTCCCTTCCGGAAACGGACTCCCTCGATCCTCAACAGGAACAAACCCTCCTTCGGGATCTCGCCCAACGTGCCCGCGCGGATCTCCTGACAATGCCCTCGGTAACCGCCCGCAACGGTGAGGAAGCTTCCATCGAACTCATCCGGGAACTGATCCTGCCTGTCGATCCCGCGGACGAATCCTCCGGTTTTGAAACCCACTATCCGGGCGTCGTGGCCCGGATCCAGCCCTCCCCCATGGGCTTCGGATACCAATCGAACCTGTCGTTCCGCGTCACCGAGGCCGATTTCGAACGGGCGGAAGGCCCCCTCGTTTACGACAGCGTGTCCATCACGGACCACGGATTCGCCGGAAACGCATCGACGCGTTTGATTTCCGAAACCCGGGAAGACGGCTCTCGGTTCCTGTTGTTGTTCAAGCCGACGAAAATCGATCCCACCGGACGCCCTCTTCCCGTGGAATGACGGATGTTCCGCCTTGCCACGCCGGGCAGCCTCGCCTTTCCTCCCGGTCCCATGTCCACCCTTCCTACCGCTGACCTCCTGGCGCTCGATACGGACGGCCTGAAAAGCCGCCTGTCGAAACTCAGGAGGTATCTTTGACGTCCCGAAACTGGAAAACGAAATCCGCACGCTTGAGGAAGCGATGGGCGCGCCCGAGTTCTGGAACGATCCGGACAAGGCGAAATCGATCAGCTCCAAAGCCGCCGGCTTGAAAAAGAAGCTGGAGACCTTTCTCTCGCTGGAATCCCGCGTGGCGGACATCGAGGAAGGAATTTCCCTGGCGAAGGAATTCGACGACGCCGATCTGGCAAAGGAAGCGATCACCAACGCAAAAAGCCTCGAAACCGACATCCGCTCCTACGAACTGCTGACCCTCCTCGACCAGCCGAGCGACATCTCCTCCTGCTTCCTCGCCATTTCCGCCGGAGCGGGCGGCACCGAGGCCTGCGACTGGGCCCAGATGCTCCAGCGGATGTACGTCCGCTGGGCGGAGCGCAAAGGATACGCCGTGGAGGTTCTCGACTATCAGGAAGGCGACGAGGCCGGACTGCGGACCGCCACCATCAGGATCACCGGCGATTACGCCTACGGCTTTTTGAAAAACGAACGCGGCGTCCACCGGCTCGTCCGCATCTCCCCCTTCGATTCCGCGGCGAAGCGCCACACCTCCTTCGCTTCCATCGACGCCACTCCCGAAATCTCCAAGGAAATCAAGATCGAGATCAACGAGAAGGACATCGAGATCACCACCACCCGCTCCGGCGGAAAAGGCGGCCAGAACGTGAACAAGGTGGAAACCGCGGTCCTCCTGCGCCACCTTCCCACCGGCATCCTCATCCGCTCCACCGCCGCCCGGACCCAGGGCCAGAACCGCGAACTCGCCTTCGACATCCTCAAGGCGAAGCTCCACACGATCGAGGAGGACAAACAAAAAGCGGAAGCCGACCGCGCCTACGGCGAAAAAGGCGACGTGGCCTGGGGAAACCAGATCCGCTCCTACGTTTTCCAGCCCTATCAAAAAGTTCTCGACCTCCGCACCGGCGAGGAATCCGGCAACATCCAGGACGTGATGGACGGCGACATCGACGCCTTCATCGAGGCCAAGCTCCGCGGCAAAGTCCGGGTGAAAGGCGCGAAAGACGAGGACGATTGATTCCGATGACATCCGATCTCACCATCATCAAGGCCGGCACCGGCGTCCTCACCAAATCCTCCGACGGCACGCTCGACCGTGCGGCGCTGGTCCATCTCGTCGCCGCGATTTCCAGGCTCATGCACGCCGGGCACCGCTGCCTTTTCGTTTCCTCCGGCGCGGTCGGCTCCGGGGTCTCCGCCCTCGGGCTCACCGAGTATCCGAAGGACACCGCCACCCGCCAGGCCTGCGCCGCCGTGGGTCAGGCACGCCTGATGGAAACATACAGCGGCCTTTTCGCGAACTTCGACATCACCATCGCCCAGGTCCTGCTGACCGCCGACGACCTCGCCACCCCCATCCGCGCCGGATACGTCTCCGACACCTTGCGCCGCCTGCTTTCCGAACCCCGCATCCTCCCCATCATCAACGAGAACGATTCCGTCGCGGTCGAAGAACTGAAATTCGGCGACAACGACATGCTCTCCGTCCGGGTGGCGAAACTCGCCGGAGCCAAACGCGTGATCTTCCTGACAAGCGTCGATGGTCTGTTAGATCCGGAGTCCAACCTCCTCGTCCCCGAGGTGGCGGACATCGACGCCGTCTTCCATCACGTCCGCAACGACAAAGGCCGCTTCTCCATGGGAGGCATGGCCTCAAAGTTGTCGGCGGTGAAATTCGCGGTCGAGGCGGGCATCGAAACCTGCATCGCCCACGGCCGTCATCCGGAACGCCTCGCCGAAATCGTCGCCGGGAACGGCATCCGCACGAGATTCATGCCACGGGCCCGGGCTTGGGAAGACCGCTGAGGTTCGGGGAGCGCACGCGCCCTCGCCGGAAACGGGCGGACATGGCGGGGAGGTTTCCGGATGCGGGGTGAGTTGGTTTTGCGGAGCCCGCCGGAGCGCGAGAGATGGCGACCAATGATCGCCACCACAGTGCGTGTGCTCCCCGAATCCAGAGGTGGCGACCGGTGATCGCCACTACGGGCTCATGGGATGGATTCGCAGGATTGTTCGGGAAAGACGCCGACCATCCAACCGAGGCCGAATTTGTCTTTCAACATGCCGAAGCACGGGGACCAGAAGGTTTCGCCCAGAGGCATGGTGATCTCCCCGCCTTCACGGAGGGCATCGAAGTATTTGCGGGCGGCGGCTTCGTTGGGGGCATTGATGGAGAGGGAGAAGCCTCCGAATGTTTCACTTTCGTCGCAACCGTCGGAGGCCATGATGGCGCTGCCTCCGATTTTGATCAGACTGTGCATGATTTTGTTTTCAAAGCCGGGGGCGAGCATGCCGGGCGGCGGCGGTTCGGGGGCTTCGTGGAAGCGCATGATACAAAGAATTTCCGCGCCGACGGCTTGTTTGTAGAATTCCAGGGCTTCTTCGCAACGGCCGCTGAAGGTGAGGTAGGGTTCGATGATGGGCGTTTTCATTTCGGGGAATGGTTTGTTTGTTGGATGGTTCGGTTCACTTTCTTTTTACTGAGGATACTTCTTAAACTCAGGCAACTCAGGGTGGCGGATTTTGTTGATCGGGAGGTCTCGTCAAATCTGTTCCCGCCGGTTCCCACAATTCGATGCAATTACCGTCCGGATCACGAAGATGGGCAAAACGTCCATTCGGATAAATTGTTGACTCCACCTCCACGGAAACCCCTGCCGCTCCGAGCTGAGCAACCATTGCATCAAGATCACGCACACGAAAATTGATTCTCCATGAATACCCCGGCCCTCCAACCTGGGCATCTTGTGATTCCGATGCAAATACGGTCGGCCCCTCATCCTGCCACCAAGAGCCATCCTCATATTCTTTTCCGACCTTCCTGACGCCCAAGTGCTGCTCATACCAGTCATTAAGCGCGTTTGATTTTTTGCTTCGGAAGAAGAACCCCCCGATTCCTGTAACCTTTTCCATATCGTGCAAGAGGATGTTTTTTCCATCCAGGTAAGATTGCCTGGATGCGGGCGGATTACAGCGTGGCGGCGAGTTCGGCGAGCTGGTCGGCGGCTATGCCCCAGCCTTCGTGGAAGCCCATTTCCTCGTGCGCTTTCTTGTCCTCCTCGTTCCAATGACGCGCGATGGCGGTGTAGCGGGTGGTTCCGTCACCGAGATCCTCGAAGGTGACGATGGCGGTCATGAAGGGTTTTTCCGAAGGCTCCCAGGCGGAGATGTAGGCGTCGGTGGTGACAATTTTTTGATTGGGGATCACTTCCAGATAAATGCCGGGACAAGGGATTTCGTCGCCCTCCGGCGAACGCATGACAATGTCCGCGGAACCTCCCGGCCGCACGTCCAGCCCGGCATGGGAAACGGTGTAAGGTTTCGGGCAGAACCATTGCTTGAGCAGTTCCGCTTCCGTCCAACAGCGGTAGAGCTTGGCGGCGGGAACGGGAATCACGCGGGTGAGGGTAAGTTCGTGGGCTGACATGATGGTGGTGTGGGTGGAAGTTTGTGATAACTCAGGCGGAGACGATGGTTTGGAAACCACCGTAGGCCATTTTCGTGCAATCGAAAGGCATCACGGCATCGGGATTCTTGTCGGGACAGGATTCCATGATCCGCGGGTCCTGCATGACCCTGGCGTTCACCTCGTCGCGGTGGGCGCGGGATTGGTAAACGATATAAGCGAAGATCACGGTCTCGTCTTCCTTCACGCCGGTGAGATCGAGGAAGGAAAACATGCCCTCGATGCGGGCGTCTTCGAGGACGCATTCCTTGTAGTCCAGCGCGCCGTGCTCCTTCCACACAACGGCGGCGGAGGAGGACATCTTCCTGTAGGCTTCCAGATTGGCTTTGGCGACGGGAACAACGAAGCCGTCCACGTAGGTGTCTGTTTGGGTATTCATGGTTTGGTTGGGTTTGGGGTTTGGTTGGATCAGGAAATTCCTGCGATCAGCGCACCGGCTTCGGGCGCTTCGATGCCAAACAGGCCGTCGATCCACTCACGGGCCATGCGCAGGTTGGTTCGGAACATGGAAGCGGATTGGGTGGCTTTGGCGACAACGATGGATCCCTGCCATAGCGAATTGACGAACCAGGCGACGCGCTCCGGATCGAAATCCACCACCGGCGGATGCTTTTCCTTCGCGGCGACGAGCA
>CAZVSA010000074.1:0-9720 GCA_964629955.1 uncultured Luteolibacter sp.
CACGCAGGGTCTTCTTGAGCTCCTCGGGAAGAGTGTCGAAGTTCGGGATCTGCTCCCGCAGGCGCTTCTCGGCGGCTTGCACGCGGTCTTCGTGCTCGTCCGCCGATGCGGGGAGGGCGGCACAGAAAAAAGCCGCGGCGATGGCGGTGGGTATGAGGAATCGGCGCGGGATTGCGCGGATAAATAACGGAATGGAAGGTATTTTCACGATCTTGGCAGGCGGGTTTTCGATTGTCAGCAGGATAGGGGTGATCGTCCTGCACCGGTCAAAGGAGCGGATCACAAACGTGAGAGTGAAGGTCTCACGGATATTCGCAAGACCATTTTGACGAGTATACTCCGTAGATAAATCCTCTACAAAGCAGCCATTTTTACCTGTTTGAATCAGGGCAAAGAGCAACGAGCGGGATTTGGGGAAATTCTCCGGGAACTGAGAAAGGCTCTTGGTTTGTCGCAGGAAGCTCTCGGCTTTGAAAGCGGTCTTGACCGGACCTACATCTCGATGCTGGAACGGGGATTGTGTCACCCGACGTTGCCTACCCTGTTTGCACTCGCCAAAGCCCTCAAGGTAAGGCCATCGGAAATCGTGAGGAAGATGGAGGAATTGACGGGAAAGCCATGAACTGGACAAATTCTCACGAATCCTCAGATTCTTGCGGAGTTACTGATAATTTGCTACTTGCTCATGGTTATGGGGAAAGGTTGGAGGTTAGGGAAATAGAGAGTGGAAGAGGTCGGAGGTCGTTCTTTACCATTTCTTGTGACAGTCGGATTCCATAAAGATCCAGCTTCTGAGACCAACCCCATTTATGAGTCTGTCCTCAGAATGTGAGGCTTTCCGCCAAATACGCTGGAAGAATGGCCCGCCGAACCAGTCCGTCCCCGCGAGGGGGCAAAATGAATCTCTTCGGTCCGTATTTGCAGACGTTCCGGGGTGTCAAAGGCTGGACTCAGGAACAATTGGCGGCACGGCTCCAAAAAAATGGCTGGGACATCGACATGGCGACTCTTGCCCGGATCGAGACCGGAAAGCGTACATTGACGGATCTCGAGTTGGCGTTTCTGCTGCGGGTGCTGAACGTCAGATGGTCCGAGCTGGACGGCATCAAAACGAATTGGCCCGGCTAGAGCATTTTGCGAAAAGTCGTGGCCGTAAACCGGGAGGCACTGGCGGTTCGTCACGGTCAAGGAGTGTGGGCGTCTCGCCCACATCCCCGGCTCAAGTGGGCGAGACGCCCACACTCCTTGAGTTCATGCACCTCGGGATGCGATAGCATAAAACGGCCACGACTTTTCGCAAAACGCTGTAACGGACCTATCCGAATGGCGTGAATGGGGTTCCCGCATTACCGGGAAAGCGGCGAAAAATTCCGCTTTGCAGAGAAGAGGCAGCGCGCGGAATGCCCGCGCCACGGTTTTGCCCTCGATATTCCTGCCGTCATTCGGCGCGCAGGGCCAGCGTGTGTTCGGAATTCATCAGGCGGGTTTTGATTTTGTTGATGCCGGGACGCAGCGCGGATTCGAGGGTTGCAAGACTGGAAACCGGCCTGCCGTTGACCTCGACAATAATCATGTCCTTCACGAGGCCCGCCGTGCGCGCTTCCTTCGAGGTCACCTCCACAACCGAAACCTGATCGCCCTTGAGCAGGAAAGTGACACCCGGAAGGCGATCCGTGCGCGCGTTCCCCACCGCGTCTCCCGCGGCTTCGGCCACGGCGACCAACGTCATTGGCAGTTCCATGCCGTCGCGCCAGCAGACGAGTTCGATGGATTCGCCCGGCTTCACCAGAGCCAGCTCGAAACGCAGATCCCCGCGTGAGATCACGGGCTTGCCCGCCGCTTTCACAATCACATCGCCCGGCTGCAATCCGGCGGCAGCGGCGGGGCTGCCATCCATCACCGCGTCCACCGCGGCTCCGGCAACCCGGGGAAGCTTCGCCCTCGCGGCTTTCGCATCGTTGATGTTCGAGCTGCCGATTCCAAAAAAACCGCGCTTCACTTCACCGTGGGCGGCGAGTTCCGCGACGATGTAACGGACCAGGTTCGTGGGAATGGCGAAACCGATGCCGACGTTGCCTCCGCTGCTGCTCCAAATGGCGGTGTTGACGCCGACTAGACGGCCCGACGCGTCGATCAACGCGCCGCCGGAATTGCCCGGATTGATCGCCGCGTCGGTCTGGATGTAACTTTGGTAAGCGCTTTCTCCGCCAATGCCGAGATTCGAGCGCCTGGTCGCGGAAACCATCCCCATCGTGCACGTCATCCCCACCTGGAACGGATTGCCCACCGCAAAAACCAGATCCCCGGCCTTCACCTGATCGCTGTCCGCGAATTTCAGCGGCGGGAGTTCCTTCGCATCGATCTTGAGCAAAGCGAGATCGGTGGCGGGATCGGTACCCGCGATTACGGCATGGAACCGGCGATGATCGTGAAGCTCCACGAAAAACGTGTCGGCCACCCTTCCGCTGGCGAGGTGAACCACGTGGCTGTTGGTGACAATCCAGCCGTCGGCGGAAACGATCACACCTGACCCCACGCCCCTGATGCGTTCCTGCGGCCCCTCCTCCCCCATGTCCTCATCGGTCCCACGGCCGAAAAAACGGTCCAGCGGTCCGGCATCCCCGGAAGCCGCGATCGTGGCCGGAAAAATCGAAACGACGGATGGGGTGACACGGTCGAGCAACCCGGAAAAAGACGACGATTGCGGGACCGGGACGGCATCCGCGGGCGAGGGGTCGAGCTGGCAGAGCGCCGCGGCCTCCCCGGCGGGCAGGCGGGGCGCCGCGGCGGCGGGAACGGCAAGTGCGATCTGGAAAGCGAAAAGGCGGGGAATCACGGTTTTTTTGAATTACGAATGATCTAGTAGTTGAAAGGATGGCATTGATTTTTCTGAAAGTGGATCACCAATCCTCATCCCCGAAATCGTCTGATAGATCGCGGAAATAGGCTTCGATGTCGCGGCGGCTGGCTTCGGGAGGTTTTCCCCGGGCGGAAAAGACTCCGGGATCGGAGGGAATGAGTTCGATCAATTCCTGCAAGCGGACATCCGCGGCATCGACGAGGGGAATCGCGCTCCGGTCGAATGGCGCGGAGCGCAACGGGGTAACCAGCCGGCCCAGCCCTCCCTCGTCGCGCAGGTTGTCGATGGTGCCGGCGAAGCGGTCCAGTTCGGTCATCCGCCCCGGCGCGCCATCGACATCATCTTCCTGACCACCGCCTCCCCGGCCATCGCCTTCGCCGGGGTCCTGCCCTTCTCCGTCGTTGGATGCGGGCTCCCCCTTGCCTCCTTCGCCGGACTCCTCTCCATCGCCGGAGCCTTCGCCCTCCTCCCGTCCTTCTTCCGCCAAGGCTTCCCGGAGAGCCCCGGCCTCTTCACGAGCCCGATTGAGTTCGGCAAGGCGGCTGGCATCGAGGGCCGCCGCCGCTTCCCGGAACTCGCGCACCATCTCGCCGAGCCGTTGGGATGCCCCGGCGGTCAGGCCGTCACCGTCGTCATCCCCCTCCCCTTCCCTCTGGCGCTCCGCGAGCGCCCCGAGTTCCTCCGCAAGCCCGGCGGGATCGGTGCGCTCCCTCAACACTTCCAGCGCGGCTTCCGCGGCGGATCTTTCGCTTTCCCCGTCCCCGGGTGAATTTTGCCCGCCCGCCTTCTCCGCCAGTTCTTCGAGAATCTCACCGGCCAGTCCGGCAGCCCTCGCCGCATTCTCCGCGGTTTGGCCGGGGGACCCGCCTTGCGGCGAGCCGTCTTCCCGGGCGCCTGCTTCTTCCTGCTCCGCCCTGGAGGCCCGTTCGGCATTGTCCGCAAGCTCGCGCAAAGTGTCGGAAAGCCGCTGCAAATCCAGTGACTCAAGAAAAATCGCAAGATCCAGCAGACTTCGTTCCGCCTCCGCGAGAGCGGGCGATGCCGCCGCAGGTTCCTCCGAACGGAGAAGCGAATCGGCCATGGCCGCCGCTTTTTCGGACTCGTCCATCAGCCGCAGCGCGCCCTCGCTGCGCTCGGGATGATCGACAAGACGGGCGTAGAGTTCCCCTATATCGGCGAGCGCGACTTCCTGCTGGCGGAGAAGCGCGGCGAGCTGGTTGCCGGACGGGGCATCGGGCGGGAGCTGGTCCGCCACATCGCGCTCCTCGGCGGCCAGCCGCCGGGCTTCCTCGGCGAGGCTGGCCAGCGGCGGCGCCGGCGGCTCCTGTCCGGAATCCGGGCTCTGGCTGTTGGTGAGAATCCTGACGATCTCCTTGCGCAGACGCAGCAGGGTGGAAAGCGCCCGGTCGGCGGAGACGAAGCCGTTGTCCAGATCCGGTGTTTCGATCAACCCCGCCGCTTCCGCCATCTGGCTGGCGGCGGTGCCCAGCAGGGCGATGTCGTCGGCGGGAATCTCGTCCTCTTCCACCCAGAAAGCTTCCAGTTCCGCGGTGTTTTCCGAGAGTTCGGACTCCCGGCCGGAGAGGGCCGCGGCGGATTCGAGCACCTCCGGCGGGACGCTCCCGCGGAAAGATTCCCTGGTCGAAAACAGATCGGAGAGGACGCCACGCTGGACGCCGATAATCTGATCAAGCCTCATCAATGCCTCCGCCGCCGCGGCGGAGCCCATACCGCCGCCGCCTTCATTGTAATACCAACGGATCTTGAACTGGCGGATGTCGATGGCCAGCAGCGGGCTGACCGCACGCGGACCGCCGCGGGGCTTGTGATCGAGAGCGTAGGCGTGGATGCGGACATTGTCGGTGATTTCCAGAGGGATCTGCTCGAGCATCAGGGATACGAGTTCGCTCACCTGGCGCTGGTTCCGTTCATCCACCACGGTTTCCAGCACCCATCTGCGCTCGCCTCCGGCATCGAGGATCAAGCCGATTTCCGCCACGCCGAAATCATCCGTGGCCCGAATGCGGATCGGGAGTTCGGCGGTGCTGATGAGTTCGAGATCTCCCGCCGGTTCGAGAATCCCGATCTCCGGAAGCCGGTCGGCGATCCCCTCGATTTCAAAGCGCCAGGCATCGGATTTTTCCCCGTCGTCATCGAAAATCGCGAGTTCGCCATGGGTTTTCCCGATCTTCACTTCCGAGGAAACCGTGTAGGAGGTTCCGCCGTCTCCGGAAGGAAGCTCCACCGCCTCCTCTCCGCCGATGCTCCATGTCACACGGCGGGGAGCGATGGCGAAGGTGAAACTCCACCCCGCCGTGCTGCCTTCCACACAATGCACGTCTCCTCCCGGCGAGGTTTCCTCATCGAGCCCGGTATAATCGGGAAAGGAAACCGTGGCGTGGGAATCGATCAACTTCGGCACCGGCCGCCAAACGATCGGAAGCACACCGGAGCGCGTGTCGCCCGCGCGCACCTTCACTTCGAGATCGGAGGTTTTTCCGCTGAGAATCACGTCCCAGGTGCGGCCGTCGTGCCGGTTGGTCAGGGCTGCGGTTTCCCAATCGCCTCCCGGCTGCCGGACCGACAGTTCCGGCCGGGCCGCCCTGCCCGCGACGGTGAATTCAAGGCGGGGCGGATGCGATTCGTCGTAGCTTTTCGGCAGCACGCGCCACTCGATGCGGGTATACGTCAGGTCCAGGTGAGGACAGGCGAAACGCTTCAGCGCATGGCGGAAATCCCCCCACAGGAGGGAGACCACCATCAACGCCGCGAGGACGGCAAGGGCGCTTCCGAGCCGGACATGAAACGCACGCTTCGGCACCAGGCTCCGCAATGGAAGATGCCGGAGGGATTCCCCCGTTTCGCTCAAAAGGCGTTTGCGGAAATCATCCGCTTCGGGCGAAGCGGGATCCGGCTGGCGGCGGGAAATGTCCAGCGCGGTGCGCAGCTTTTGTCCGATCCCGGGATGGGCGGACTCGACCGTTCGCGCGGCTTCCATCGGGTCATGCCCGGACGCCGCGCGGAGACGCCGGAGGAGAAATACGAGGGATGTGGTAACAAGTGCGGCGACAAGAAAGATCCGGACGGCCGGTTGCCATGTGAAGCGGGTGTCGAACAGGGCGAGGATTCCGGCAATCGCCGGCAAACCGGCCGCCACGGTGGCGAGGGCAATTCCAATGGCATGTTTCCGGCGCTCCTTTGCCAGCGAATCGAGAGGCTCCAGGGTGGAAGGATTCATGAATGGGGGGCGGGCGAAGGATTCACACGGGTGGCAACGACACTCTCCGCGGCAAGCAGCAGGAGAAGGGCGAGCGCCAGCCAGGGCCACCATTCCCCATCGCGGGGCCGCTCGGGGTGGCTTTCGGGCGCGTGGACGGCTGCGGGGGTTTCGCCGGAGACGGGCAACCCGAAGGCCTTGCGGAAGAAAGCGGCATCCACCGGGGAAACCATCGACTCCCCGGGATCGCCCGCGATCACCTCCATGACGCCATCGGGCCCCGCATGGTGACCGATGGCGCGGTTTTCGCGAATCCCCGGGAAACGCACATTCGCGCTGTGCGGGACGGCTTCATACCCGGTCAGGGAAGCGAAAAGGCTTTTGACGAACGGCACGAACAACGGCTCGCGCGCGACATCCGACCATTCGCGGGTGAGCGGATGGGCGAGCACCATCACGCGGCCCTGGCCGGAGGAGGAAACTTTCTCAAGCAGCAGGGGGCTCCCGCCTTCGAGGGTGGCGAGCACCTGCCAGGATGGATCCGCACGGATGGTGAAACCGTCCCGCCACGTCAGAAGGCGCAGATCCCCGCCTTCCTTTTCGTCGAAATCCGCGAGAGCGGGATGATTCCGGTCCCACCCGGCAAGATGCGCGGGACTCTGCCCGCCTTTCATGGCGACCTGTCCGGGAAAAAGCCCTCTTGCTTCCAGAGAAGCGGTCGCCGTGGGGGACCATCTCCCGTCGATGACAATCAACAGCCCTCCCCCGTTGTTGACGAATGCCTCGATGAGGGAAGCCTCGTTCCGGGAAATGCCGGTAGGACCGCAAATCGCGAGCGCGGAGCAGGTCCCGGGATCGAGGTTGCCATTCCGTCCTTCCAGATCGTAGCGGATTTCGGGACGGAAGGGGGAAAGGCCATGGGCCGCGCCGGAAGCGGAAAGCGCTTTCCCAAGGAAGTAGCCCTGCCCTTCAAAGGGCGTGCTGCCGGGGAAGCCGTCGAGAATGAGGACCGGCTCGGGTTTCGCCCAGCGGAAGGCGAATGGCCTGGAATCGTCCACCGGCCAGTCGTCCTTCCCTTCGATCGAAACCCATCCGCGGACTTCCTCCCGCGGAGGACGGAAGGAAAACAACACGCGCCCGGAACCGGCGGGGATCCGCTGTTTCAGGTTCAGCCCTTCCGCCGCCAGGGAAATCTCGCGGGGAGAATCCGAGGGAGTGACCCGCGCTTCGATTTCCATCGCGGCGGTTTCAAAAGGAGTCAGCAACTCCACGTTCAGCACGGCCGCGTTGCGGGACGAGGGAGGATCGATCGCGATCGCATCCACCCGCACTCCCGGCGGCCACACCCGCGGAGGAGCGGAGGGCATGGCGGCCGCGGAAAAATGACCGGCAATCACCACCCTCGCGCTTTCGATCCCCTCGGAACGCAGGTGATCGAGCGCCCATGCAAGCGCATGGCCGGAATCTCCGGGTGCCCCGGCAATGGGCTGGTAACCGGATGGATCCGCCAAAGGCTCCACCGTATCGGAAAACCGGGCGAACATCACCGTGGAGTCCTCCTTCACCGCCCTGATCGCCGCGGCCCGCGCCCGGTCCGCCATCGCGGCCGTCATGCTGCCGGAGGCATCGAGCAGGACGATCGTTTTCTCCCTCGTCATTTCCGTCCGGTCACTGCCGGAAAAAAAAGGCCGCGAGAAAAGCAGCGCGAAGAGAATCACCGCCGCGATGCGCAGAAGCAGCAACGGCCACTCCTCCACCCGGAGACGGAGGTTCCGCTTCCTCTCGGCAAGCCGCAGGAAGCGCAGCGTGCCGACTTCAAATTGCTTGAATTTCCTCCTCCGGCTCAGGTGGATGACAATGGGAACGCCCACCGCGAGCAGCGAAAAAAGAAAAATTGGATGGAGAAATGGCATCGCGGGGGCACCATGACAGGCTCTATCCACCTAGCAGTTTCGGCGTGAACAAGTAAAGGAAGAGTTGCGGCACCCGCTCATCCTGATAGCGTGCGCGCTTATGTGGGAAAAAGCGGCGCGCAAACATGGAAGGACGGGCGGGTCCGGCCGCATCGCCTTTCTCCTTGCCGCAACCCTTGCGATTCCACCTGCGGTGGCAGCCCCCAAAGTGTGGATTTTCAATGGCGATCCCGGGGACGACGAACATCACGAATTCCATCAGAAAAACCTGAGGGACCTGAGACAGGCGTTCACCGGGTTTTATGGATTGCCCGGCGAAAACGTCAGGGTTTTCTACGGTCCCCGCGAGGCGGGCTACGACGGCGTGTGCACGCGGGAAACGCTGCTGGCGGAGCTGGGCGAAGCCGCCGCCGCGACACGGGAGGCGGAATCGGTGTGGATCATCTTCCAGGGACACGCGAATTCGGTTCCCGGAGGAGCCTTGTTCAACCTCCCCGGGCCGGATGTATCCCCCCGTGAAATGGCGGAGGCGCTGAAGGATGCGGACCCGGAAACTCCGTTGGTGATTTTCGCCACCACCGCCGCCAGCGATGCGTTCCTCCGCCCGTTGAGCGCGCCGGGAAGAATCGTGGTCACCGCGAATTCCACCGGCGATCCGGAAAACGAAACGGACTTTCCCATCGCTCTCGCGGCGGTCCTCGGCACCCGCGGGACGGACGCCAATCGCGATGGATTCGTGAGTGTCACCGAGATTTTCAAGGCATGCCACGCGAAGATCGTGGAGATGGCCGAACAGGGCGGTCACATGATCCGCGAGCATGCCGCGCTGGACGGCGACGGCGATGGCAAGGCAACCCGCAGGCCTGCGGACGCCGACGCGGAACCCGCCTCCAGGGTGGGATTGCACATCGGCGGCCGCTCCAACCCGAACGCCACCGGCTTTGATTGATTCATCCCAACCCGACATGTCAAACCCCGCACAAGCCCTGTCCGCCGCGCGCGATTCGCTGCGCGCCGAGTTTTCAAAATGCATCATCGGCCAGGAGGAAGCGGCGGAGATGCTGTTCCTCACCCTGCTTTGCAGCGGGCACGCGCTGCTCCTCGGAGTGCCGGGCGTGGGCAAAACCCTGATGAGCGCCACGCTCGCCCGCGCGCTGCATCTGGAATTCCACCGGGTGCAATTCACCCCGGATCTGATGCCCGCCGACATCACCGGCAGCGAGGTGCTGGAGGAGGAGCCCTCCACAGGCCGTTACCGGCGGGTTGTCATGCCCGGCCCGATCTTCGCCAACGTGCTTCTGGCCGATGAGATCAACCGCACTCCGCCCAAAACCCAGGCCGCGCTTCTCCAGGCAATGCAGGAAGGCGAAGTGACGATCGGTCGCGAGACCCACAAGCTCAAACCTCCCTTTCTCGTGCTCGCCACGCAGAACCCGATCGAAATGGAAGGCACCTATCCCCTGCCGGAAGCGCAGCTCGACCGGTTTCTGTGCTGCATCAAGGTCGGCTACCCCACTCTGGACGAGGAAGTGGCCATCGCGACCACCGGACCGGCGGGCGCATTGCAGGAAGTCCAACCGGTGCTGGGACCGGAGGAACTGCTCGGTTTCCAACGCGCCGTGCGCAGCGTGCCCGTGGCCCGCGACGTGGCGAGGTATGCGGTGCGGCTCGTCGTTGCCTCGCGGCCGGGAAACGCCCCCCAAGGAGTCGAGGAATACATCGAATGCGGC
>CAZVSA010000074.1:9730-13232 GCA_964629955.1 uncultured Luteolibacter sp.
GGAGGCGCGGGGGCTCGCGCCTCCCAGTCGCTGGTATTGGCCGGCCAGGCCCGGGCGCTGCTGCACGGGCGGGTGCATGTCGATTTCGCGGACATCCGCGCGCTCGCGCCCTCGATCCTCCGCCACCGGCTGGTTCTGAATTTCCGCGCCAGAGCCGAGCGGATCGACGCCGACACGATTGTCGCCCGCTTGCTCGAAAAGGTGGAACCCGACGGGAAATGAACGCCGCATCCCTCATGGATCCGGAGGTCTTCCTCGCCGTGGACGATCTGGAACTCGTCGGCCGGGGCCTGGCCGAATCAGTTTGGCAGGGACGGCATGGAGCTGTGCGAAGCGGCTCGGGCACGGAATTCCACAGGCACCGCGCCTATCTCCCCGGAGACGATCTGCGGAGGCTCAACTGGGCGCTCTACGCGCGGCACCGGAAGCTCTACACGAAGGAAAGCAGGCTGGAAGCCCGCCGGACGCTTTATCTGCTGGTCGATGCCACCGGCTCGATGGCCACCTCCCACGGACCGTGGTCGAAATTCCACTACGCGGTGCGGGTGGCCGCGGGGCTGGCCTGGCTGGCCGGCGGACAGGGAGACCCGGTGGCGCTCGCGATGCTCCGGCGCGGCCTGGTGGAAGTGGTCCCCGGAGGCAGCGGATTGCGCCATTTCGCCGGAATCTGCGCGACCATGGCCGCCACCGGGGCAAAGGAGGAGGGCGATTTCGATAAAATTTCGGAGGAACTCGGCATGTTCTGCCGCCAACCGGGGTTCATCGTGTTGATTTCCGATTTTTTCGACCGGGAGGATCATTTGTTGGATCAAATGGCGATTCTCCGGGCCCGCGGCCACGACGTGATGGCCATGCAGTTGCTCGATCCCGCGGAGGTCGAACTGCCGGAGAAAGGCGATTACGAATTCATCGATCTCGAAAACGGCGGACGTCTGAAAACAAGCGTGGAAGACCTCCGGAAACGTCACTCCCTCGCAGTCGCGGACTGGCGGAAAAACCTGAGGGAGAACGCGCTCGCTTCCGGAATACGCTGGGCCAGCGCAACCACCGCCGGGCCCATGGGCATTCTGCTGCGCGAGTGGCTGGATGGAAGCGGCGGCGTGTGATTCCACGGGCACTTTGGACCCACCACGGGAATCATATTGAAACCGAACCGGGTGCGGCTTGCCGCCACCGGATGTGCGGCCCTCATCCCCCCTCCCCCAGCGGAGTCGCGTTCACCGGATCTCCCGGGCGCAGCAGCGCGTTCGGACTGACGATGACCTGGCTCTCCGCGTTCAGCCCGGTGGATGTCACCTCCACCCGGGGGCCGAGATTGCGTCCGGGCAGGACTTCCACGAGTTTCATCTTCCCGTCCTCCACCACCGCCACCATCGACTTCCCCTCGTTCAGGACGAGCGTGTTGTTCGGCAACAAAAAGGTCCCGGCAGCGGGAGCAAGCGTGAAGGATGCCGTTCCGGTCAATCCCGCCGGCAAGGTGAAATCCTCGTTTTCCAGCAAAAGCTCCACGCGCATGGTGCCGGAAGCCGTTTCAAAGAAATTGCTCGAACGGCTGACTTTCGCGGGAAATCTCCTGCCGGGCAGTTCGGGAAACCTCACCGAGGCCTCGCTCCCCTCGTTCAGCCGCAGCGCCACGTCCGGAGTCGCGGACACGGCGAAGCGGAGCTCGTTGAGCCTTACGAGATGAAACGCCCATTCGCCGGTGGCCGAGGATTCGCCCCGCACGAAATCACCCCGGTCGATCCGCCGGGCGGCGATGGTTGCCTGGAACGGAGCGCGGACCACGGCGAATTCCTTGAGCACCTCAAGCCGCGCGACTTCCGCCTTCGCAACCCGGACGGCGGCCTCCAGCTCCGCCGCGGAGGCTTCGCGCTGCTCGGCTTCCTCCTTTGAAACGGCGCGGGCCTCCAGCAATCCCTGGGAACGCCGCGCCGTGCTGCGGGCGATGTCGGCGCGGGCGGACGCCTGGTCCACCGAGGCTCTCGCGGATTCCAGCCGCTCCTCAAGCTCGGGGATTTCGATCACGGCGAGCGCATCCCCTTCCTTCACGCGATCTCCGATATCGACGAGGCGCTCCTTCACCATCCCCGTGGCACGGGAAAAAATGCGGGCTTGTTCGATGGGCTCGGTTCTCCCGGGAAGATCGTAGGAAGCGGATTCCTCGGCCGGTGCGGGGGCGATCACACGAACCGGGACCGCCTCCCGGGCCGCGACAGCGGCAGTGGAAACGAGAACGAAAAGGGAAAAAGTGCGCGCGATCATGCTGGGGTCGATGGTTTGGCCTACGGTGACGGAAAACGGGATCTTCTCATTCAATGGGCGGGCTCGGGAAAAACGCCATCCAGCGGTTCCTCCTCTTCCCCCTTTTTCGGATGAAAGCGGGAGCGAACCACCGCGAACGCGATGGGCACGACGAACAACGATGCGAGCGTCCCGAAAGCGAGACCGCCGATGACGGCGCGGCCGAGCGGAGCGTTTTGCTCGCCGCCTTCCGCATGCCCGAGGGCCATCGGAATCACACCCAGAATCATCGCAAGGGCCGTCATCATCACCGGGCGCAACCGCGTCGTGGCCGCCTCCACCGCGGCCCGCTCCGCATCCACTCCCTGATCGAACCGGTCGCGGGCGAAACTGCTGACCAGCACGCTGTTCGCGGTGGAAACCCCCACCACCATGATGATTCCCATCAATGCCGGGACGCTGAGAGGCGTGCCGGTGAGCCACAGGCCGAAAAACGCTCCGGAAACCGCCACGGGCAACCCGCTGATCGCCGCGAAGGGCAGGGTCCAGGATTGGAAATTGACGACCATCACCAGGAAAACCAGCACCGCGGCAAATCCCAGGCCGCCGATCAGCTCGGTGTATGCGGATTTCATCAGCGCGGCCTGCCCGGCCAGCTCGATCCGGTTCCCGGGTTTCTGGTGCTCGCGGAGTTCGGAGATCATGCCCTCCAGCTCGTTCGTCAGACTCCCCAGGTCGCGGCCATCGGCATTCGCGACCACCGTGAACGTCGGCTGCAAGGTCGTGCGCGAAACACTCGCCGGCGACCTCTTTTCCAGAATGGTGGCGAAGGAGCGGAGCGGCACCGTTTCGCCGCCGCCGACCGACGGGCGGATCGGAAGATTGAGCAACTGATCGACACTCCTCAGATTCGACGGCGGGGCGATCACCTGCACGTCATACGATGCCCCGGTGGCCGGGTCCGACCAGTAATTCGGAGCGATGGAGCCTCCGCTGCCGAGAGCGGCCAGCACCGCGCTTGACGCGTCCTGCTGGGTGATGCCGAAGGTGGCCGCACGGGCCCGGTCCACCCGGATCGCGTAGCCCGGCTGGTCCAGCACCTCGCGCAACGTGACATCGACGGCTCCGGGAGTTTGGGCGAAGCGTTCCCGCAATTCCCTCGCCAGCGCCAGATTGCCCGGCACGTCGCGGCCGATAAAACGCACCTCGAACGTGGTCGGCGCTCCGGATGCGAGAGTCTGGCTGGTGGCATCCGCCGGAC
>CAZVSA010000074.1:13242-14013 GCA_964629955.1 uncultured Luteolibacter sp.
GAAATTTCTCCGCAAGCATCGCACGGATTTCCCTCTCGTATCCGGCGCTCGGTCCGTGCTCACCCTGGAGCTGCACGAGAATCTCCCCATCCGAGGAACTGATCGATGTGGTCTCCACCCACGCCTGGTTCACCGATGACGGGGTTCCGATGTTTTCCACGACGAACTGGAGCTCGTCGCGCGGGATGATGTTGCGGATTTCCCGCTGCACGTCCGCCATGGTCCGGGCGGTGTCCTCGATCCGCACGCCACTCGGAACCCTTATGAAAAGACGGATCAGCCCCGCATCGGTTTTCGGGAAAAATTCCCGGCCCGATTGCCATGCCGAAAACACGCCGATGGAAACCGCGATCGCCACCGGAATCAGGATCAGCACCTTGGCCCCCATCAGAAAGCGGAGGATTCCCCCTTGAAATCCCGCGAGACGATCCACTCCGCCCTCGATGTGATGGTGAATCCACCCGAGCCCCCGGGGTGGCTTCCCCTCCCGTTTCTTCTCCGCCCGGACCTCCCCCGGCAGAATGATGGACGCCAGCGTGGGAACGAGCGTGCGGGCCAGGAAGTAGCTCGCGATCATCGCAAACACCACCGCGAGCGCGAGCGGACGGAAAACGTAGGACGCCGTGCCGCTGAGCAGGAAAATCGGCAGGAAAACGATGCAGATCGAGAGCGTGGAGACGAACTCGGGGAACGCCACCTCCCGCGCCCCGTCGATGATCGCCTGCCGGACCGGTTTCCCCAACCCGATCTGCCGCTTGATGTTCTCGATCT
>CAZVSA010000074.1:14023-14460 GCA_964629955.1 uncultured Luteolibacter sp.
CACCAGCGCGTTGTCCACGAGGATTCCGATGGCAAGGGCAAGGCCGCCGAGCGTCATCAGGTTGAAAGTCGCCCCCGCCAGATTCAGGCCGATGATCGAGCACAAAAGCGCCAGCGGAATGGAGGTGAGCACGATCGTCGTGGACCGCCATGAACCAAGGAACAACAGCACCACCGCAGCGACCAAACCACCCACCAGCAGAATCTCATGCTCCACCCCTTTCACCGCCGCGCGAACGAAGATGGACTGGTCGAAAATCGGCTCGATGCTCATGCCCGGAGGTGCCGCGGCGCGGATCTCCGGCAGACGCTCCATGATTCCGTCGATGATTTCCACCGTCGAGGCATTGCCGAGCTTCAGGATGGAAATCATCACCGCGTTCTGGCCGTTGAGCCGGGCGATGTTGGAGCTGATCGCCTCACCGTCCCGCACGTTCG
>CAZVSA010000075.1:0-14298 GCA_964629955.1 uncultured Luteolibacter sp.
GGCTACGACTCCTTCGGCATGCCGGCGGAGCAGTACGCCATCAAGACCGGCCAGCACCCGGCCGTCACCACCGCCGCCAACATCGAGACCTTCCGCCGCCAGCTCAAAGCCCTCGGCTTCGGCTACGACTGGGACCGCGAAATCGCCACCACCGATCCCGGATACGTGCGTTGGACCCAGTGGATTTTCCTCCAAATCTACAACTCCTGGTTCTGCGAGGAAACGAACAAGGCCCGCCCCGTTTCCGAACTCGAAGCGAAAGGCTGGACCCGCGAACAGATCGATGCCGTGCGCCTCGCCTACGTCGCCGATACCCCCGTCTGGTGGTCGCCCGATCTCGGCACCGTGCTCGCGAACGAGGAAGTCGAGGAATGGAAATCCAAAGGCCACACCGTCGAGCGCCGCCCGCTCCGCCAGTGGATGCTCCGCATCACCAAATACGCCCAGCGCCTCATCGACGAACTCGACACGCTCGATTGGCCGGATGGCATCAAGCTCCTCCAGAAAAACTGGATCGGCCGCAGCGAGGGAGCGGAAGTAAAGTTTCTAGTTTCCAGTGTTCAGTGTTCAGAAAAGAGCGAATTTCCTCTTGCTGAAAACTTGAAACTGAAAACTGAAAACTTCCACGAAGTGGTCGTTTTCACTACAAGGCCCGACACGCTCTTCGGAGCCACCTACATGGTTCTCGCTCCCGAGCATCCCTTCGTCCCGGAAATCACCACCACGGAACAAAAGGAAACCGTCGAAGCCTATCAGAAAGCGATCGCCTCCAAATCCGATCTCGATCGCGGAGACCTCAACAAAGACAAGTCCGGCGTCTTCACCGGCGCATACGCCATCAACCCCGTGAACGGCGAACAAATTCCCGTCTGGATCGCGGATTATGTCATGATGGGCTACGGCACCGGCGCGATCATGGCGGTCCCCGCGCATGACGAACGGGACTTTGAATTTGCAACGAAGTTCAACCTCCCGATCAGGGAGGTTGTTTCAAGGAGCGTGGGCGTCCCGCCCACATCTTCCCCCTATCTCAACTCCGAAAAAGAAATCCAGAAACACACCACCTACGATCTCCCCCACTGGCAACAACAAGGAAAACTCATCTTCACCACCTGGCGCCTCGCCGACAGCCTTCCCAAAGAGAAGCTCGATCAATGGAACGCCGAACGACAATCATGGATGGAAAGCCGCCCGGAGCCATGGGAGCCGGAAACGGAAAAAGAATACCACGAACGTTTCTCAAAATCCATTGATGCATGGTTGGACGCTGGAAGCGGCGGATGCATCCTAAAGGACGAATCCGTTTCCAGCATCGTATCGCATGCCCTGCGACACTTCGACGGGGACCGCTATGTCATGGAGGCTTTTGTGGTCATGCCAAACCACATCCATGCATTGTTCCGCCTCTCCCCCGATCACAAGCTGGAAGACGTGATTCATTCGTGGAAAAGTTTCACGGCCAAGGAAATCAACAAGCTTCTCGGAACGTCAGGGGAGCTTTGGCAGAAAGATTATTGGGATCGCCTGGTGCGGGATGGGGATCATTATTCCAATATCCTTTCCTACATCGCAAAGAATCCCGAGCAGGCGAATTTGACGGAAGGGGAGTTTATCCTGTACCGGAAAGAAGTGGGCGAGACGCCCACGCTCCTTGAAGCCACTCCCGGCGACGGCACCGCCATCAACTCCGGCTTCCTCGACGGCCTGCCCACCTCCGAGGCCAAACCAAAGATGATCGCCTGGCTGGAGGAAAACGGCAAAGGCAAGCGCCGCGTCCAGTACAAGCTCCGCGACTGGCTGTTCTCCCGCCAACGCTACTGGGGC
The DNA here is from genome assembly GCA_964629955.1 of uncultured Luteolibacter sp. GTDB lineage: Bacteria > Verrucomicrobiota > Verrucomicrobiia > Verrucomicrobiales > Akkermansiaceae > Luteolibacter. Next base: position 1,825 of record CAZVSA010000075.1, read on the forward strand.
GAGCCCTTCCCGATCGTCTGGAAAAACGGCGAGCACCACGCGATCCCCGAAAACGAACTCCCGCTGCTCGCGCCTCCGTTGGAAGACTACAAACCCAGCGGCACGCCCGATCCGCTCCTCAGCAAGGCGAAGGAATGGGTCGAGCTTCCCGATGGCTCCCTGCGCGAGACCAACACCATGCCGCAATGGGCCGGCTCCTGTTGGTACTACCTCCGCTACTGCGATCCGAAAAACAACGAACGGTTCATTTCCACCGAAGCGGAAAGCTACTGGAAAAACGTCGATCTCTACGTGGGAGGTACGGAGCACGCAGTACTTCACCTCCTTTACGCCCGCTTCTGGCACAAGGTGCTGTTCGATCTCGGACATGTTCGCACGCCCGAACCATTCCAAAAACTCGTCAACCAAGGACTCATCCTCGGCGAGGACGGACAGAAAATGTCAAAATCCCGCGGCAACGTGGTGAACCCCGACGACGTGATCCGCGAATACGGCGCGGACGCGCTCCGCCTCTACGAAATGTTCATGGGTCCGCTGGAGCAGGTGAAGCCCTGGCAGATGAAGGGAGTGGAGGGCGTTTCCCGTTTCCTCGCCCGCGTGTGGCGCGTGGCCTTCGAGGAACAGCCGGACGGCTCCTTCCGCGTTTCCCCGAAAATCCAGGACATTCCCTGCACCGACAAGGAACTGCTCCGCGTGGTCCACGAAACGATCAAAAAAGTCGGCGAGGACATCGAAAAACTCAACTTCAACACCGCCATCTCCCAGATGATGATCTGCACCAACGCCTTCACCCAGGCGGAAGTGGTGCCGTTGCAAGAGTTCCTCCGGTTCCTCACCGTCCTCAACCCCTTCGCCCCGCACCTCACCGAGGAAATCGCGGAAAACGTGGCGGCGATCACCGGTCGCCGTTCTTCCCCGCTCTCCGAATCCCCGTGGCCCGCCTACGATCCCGCCGCGCTCGTCCGCAGCGAGATCGAGTTCATCATCCAGGTGAACGGAAAACTCCGCGACCGCCTCATGCTCTCCAAGGACGCCGATGAGGAAACCGTCCAATCCGCCGCCCTCGCCAGCGCGAAAGTCTCCGAACACATCGAAGGAAAAACGATTCGCAAGATCGTCTTCGTTCCCGGAAAACTGCTCAACATCGTCGCTTCCTAACAGTGGCCGAAGAACTTCCCCGCTACTCGGCGCGGAAGGAGAAAACCGTGCTTTCCCGCAAGGGTTCCCCCGGTCTCACCACGATGGACGGGAAATTTTCGTGATGGATCGCATCGGGATAGTGCTGGGTTTCCAGGCACACCGCGGTGTGCCGCAGGTGATTTCCCGTGTAGAGCTGCACGGCGGGCTGGGTAGTCCGCACCTCCATGATCCTACCGCTTTCCGGCTCCATCAGGCGGGCCGCCATCTTCATTTCCTTCCCGCCTTCCAGCACGTAGTTGTGATCATATCCCCCGGTCCCCTCCATCACCTGCCCGATGCGCTCCCCGATCCGGGTGGGAGTGCGGAAATCCAGCGGCGTTCCTTCGATCGGAAGAATCTCTCCCGTGGGAATCAAATCCTCATCCGCCGGGGTATGGCGCTCCGATGGAATCCACAGAACGTGATCCAGACAGCTTCCGCCGCCCGCAAGATTCCAATAAGCGTGATTGGTTAGATTCACGATGGTGGGCTTGTCCGTCTCCGCCTCATAATCGAGGCGCAGTTCGTTCTCATCGTTCCACGAATAGGTGACGGATGTGAGCAGGTTTCCGGGAAACCCCTCCTCCCCGTCTTTGCTCAGATAGGTGAGCTTCACCGACGATCCGGAAATTTCCTCCACCGTCCACACCACCCGGTCGAACCCCTTGCGCCCGCCGTGGATGGTGTGCGTCTTGTGATTCACCGGAAGCTCATAGGTGATTCCATCCAGCTCGAAGCGGGCTCCCGCGATCCGGTTCACCACCCGGCCGATGATCGCCGCCGCTCCGGGGAAATCCTCGAATTTCTCCATGGTGTCCGTAGTGAGCACGACGTTCCCCGGGTTTCCTTCCCGGTCCGGCACATGGAGTTCCTTGAGGATCGCACCGTAGGTGAGGATCTCCGCACGCATCCCGCCGGCATTCCGCAAGGTGATCAATTCCACGTCCAGCCCATCTCTGGTTTTTCCGAAGGAAGACCGCGCCACCCGTTCGGGCTCCTCCGCACCAAGCGGCTCGAAACAAAGGATCGCCGGCAGCAAAGCCGCCAGGGATTTGGGACGAAAGCATCGCATGAAGTGATTCATTTCCGGAAAACCATGCACGTTGCGGAAGTGTTCCGCAGCATTTTTCCGGGCCATCCCGGTTTGCCGCCGGGGGACGAAGACATTGACAGGAAATCTCCCCCGTCGTCCCCTCTCTCCAGATGAATTCCCTTGGCCGACCCGTATCCGTCCTCCCTCTGCTGATGGCGATGGCGTGTGGATTCCCGGTTTCCGCCTCCGCGGATATTCCCTCACCCGATCAGTATCGCAGGCACGCCCTCACTCACGAAGGGGATGCCGGACGCGGAAAGGAACTCTTCCACATGCCGCAGCTCGCCTGCGCCCTGTGCCATTCGGTGGATGGAAGCGCCGGCAAAGCGGGGCCGGATTTGTTCGCCGCGGGAGATGCCTTCGGTCGGCGCGATCTGGTGGACGCGGTGCTCGATCCATCCGCCTCGATCGCTCCGGGGTATGGAACCACGGTCGTGGAGACCATCGAAGGCCCCATGTTTCAGGGCATTCTCAAAGGCTCCACGGCAGCCGGAGTGGAATTGATGGGACCGGACGGCAAACTGATCCCGATTCCAGCCGAAGACATCAAACAACAGTCCGGAGTTGCGGTTTCCCTGATGCCGGACGGCCTCCACACCACTTTGTCCCTTCAGGAATTCACCGACCTGATCGAATACCTGACCACCTTGAAACAGGAGGAATCCACCCTCGCCAGCCATCATGGCATGCCCCTGGAAATCCCTCCGCTCGCGCGGCAGGTGGAGATCCGCCCGTTCCTCGAAACGGAATTCACCCTTCCCCGCTCCGGCCCGGAAACCGGCCTGACCTCCTTCCGCCAGATCCCCGGAGCCGAAGACACCTTCCTCGTGTTGCACCAGAAAGGAATGATATGGAAAGTCCGGAAAACCGGGGAGACTGAGGAGAAATCCACATTTCTCGATCTCACGGACAAAGTCTTCAGCGAACGGGGGCCCAACGGATTGCTGGACGTCGCATTCCATCCGGACTTCCGGACCAACCGGAAATATTATTTGTTCTATCAGGTCTTCAAAGACGGAAAAGCCGTGTCGCTCATCGTTGAGAAGGAATTCGACGAAACGTTCGCGGAAGATTCCGGAAAAGCCCCGCGGCAGCTCATGGAGATCGCGAGCGTGGCGGAAGATCACAGCGGAGGCTGCCTATTGTTCGGCCCGGACGAGTTTCTCTACATCGTGATGGGAGACACCGGACCGCACAATGACCCCCACGGCCACGCCCAGAACCTCGACCTGCTGCTCGGGAAATTGATGCGGATCGATGTCAACCGCCGGGACGGCGATCTCCCCTATGCGATCCCGGAAGACAATCCCTTTGCCGGCCACGCGGCGATTCCTCCGGAGATCTGGGCCTCTGGTTTCCGGAATCCCTGGCGATTCAGCTTCGATCGCCTCACCGGAGACCTGTGGCTGGCGGACGTCGGGCAGGACCGCGTGGAGGAAGCCGCCATCGTCCGCCGCGGGGAAAACCATGGCTGGAATGTTTACGAAGCCTTCGAGCCGTTTTCCAACGAATACCGGAGGGAGGAGGAAACCTATGCCAAACCTGTCTTCGCCTATCGCAGGAAATATGGAAACTCCATCACGGGCGGACATGTATATCGCGGGAAGGGAAATCCATCGTTTCAGGGAGTTTATATCTGCGGCGACTTCACCTCGAAATACATCTTCGGGCTGACAACTGAAAACGGCGCATTGAAAACCGCCCGCCTGATCGGCAACGCCCCCCAGCGGATCGTTTCATTCTCCGAGGATGAAGCGGGCAATCTCTACGTGGTCGGCTACGAAGGGACAATCTACCGGATCGATTTTTCGGGCGCTCGTTTCGAGTGAACGGCCGCGCCTGATTTTCGCCTTGGCGGAATTCCGGAAAGTGGGAGGATCAGCGGATGAAATCCAAAACCTCTCCCCTCCTCATCCTGCCCGTTCTCGCCGCCACCCTGACAGGAGGCGGCGCGCTCGCGGAGCAGGTGGACGTGTATTTCGGCACCTACACCAGGCAGGACGGAGCGCAGGGGATCTACCGGGCGGAGTTTGACGAAGCATCAGGAAAACTCGGGGAGCCGTCGCTCGCCGTGGAGGCCGCAAACCCGTCTTTCCTCGCCATCGCCCCCTCGGGAAAAACCCTCTACGCCGTATCGGAAGTTGCCGACGTGGACGGCGGCGGAGCCGTCAGCGCTTACGTTCCGTCGCTCAGCCGGCAAGCCTCCGATGGGGCTCGTGTCGGCGATTCGAGCGTCAAAAGAAAAGACTTGGAGCGGCTTCTCCCTCTTGAACTGCTCAACACACAACCCTCGGGAGGCGCTCATCCATGCCACGTATCGCTCTCCCCGGATGGAAAAACCCTCGCGGTGGCGAACTACAGCGGAGGAAGCGTCGCCAGCTACCGGATCGCGGAGGACGGTTCGCTCACGGAAGCCGTCAGCCTGATCCGGCATGAAGGAAGCAGCGTCAATCCGGACCGGCAGAAGGGGCCGCACGCCCACTCGATCAATTTCTCCGCAGACGGTCGCTTCGCTTATGCGGCCGATCTGGGGACCGACCGCATCTATATTTATGCGCTCGATGCCGCCACTGGCGCTCTTTCTCTTGCAGGCGAAACCGCGGTCGCTCCCGGCTCCGGCCCGCGGCATTTCACGTTTCATCCGGGTGGCAAATTCGCCTACCTCATCAACGAGCTGACACTCACGATGTTCGCATTCACAGTGGACGGCGATTCAGGTGCGCTCACGGAGATCCAGTCGATCAGCACCCTGCCGGAAGGCACGGAGCCGGTGGGCTCCACCGCGGAGGTGGTCTGCCATCCTTCCGGGAAATTCCTCTATGGGTCCAACCGCGGACACGATTCGATCGTGGTATACCAAATCGATCCGGAAAGCGGAAAACTGACCTACGTGGAAAACGAGCCGGTCCGGGGAAAAACACCCCGCAATTTCGCAATTTCCCCGAGCGGCAAATGGCTCCTCGCCGCCGGACAGCAATCGGGAAATGTCACCATCTTTTCCATCGATCAGGAAACCGGAGCGCTGGAATACAGCGGCTCGGAAATCAAATTGGACAACCCCGTCTGCATCCGGTTCCTTCCCCGCCAGTAGCGGAACCCCTGAAACCACGCAAAATAAAGGAGGAGAAGTCAACCGGCGGAAATGGGCGGCTCACCTGCAACGGAAAAAATCATATGACTCGTTCATCTATTACCCAAGGCGCATTCGCATCCAGAACAGGCCAAGCCATTGAGGAGATTTCCGGTGTGACTTCCCAAAATTCATTTTTAACGCACCTTAAAGATCACTGGCTAAGCTCGACTCTCACGATTCTCTACGGTTCCATTGCTTTGATCTATTCCTTGGAGGGTTTTGTGATTTTTATGGGCTTGGTAGCGATCGTATTTTCGATCCAAGGCGAGAACCAGGCAAAGCGATCTCGTGAACTCAAGTCTCTCCAAGAAACTCTCAGGGAGATTTTGCAATTATTGGAGGACGAAAATCTTCCAAACGGGAAATCCAGATCCAAAGAGGCAGAGGAAAGCAGTGGAGCCAACCCGGCAAATCCGGGTGACCCACCCTCGGCACAGCCATAAAGCCCGGGCGAAACGGCTGATTCCGCCCGATTTCCTCTGGTCCTCGGCGCGGCACCTGCTCATCGTCCCGACGTCACACTTTCGTTTTCCCGATGCCCAATCTCAAAGACCGAATCGGATTCACCTCCACAGGCCCCGCCGTAGCCTCCGCCGCAGACCACAACCGTCTGCGCGAATTTGTAAACCTGAAACTCGCCGCCCGCGGCTATCCCATCGTGGGAGACGAGGCGGATTACCCTTTCCTCGATCTCGGACGCTCGCTGATCGCCAGTTTTCAGGAAAAAACCCGCCTGCTTTCCGACCATCTCTGCCCGGCGGACGCCTCCATCGAGGCATTCCTCCGCGACTACCTCGGCGAGGAAATCGTCGGCGAGGTCTTTCCCGGCCAACAACACCTGCTGCCCGTAGGCGCGTTGATCGTCGAGCGGCATGGCATCAGCCGCATGCTCTCGCTGCCTCCCGATCAGGACTCGTTCAAATCCTCCATTCTCAGCTCCTACCGGGTCCATCAGGGCGTCTGCCACAATCCCGCCAGCGACCGCCGCACCACCGAAGGAGTCTTTCACGTCACCGAGGGAGGGCTGCCCGTTCCCGATGACAAAAAATCGGTGCCAAAGACCACCTTCGCGCGCCTGCTCCACCACGCCCTCCACCCGCCGGAGGACATCATGACCCTTCCCTTCACCGGCACCAGCAAACAACCCGCCAAGGTCTTCGTCTCCTTGTTGCTCCGGCCCGTCGTCGTGCCCGAAATTCCGGGATTTTCCTCCGAGAAATCCATGGAAGTCCGCTTCTTCGCCCCGGGCAACCTCGTCAGCAACCTCGACTTCGTGGAAAGCATCTTCGGCAACGCGGGCGACCCCTTCCTGCCGGAAAACGACGCCCGCCTTGATGCCGGCGGCTGGTCCGGCCACAGCGGCTGCGTGATTCTCGCCCCCCACCTCGTCTCCCTCACCAAGAAGGAACTCGGCCTGCCCCATGTGGCCGAAGCCACGGAGCGCCAGAAGCGGGACGGCATGTGCTGGGAGTCCCCCGGCGAGCTCTACAACGAAGGCGGTGCCTTCAAAATCACCTGCCGCGACAAGCGCGGCGTCATCGTCACCCTCATCGCCGACAACTACTACGGTTACTGTAAAAAGGAGGTGAAGACCCAGCTCAGCTACGCCGCCAACCTCTACGGCAACGCGGAAGAAGAACACGCCGGAGGCGCCATCGCCTTCCCGAGCTTCGATCTCGGCGAGGACTTCTCCCTCAGCCAGTATTCCAGCCCCGTCGATCATACCTTCGAGGGTGTCAAAAACCGTTACGGCAGCCTCTTTGTCCTCCAGCCGGAAGGATACGGCATCGATCGCCTGTATCCGGATATCCATTACGTCCCGGAAGACGTTCACATCGACCTCCACCGCCAGACGATCTCGTGGAAAAACGCCAGCGGCCCGCAAACCATCCCCCTCCAGCCGGGAATCACCCATGTGCTTCCCTCCGGCTACAAGGTAGAAATGGTGAAGCCCTCCGCCCGACAGCGCTGGCGCCTCATCGGCACCAATGCCGAAGGAACCTTCTGCCACAAGCCATGCACCGTCTCCGGCGGAGGAAAATCCGAGATCTCCAAATCGCTCTCGGACGCGATGATCTCCGGCCCGGTCCTCGTCAAAGACCTGAAGCAAGCCCTCGACGAAGCGGAAGCGATCATCAACCACGATTATTCCGACCGCTACCAGCGCCGTCACGATCCCTCCAAACCCGGCCGCCCGCTCCTGAGCACGGAGCGCTCTCTCGGCTCGGTCGTCCGCCTGCTCACCCCCAACCCGGCCTACACCGATGCCTACAATGCATGGCTCGCCACCATCGACCGATCGGTGCGCGATCTCGTTTTTGTCATCAAAAGATTTTACAAAGCCGATTGGGGAAATGATTGGAAAAGGCGTTTCACCGTCGATCTCATCAACGGCGAACCGGGCCACGAGCTCAGCTACCGCCGCCAGCGCCTCGCTTCCCAATACCTCCGCGTCGGCTTCACGGAAGACGGCACATGGCGCACCTTCGGCATCCGCAAGGACTTCGCCCCCGCCCGCAAGATCCAGACCGAGGACGACATCAGCGCCTCCATGGTCGTTCCCCGCGGCGTGGTTTCCGGCTTGCATCCCGATCTCCAAAACCCGTCGGTCAAATTTGTCCGCAACTGCGAATACCGCCTTTTCCAGCGCCCGGACGACGCCATCGTCCGCGGATACGACAAAAAAACCGAAAGCGATTTCAGCCACAGCGGCGTTTTCTTCTCCAATTACGAACCCATCGGACGCGCCGACGCCGAAGAAATCGTAAAGGACACCATCCGCTTCGAGCAATTCACCAGCCCGATGCGGAAGATGCTCCAGTCGTTCGTGGATGCGGACGGCCCCGCCTACGTCATCAGCTCGCACCAGCCGCGGATCGTCGATGGGAAACCCACCAAAAACCCGCGTTATCTCCAAAACCGCCCGGACCTCGAAGATCCCCGCAGCGTCCACCTCGCCGAGCTTGGCGCGCGTTTCATCCGCAGGCTCCCCATCGACGCCCCCGTGCCCATGCCGGTGAACTCCGTGCTGGCCGGACGCCGCAACAACCCGCCGGACGAAGCCGCGGGCATCCGCGCACTGGCCGTTTACAATCCCATCCACTACCAGGAACTGCCGGAATTGTTCATGGACTTCATCTCCTCCCTCACCGGGAAAAGCCCTTCCACCACCGGGGCGGGCAGCGAGGGAGCACTTACAAAAGGTCCGTTCAACGCCATTCTTCCGATCCACGACGTCAACTCCGCCCTCGTCTCCTATCTCCTGACCGGCTATCACGGCTTCACGACCGCCGCCGGCCACATCGGCAGAAAGTATCGGGTCGATCACGACATCAGCCTCCTCGTCCCGGAAGTTTGGTCGCGCATGTTCATCCACGAGCGCGAGCCCTCCTATCTCATCGAAAACGGCTTCCTCGAAAAACTGGAGGACTTCGAGCATGAGGGAAAAATCATCGAAGCAAGCCGACTCGGCTACCGCATCACCGAGAGCTTCGTCACCACCTTTTTCGGCCGCATATTCTCCGCACCCTCCACGGTTTTCACGGAAGAAATGCTCAAGCCCGAGCTTCAATCCATCGAGGATTTCATCGACGGCATCGACAACATCACGAGCACGCAACGCAGCGTCGCCCTGCACTATTTTGAAGACGGAAGCATCGATGCCGCATGCCCGCCCCTCCGCGCCCTGCTTCACATCATGGCCCACGGCCAATATGAGGGGAAATCCATCAACGACCCCTCCGTCCGCTCGCTGTTCACCCGTGAATCCCTTTTGAAATCGGATTGGTATCAGGCCCGCATCGACGCGAAAGTCACCGTGGACCAGGCATTATGGAAACGCCATCTGGCATATCTGGAGGATTTCCTGACAAAACCCAACTACCAAACGGAACTCAAGCGCCTCCGCATCAACGAGCGCCTCGCAAAGGCAAAAGAACAGCTGGACCTGACCCAAAGCGCCACCTACCGCGAAAGCCTGATTGGCACCATCGGTGCGGATCCGGAACTGGTCTGAGTCAGCGGACGCGCCATGGCTCACCGTCCCTTGGCTGGAATGGGGAACACCACCGCCAACACCCGATCAATCCGAAGCGTCCTGTTGCAGGGCCTGTGCCCGGTTCCTGCCTGACGAGGATTTGATGGTCTTCTTTTTTCAGGAATCGGATGGGGCTCTTGTCGGCGGCGGCGGACCGCACGACGCGAACTGGGATCGGATAACGGCCGCAAGCCCGGAAATACACGGAGGCAGCGAAAACTCCATACCCGGTGCGACACTGCTCCAAATGTCATGAGACCCGCATATCTTCATTTCTGCCAACGTCCAGGGTCGGTCGCGCGCGGAAGCGCGTTGACTGCACCGCCTTTGATATATCGATTTTGGCTCCATCAGCAACGGCATCCGTGCATCAACCATCGCCATATTTCAAGTCGAATTGGCGGATTTCTTCAAGGTCATCGTATCTTTCCAAATCCCGCGCCAGCTCCACAATTGACAATCGACGAAGCACATCGACAGTCACCGGTCTCTTTGAATCCAAAAAGATCAAGGAGCTGAGAAAGGCGGTTGCTTCTTCCGAAGACAGCAGGTCAAAAAGAAGCTCCGCTTCCTTTTTGGTGGAGCAAGGAATCGAATAGCAGGTATCATCGACCATGACGGGGCGACCATTGGAAGGTGCGACCAGCACGAATGAAATCTTCTTGTAGAGTCCGGAGATGCACACCTTCCAAGGCGCAAAAGAATAAGAACCAATCCCAAACACGCAAAATCTGGGTCGATTCCTGTAAATGGTGCTCTTCCTCCCATCCAGGGCGTGCGCGTGCTCCATCAAATAGGCCCATGTTTTCGGAGCCCGTTGCTTGATCCCCAACGTGTCGTCTCCTGTATGCCTTTGGGTCACCAGAACCGACTTGCGGATGGCAATGCGACCGTTGCCAAGATCAGACGACTTCAGCAACGGAAATACATATTCACCCTCAATATCAACTTCTTTGCCGTATCCGTTGATCAATCGCCCATCCTTGTTGGCAAACTCCATGACTTTTGACGCATCATGCTTTACGCCCGAACGCCAATTATAAAGAGACGATCCGCCATCGAGGTGGCGGCGGGTCATATAGCAATCAATGTCTGAAACCAGGTCTCCGTCAATAAATCCGATCCTCTTGTGAGCGGATTGAAAATCCAGGCCGGCATGGACCGTCGCCGTGCGCTCGGGAATCTTTTTTCCCGTGGCATAGAACAGGCAGGCATCAACTGAAACATCGAACTCAGCTTTCGCATCAATGTTAAATAAATGGGAATCTTTCCGTCCTCCATCGGTCTTCCAAAAATGCCTTAGAACCTTACGGGCGGTCATGGTCTTGCAAAGCATGGCGATCGCTCCCGTCGGGGGGAGGGCCTCGATCAGGCGGATCAACATCCACTCTGCGATATCGAAGTTGGCCTTCCCGGTCCGGGCATCAAATCCTCTTAATCCTTGAAAATTCGTCTTCTTCGGAAGGTTGCCACTTCCGAGCCGGCCCAAGCCGGAATTCGTAACCCAAGGCGGGTTGCCGATAACGAGAACCCGGGGCTTGCCCGACTTGGATAGATTGGACGCCCAATCCTCGGTGAAGAAATCCCGATGATGCACTTCCACTCCAAGTCCTTCCAAGCGGAGACGGGAGGATTCAACATATTCTTTATTGATTTCGTAACCCTCGCAGCTCGCGGCTCCATTCCAGCAGTTCGCTGCCGCTTCCAAAAAACCTCCGGTTCCCGATGTTGGTTCGACCACATGATCAGGAGAGCCAAAGAGCTTGGCAACCAGGGCCACAGATCTGGTTGCCAAGCTTTCCGGAGTCTGAAAGTCTCCAAATTCTTTTTTTTCGCTCATAGCGCTTCGATTCCCGGGATCGCACCAGCTTGCTGAATCACCCGACTGTATTGAAGCCGCCATTGCAAGGCGTTGGAAATGGTGAGGTAGCCGATCTCCGGTGGATTTGCCAGCACCTCTTCCGCGAGTGTCTGCGCCTGAATATCGTCCAGCGGCAGCATTCGTTCTCCGAAAAACGCCAAAATATCATCCAAATTCCCATCGTTCCCAATGATGCGGACAAGGCCGGAGGTAGTCTGAAAATCCGCTGTTCGGGCTCGATCCACGAAAATAGTGTGGAGGATATTCAGCCTTCCCGTTCTGGCCGCCTCGTCGTCGGTCTTCTCGTATACGAAAACCAGAAGGTTGTAGCCAAGACCGTAAATTTTCTGCCGGGCAGACTTGAACGGACAGGACGACTGAGGCTGGCGGATACTCGTTACCTTGATGTCAACTTCAAGTTCCGGGAAGTCAATTCCCTTCGCGGAAGAGCCTGCGATGTAGCGATACTTCGCGTGCAAGTAGGCTTGAAATTTGTGCTCAAGATATGTGCCCACAGCCTTGCCGTCCGTGACTCCATACAACGATGATTCGCGAAACGCGGACTCTTGAATTGCGAATTCCCGCGCCTCAGTTTTGAGGGTGGATACTGTAAGGATTGGCATAATTTTTTATCAACGTCAACATGGATCAGGCACCAGCGGAACGCCCGTTGCCTGCATCCGCTTCCATGAGAAGGCAGTCAACCGGAAATTGAGGTTTCCCTCAAGATTTCATTTGTGGCGGGGTGAGGTTCATTGGGTTGGATTGTTCCGGGAAAGTCTCCCCCGCTTCGCGGATGTTTTTGGCGAGCAGGTCGATGACCTGAAGCGAGGGCTCGATCATCGCGAGGATTTCGGCGTGACCGCTTTCCAACAAGGTGCGGCAGCGTTTGGCGAAGCATGCGGTGTTGGGCGAGGGCAGACGGATGCCGGGACTTTTGAGGGTGAAGCGGATGCTGGAGATGATGTCGACGCGCTGGCGCACGAGGTTGTCGCGCAGCTTGATCTGGAGGAGATCGCGCTGGGACTCTTCGGAGCCGTGTTGGATGGGGTGGAGCAGCTCGGGGTCTACGCGGGCGAGCCGGGCGATCATGCGGGCGTCGGTCCGGTCGCTTTTACGATGGTTGGCGTAGATGGCGCGCAGCTTGCGGGCGTTGGCGACGAGCACCTCGT
>CAZVSA010000076.1:0-3456 GCA_964629955.1 uncultured Luteolibacter sp.
TTCCCGCGCCGGGTCATTCCGATGTTGCCTGAAGTACTTTCTAATGGATTGTGTTCACTCAATCCGCAGGTGGATCGCTTGTGCATGGTATGCGAAATGCTTTGGACAGCCAAAGGAGAGCTGGCCGAATATCGTTTTTATCCGGCAGTGATGCTTTCTCACGCACGTCTGACGTATGACATCGTTGCCGAACTGCTGGAGCAGCCGAAAGGGGCAATTGCGAGGGGACATAAGCAACTGCTGCCGCATGTTCAACGGTTGTATCGGCTGTTCAAGGTGCTGCACAAATCTCGTGTAAGGCGGGGCGCAATCGATTTTGAAACCGTTGAAACAGAAATGGTTTTCAATGACCAGGGCAAGGGTTCCGCGAGTTCAACACCATCGGCTCCAAAGCCAACGACGCGAACATCGCCCAAACCGTGGTGGAAGCGAAAACCGAACTCGAAAAAATCCGCGAGCAAATCCAGAACATCGAGTGACGACGGCGGGCATTCTGACACGAAAAGCCGGAAGATTCCCCCCGGCTTTCCGGTTGCCAAAACCCGCGCTCCATCAAATGCCATCCACATGGAACCCGCTCCCATCCGCGTCCTCTTCGTCTGCCTGGGAAACATCTGCCGCTCCCCCGCCGCGGAAATCGTCTTCCGCAAAATGGCGGACGACGCGGGATTGGCGGATGCCTATCACATCGATTCCGCCGGCACGGCCGGGTATCACGAGGGATCGCCGCCGGACCGCCGGATGGCCGCCACGCTGGAACGGCGCGGCTACCATGTCGCCGGACGCGCGCGCAGGATCGCCCGCGCGGATCTCACCCGGTTCGACCACATTCTGGCGATGGACGGGGAAAACCTCCGCGACATATTGAAAATCGACCCATCCTCCGGCGCGAACACGAAAGTGAAACCCTTCGTCTCCCATTGCACCGATCACCACGACAAACACGTGCCGGATCCCTATTACGGAGGGCAGGAGGGATTTGATCACGTTGTCGATCTGCTGGAGGACGGCTGCCGGAACCTGCTCGCAAAGACTCGAAAGGATTGATCCCCATCCGTGATTCCGCTACGGGTAGCGCCCGTGTTCATCGCGAAGGCAGATCGTCCCTACTTTGATGCGTGGCTGCGCAGAACCCGCCGCCAGTTCGCGATCAGCGGCCGCTTGTCGCAAACCGCACTGATGCTTTCCCGCGAGGATGGCGGCACCCCCGAAGAATGGAGCGGCAGGCTCCGCGACTACCTGGACGGCGGGCAAATGCCATCCCTCGACCTGCTGACCCGGATCGACGCCCTGCTCGCAGGCCGCCCTCCCGTTCCCAAGGAGGCCACTCCGCAAGCCATGCTGCTCTGAGGGTCCGCTTCAAAACCGGAGAGTCCCGTTTCCGCCGGCCGGAATCACCGGAAATGCGTTTCAGGATCTCCATTCACAGATGCCAAGCAAGTTGCAAAGTCCCACTCCCATATCTGCGGCAATCACCGGCAGTTGATAATTGACACCCATCCGAACGCCGAAAAAAACTCCGGTACCCGCACAAAGCGCCATCGTTCTCACTTCCGAAAATCTTGTTCCATGCACCGCCTTCCGTCCTCTTCCACTGTCATCCGGTTTCGCTGCGCGGCTTTTCTTCTCTGTTTGATCTTCCTGCTCGTTCCCACCGCATTCGCCATTCTGGCCCGCTCGATTTTCACCCTCGAACAGGAACTGGCTTTCGCCGGGCTTGGCATTCTGGGCGTCACCCTGGCGATCGCATTGTATCAGCGGATTCTATCCGCGCGGGCGCGCTGCCCGCTCTGCATGATGCCGCCGCTGGTCCGGCAGGGCTGCGCCAAACATCGCAGCGCCCGCAAACTTTTCGGCAGCCATCGCCTGCGCGTGGCCGCCGCCATTGTGTTCAAAGGCAGCTTCCGCTGCCCCTACTGCGGCGAACCCACGGCAATGAAAGTCAGGCAGCGAAACCCGCAAATGTCCTGACTCCCCAGCCCGGGGATTGACATGGATCGCGGCGCACACGAGCCTCCCCGGATGAATTTCGTCACGAAATCCTTGAAAGCCATTTGCCCGACAGCGGCCGGCCTGGCGATCGCAATCTCCGCCGCCTACGCCCAGCCCACCGTGCCCGAAACACCCGCCGATGTAAAAGCCCCGCCCGCAGACGCCGCCAAAACCGCCTCCGGACTGGCATCGAAAGTCCTTCAGGCCGGCACCGGCGAAAGCAAACCATCCGCAAAGGACACCGTAACCGTCCACTACTCCGGCTGGACCACCGACGGCAAACTCTTCGACAGCTCCGTGCAACGCGGCAAGCCCGCGAGCTTCCCGCTCAACGGCGTCATCAAAGGTTGGACCGAAGGGCTCCAACTGATGGTGGAAGGGGAAAAGCGCCGCTTCTGGATTCCCGCCGATCTCGCCTACGGAGAAAACCCCGGCGGCGGCCGCCCCGGTGGATTGCTCGTCTTCGATGTCGAACTCCTCTCCATAAAAAAGGCCCCCGAACCGCCAAAAGTCCCCGAAGACGTGGCCGCTCCCCCGGAAGGTGCGGAAAAAACCGAATCCGGCATCGCCTCCCGCGTCCTCACCAAAGGCACGGGCGAAGTCCATCCGAAGGCCACCTCCAACGTCGAGGTCCACTACTCCGGCTGGACCACCGATGGCGAACTGTTCGACAGCTCCGTGGCCCGCGGCGAAACCATCGTCTTCCCGCTCAACCAGGTGATCCCCGGCTGGACCGAGGGCGTCCAACTGATGGTGGAAGGCGAAAAGCGCCGCTTCTGGATTCCCGGCAAACTCGCCTACGGCGACAACCCGCCTCCGGGAGCTCCGGCAGGAACCCTCGTCTTCGATGTCGAACTCATCAAGATCGTCCGGTAAGCCCGCCCGGCTCTTCGTTCTTCCGGCTGTGGTCGCACTCGCGCTCGTCTCCTGTGCGACCCCTCCCGAACCCGAAACCGCCCCCCCTCCCCCGCCCCCCTCCGCACCGGAGGCTCCGGCGGAACAGCCGCCCGCCCCGCAATCCGGCAAGGTGACGAGGATGCCGCTCGGCACCCTCTTCCAGCTCCAGCAATCCGATGGCGCCCTGATCTACGATGTCCGCCCGGCGTTTTTCCACCGCCTCGGCCACATCCCCGGATCCCTCAACTGGCCGAAATCCGCATTCGATTCCCAGCTCCCCTCCCGCGAAGCGGAAATCCGGGCCGCCGCAGCGGCAGGAAAGCCCGTGGTGTTGTATTGCACCGATCTCGCTTGCCCGGACGCCCGCAATGTCGCATCACGCCTCGCCGCCCGCGGCCACTCCGTATCCGTTCTGGAAGGCGGCTGGGACGCATGGAAAACCGGCGAGCTGCCCACCGAATAATCCTTCCAACCATGTCCTCCACTTCCTTTCCCAACGTCACCGCGGACGCCAAGGCGAACATCTATTTCGACGGTCGCGTCGTCTCCCACAGCATTCATCTGGAA
>CAZVSA010000076.1:3466-14283 GCA_964629955.1 uncultured Luteolibacter sp.
ACGGCGCGAAGAAGACCCTCGGCCTCATCTATCCGGGCGAATACCACTTCGGCACCGCCGCACCGGAACTCATGGAAATCATCTCCGGAAAATGCGCGATCGTTCTGGATGGCACCAGCGAAACGAGGGAAATCGAAGCAGGTTCCTCTTTTGAAGTCCCCGGCGACAGCGGTTTCACCATCACCGTGAACGAGGGCATCTGCGAATACATCTGCTCATTCCTCCCCTCCTGAGAAACATGCCCGGAAGCGTCACCAGGCGCCTCGCGATTCTGGTTTCCGCATCGCTCGCCCTTTCCTCCTGCGGAATCCGGCTTCCCGCGCCGCAAGCTCCCGCAGCGCCAACCCGCCCCGCCGCGTCCGGCGACGCCCGCCCGCCCCATGTGCTCGTCTGGCTGATCGCCGACAACCTGCACACCGGCATGGTTTTCGAGTATGATTGGCTTCTTGAATCCGGATTCGTCCCTCCCGACGGCTTCGGCAACCCCAAATACGTCACCCTCAGTTGGGGCGACCTCACCGCCTATCAGGAAGGACGCCTCGACACCCCATGGGAAGTTTTCCGCGCGTTGTTCCTCCCCACCGCCTCCGTGATGGAGCTGATCCCCATCGACTGGCACGTCACCGAAGTCTGCCCCCACCAGCGAATCTGGAGGAAACTCGTTCCGCGGGAAAAAGGCCCCGAACTCGCCGCCTTCCTCAATCATTGCAGCCGGACCACCCCCGGCGGAAAACCCGTCGTCCTCGGCCCGTCAAGCTGGGGCGGCGGCGTGCTGCTGGCATCACGCCACAGCTACTACTTTCCCCGTATCTGCAATGTCTGGACCGCCCAATCCATCGAAGCCATCGGCGGAAAAATCAATCCATGGACCGCCATCAGCGCCAACGGGCTGATCCGCCAGGCGGAAACCCCCGCCAACGATTTCGAGCAAATCTGGTGGGGCGGCGGCACCAGGCAAAGCGCCCCGGAATCGTAGCGGCGATCATCGGTCGCCGTCACGCCGCGCTCCGTTCCAGGTTGCTCCCGATTCCACACCCGGCGCGGATTCCGGCGCTTTTATCGGGACCGGCAAATGCTAACATACCAACCAGATGGAACCGGCAACCCTATCCCAAAGTCCGCGTGGCAAGGCCCTCACCAGGGTTCTCGACATCCGGAAACTTCCCAAGGTCCTCCTCCACGAACACCTTGACGGAGGCCTCCGCCCTTCCACCGTAGTCGAGCTCGCCGCGGAAAACGGCTACACCGGCCTTCCCACCTCGGATCCCGCGGAACTCGCCGCATGGTTTCACCGTGGAGCCCGACGCGGAAACCTGCCGGAGTATCTCGAAGGCTTCCAGCACACCATCCCGGTGATGCAAACCGCCGAATCCCTGGAGCGGGTCGCCTGCGAATTCATCGAGGACATGCGCCACGACGGTGTCGTCTATGCCGAAGTCCGCTTCGCTCCCGTGCTTCACACCGGCGGAGGCCTCACCCAGGACGAAGTCGTTGCCGCCGTCCTCCGCGGCCTTGCCCGCGGGCGGGATCTCCACGGCGTGCAATGGGGCCTCATTATCTGCGCCATGCGGCACCTCACCTCCTCCCTGGATGCCGCGGAACTCGCCATCCGCTGGCGAGACCAGGGAGTGGTGGGATTCGATCTCGCCGGGGAAGAAGACGGCTTCCCCCCGAAAAAACACATCGAAGCCTTCCAGGCCATCGAACGCGCGAATTTCCACATCACCATCCACGCGGGCGAGGCGTTCGGGCTGGAATCCATCTGGCAGGCGCTCCAGTACTGCGGAGCCCACCGGCTCGGCCACGCCACCCGCCTGCGCGACGACATCCGGGTTCTTCCCGATGGTTCCCTGAAGCCCGGCCACCTCGCCCAATACGTGCTCGATTGCCGCGTGCCTCTGGAAATGTGCCTCCTCAGCAACCTCCACACCGGAGCCTGCGCCAGCCTCGAAGAGCATCCCTTCGGTCTTTTCCTGCGTCACGGATTCCGCGTCTGCCTCAACACCGACGACCGCCTGATGAGCGACACCTCCATGACGAAGGAAACCACCCTCGCCACCGAAGTTTTCGATCTCGGCCTGGAGGATCTCGAAAAAATTTCCCTCAACGGCATGAAAAGCGCGTTCGCCCCCTTCGGGCAACGGCTCGACATCATCTTCAACCTCATCAAACCCGGATTCGCCGCCGCCAGGGCTTCGCTTTGAAATCCCGGCTCTCCCGGCGGCAACCCGGGAACACCACAATCAATTCCTCCGGCGGCGGAAAACGAGCAACATGCCGAGCCCTCCAAGCAGCGCGCTTGAAGGTTCCGGGATGAACTGCACTTGGAGGCTTCCGGAGTTGATCTGCCAACCTCCCGTGCCGAACGTGGAGTCAAGTTGCAAGCCGCCGGGCAGCGTGACGGCGGACAAATCCCCGTAATCCAGGCCCGTTTCGGAACCAAACGCAAACAAGGTGTATGCCGTCTGCTCAATGAGGCCGCCTGCATCGGAGAAATGGAAATTCAACGGTCCGCCTGCGGTGAGCCCGCCGGTGATCACGATCAGGTCGGAATCATCCCCGAGCTCGAACAGGAAAGTCCCTCCGTTCGTCACATCCAGTCCGCCGAAGGTGATTTCACCCGGGGAAGTTCCCGGAGAAATGATGGCGCCGGCACCCGCCGTGGCGACCAAGCCGCTGATCTCCCCATCCCCTCCCAACGTCGCCCCTTCCATGACGGCAACCGTGCCTGTGCCGCCCAATTGCCCCGTCACCAGCAAAGTGCCGGCGGATATGATCGTGGAACGCTGGTACGAGGCACTCGCACCGCTTAGCAGAAGCACTCCTTCGCCCCCCTTGGTGAACGGATTTTCCATGCCTCCGGAAAGCTGTCCGGCAAATTCCACCAAAACCCCCTCCGCCACATTCGCTGCCTTGGCCGCATTGCCAAGATTGACGTTGTCATTGAATTTGAGATCGCCCGTACCCGTTGTTCCAAAGAAACTGGTAACGGCAAAGTCGAGCGCCTTTCCGGTGGTGAATTCACGTGCGGTCGCATCCGAAGAGCTGATGTTTCCGCCATCGAGGCGGATTGTGCTCGCTCCGAAAGCCTCGTTCGATGCGGCGGCAATCACCCCGCTGTTCACGTTTGTGGTCCCCGTGTAGGTGTTGTTGCCGGAAAGCGTCAGCACTCCCGTGTCGTTCTTCACCACGCTGCCGCCGCCGGAAATCGTCCCTGAGATTGTCAGATTCCCTCCACCATTGGCCTGCACGCTCGCTACCGAAAGATTTCCGGACAACGTCACATCCCCCGCACCCAGGTTTCTCACCACGCCGCTGCCGGAAATATGATTTTCTGCATTCAGACTGCCGGAACGGTCAAAGACAAGCAGGCCGTTGTTGACGACATTTCCCGTTCCGAGACTTCCTGATCCCCCTCCGTTGCCGATCTGAAGCCTGGAGTCGCCGGCCACAAGCCTGGTGGTGCCCGCGTAAGTATTGGCGCCGGTGAAGATCACCGTGCCGCTGTTCCCCAGCACGGTCAGGTCATTGCCCGCATCTCCGCTGATCACACCTTGAATCGTTACATTGCGATCAAATCCGGCTGACATTCCACCCCCTCCCGCTCCGAGGGTGATGCCGCGGTTCTGATGCACCGTCAGAAGAAATACATCGCCGCCTGTCTCATTGAAGAGCGTGCCATTGTTCCGCAGAATGATATTATCCGCCTGGAACGATTCCGGCACCGCTCCCAGCGATCCGTCCGCACGGGCCAGCAAGGTCCCGCCGTCGATCACAAGACCACCGGCAAACGTATGATCGGTGCCCTGGAAACGCTGGCGGGGCGCGGAGAAAGCAGGGGATGTTTTGTTGCCGACGATTTCCACACGCACATCGCCGCTGATCCGGCCCGCGAACTCCGTGTTATCGGTCCCTCCGGGACGGATCGTGAGGACGGAGGTTCCGGCCCCCGAGTTCGCGACATCACCACCAGCTCCCCCGCCACCCACAAGCCCGCGGACCTCCTGATTGAGGCCATTGAGATCGAACACCGCGCCGGCCACATTGGAAAAATTCACAATGGTTCCTGTCTGCAACGTGTTGTTGCCCCCGGCGATCCGCAAAGTGCCACCGAAAACTCTGGTGTTTCCGGTATACGCCTGGGCGTTCGTGAGGGTGAGGGTGTTGTCACCGATCTTGGCGAGGCCAAGCGCCCCGCTCAGGGAATTGGCATAGGTCCGGTTTCCCGCGCTGGTATCAAACCCCACATGGGAGCCCGACGCATAATTGGTCGTTCCGAGCATCACCGCCAGATCCGCGTCCGACACCGCGTTCCCCACACCGAGGGTCGCGCCGGAAGCAACGGTATAACGACCGTTGACATTCCAGCCGGGCAAGGAACCCGTATCCTCGATGGAGAGGGCTCCGGCGCTGATCGTCGTATCGCCGCCGTAGGTGTTGGGGCCCGTCAAGGTCAGCACGCCTGCCCCTGATTTGGTGAGTCCTCCGGTGCCGGAAATGCTGCCGCCATAGGAATGCTCGTTCGAGCGATTGAAGGCAACCGTGGCATTGTTGACAATGTCGCCGGCGATCGATCCGGTGGAGCCGCCATTGCCAACCTGGAGAGTCCCGGTGGATACCGTCGTCCCTCCGGAATGCGTGGCGTTGCCGGTAACAATCAGGTTCCCTCCGCCCGTCTTGGCCAAGCTTCCCGTTCCCTCAATGGAACCGGACAAAGTCAACGCCGATCCCGCAAGAATCTGCGAGTTCGCGGCCAGGGAGATATGGGAAGCCAGGATGACCGCATTGCCCGATGACTCAAGGATACCTCCGTTCAGAGTGATCGCCTTGTCAACAATGCTCGTGGCATTGTAATTCTCGAACTGCAGGGTTCCCCCGCTGTTCACGCTGATCGACCCCGCGCCGGAAATATGGGAACGGGTGAACGCAAGGACGCCGGAATTGATCTCAATGCCGCCATCCGCAATGGCGTTGGCATCGACGATCGAGACCTTGTTGCCGCCAATCTTGGTAAGAGTGTGGCCGTTGAGATCGAGGAGGCCTGAATACGAACCGTTGTTCCCTCCCGCCCCCCGCACATCCCAGCGGCCGCTACCGCCGATGGAGGCATCCGCGTCCAAAGTGAGACGCCCGAAGCTGTGTTGATTTTCTCCTCCGCTGTTCACGACGGCGCCGTTGCCGCCCACCCCGGTTCCCGAGATCCTGATATGATAATCCCGGTTGGCGGCCATTTGACCTCCAACATCAAAAGTGGCCCCGGGGCCAACGGTAATGACGGAGCCGTTCGCACCCAGTGCCTGGCTGCCGGAAGGCCGGAGCGTGCCACCGGTGATCGAAAGTCCCCCGGTGAAGGTGTTCGTTCCACCCAGAATCAGAAGACCGTTTCCGCTCTTGGTGATGGTGGTGCCGCCACCGATGAAATTCACGCCCGATCCGTTGAACGTGTAATCGCTGTCACTATCTATGGTGATCGACACCACGCTGATGGCGCCGTCAAGCGCGACCGTACCCGCTCCCAGATCCCCGAAAAGCACCTCATCGCCGGTATCCGGCGGCCCGGCGGGATTCCAGTTTCCGGGAGTGGCCCAGTCTCCGCCGCCCTGCCAGATGATGGTCTGGGCCGGACTTGAGGTCATCAGCAAGAGAGGGCCGGCGGTGAAAGCAAAGCCGAGCAAACGTTGTTGGAACGTGCGGGGGATCATGGGTTTGAAAGGTTGTTGATGGGTTTGGAAACCGATGAATGATGAAACCACCGGCCTTCAGTAAAAGCGGAAAACATTAGAAAGTCCCTTCCCGCGCATCAAGGGAGAAAATCAACACATGATCAAACCCCGGCCAAACCTGTCTTCTCCTTGATCCCGTGACCGCGGGCTGCTTTGCTTCGCCCCATGCCTTCCCTTGCGTATTTTCCCCGGTTCGGATTTCTCACCTTCGCCCTCGCGGCCGGCGCACCGGCGGAAACCGAATGGAGGGACCTTTTCAACGGCAGCGACCTGCAAGGCTGGACCACCACCCTCGAAGGAAAACCCGAAGGAGAGGACCCGGACCGCCTCGTGCAAGTGCGCGACGGCACCATTCACATGTATCCGGATACCGATCCCGGTCAAACCGTCCCCTTCGGCGTGATCACGCACGACGATACCTTCTCGCGCTTCCATCTGGTTTTTGAATATCGCTGGCTGGAGAAACGCTTCGCTCCCCGCAAGGAAGCGTTGCGCGACGCGGGTCTGCTTTACCACGCCTCGGCAACCCACAAAATCTGGCCGGATTCGCTGGAATACCAGGTGCAGGAAGGCGACAGCGCGGACATCGTATTCCTCAAACAGCAGGGCTGGACCTGGCACCACCCGGAACCGGACCAAGCGCCGGAAGGCCAGGGAAAGCCCGGCATGCTTCCGGAATACGGAGGCACCATCACTCCGAGCAATCGTGATTTCGACTACTTCGGCCGTTATCCGGAACACGATCATCTCACCGGATGGAACCGGGTGGAAGTGATCGTCCATGCGGACGAATCCGCGGAACATTTTCTCAACGGACACACGCGGGCCCGCCTCGCGAACTTTGTCCGTCCCGACGGTTCGCCCCTGAAGGAAGGGAAAATCTGTCTTCAACTGGAAGCCGCGGAACTCCAGTACCGCGATGTCCGCATCCGGGAACTCGACGAGCCATTGCGACCCGGCCAACACCACGTCGCCCTCAGCGCGGTGAGGGACCAACCGGCGCAGCCGCGGACCTTCACGGTGAAAAATCCCACCAAAAAAACGCGGCCCGCCGGACTCTCCATCATCGGCAGGGATGCGGACGCCTTCACCGCCCACGCCTCCTCCGTGGAAATCGGCGGCGGGGAAACCCTGGAAATCACCGTTCGCTTCCGCCCCGTCCGGGGAGCCGGACGTTACAGCGCGGGCCTGAGAATCGGCAGCCCGGGAGAGGGAACCTTCGTCGTCCTGCAGGGCGTGGGGTTGGCCGCGTTTGAAGGCAAAAACGAACCTCCCCTGCAATCCATCGTCCATGCGCTCGGCATTCCCCTGAACGTGGGCGGTGCCAAACTGGAACTGGACACCAAGGCGGAAATCATCGGCGACAGCGCGGCGGTTCCTTATTTCCAAAAAGCCGGGGAAGGACCGGTCCGCGTAACGGCCCTCGCCCGCTTCTCGCCGCCGGGGGCGACTCCTTTCGGCATCGTGAAGAAGGGCGGCGCCGAACGGATCGAAACAGGAAAGCTCTCGGATTCCGGCAGCGTGGCCGACGCGCACCAGTCGCTGCATCCCCCGGTTGACGGCAACGTTTCGGAGTTCGAGCCGGGAGCGGACGCTTTCGCATTTTATATGGAAGGGCACCAATACATCTCTTTCACCGATCCCGCGCTCGCCGAAAGCGCACCCATCCCCCACACCGCGCGGGTCTATCCCGTGAAACGCTATCTCGGAAAAAATCTGGAAAACGCCTGGATGGTCGGTTTCGAGGAAGCCGCGAACGGCGACTATCAGGACGCGTTGTTCCTGCTGGAGAACGTGAAGCCCGCTCCATGACCGATCACCGCAGGAGATCATCCAGAGCCGTCTCCAGCGCGGGATGACGGAAAACAAATCCATCGGATTCCAACGCTGCGGGAACCACCCGTTGGCTCGCGACGAGAGCCGTGGAACATTCCCCGAGGGCCATCCTCAACGCGAACTCCGGCACCGGAAAAACCGCGGGACGGCGTAGAACGCCCGCGAGCTTTCGGGTGAAGTCCACATTGCGCTCCGGAAGGGGAGCCGTTCCATTCACCGGCCCCCGGATTCTTTCGGAGAGCACCGCGTGGAGAATCATCGCGCGCAGATCACCGGCATGCACCCATGGCATCCATTGCCTGCCGGAGCCGAGCCTGCCGCCAAGCCCCGCTTTGAAAACAGGAACCAGCTTCCCCAGCGCTCCGCGTTTCTTCTCCAAAACGATTCCGGTGCGGAGCAGCACGACCCGGACACCCGGATCTTCCGCTTCCAGCGCCGCCGCTTCCCAATCCGCGCACAGACCGGCGAGGTAACCGCTTCCCCGGGGAGACAGCTCCGTGAGAACTTCATCACCGCCATCCCCATAGATTCCCACGGCGGACCCGTTCACCAGAACCCGGGGACGCTCCCCCTCCGGAAGCCGCGCAATGGCGGCAACCACATCCCGGGTGACTCCCACCCGGCTCTCACGCAGCGCCTTGCGGACCCCGGCGGTCCACCGGCGGTCGATGGGCTCTCCCGCAAGATTCACGACGACCTCATGCCCGCGAAGGTCCAGATTCCCCGGAGTCTGCCAGCGATCCACATGGGGCACGGTTCCTCCCCCGGAACGGCTGACTCCGGTTACGGAAAAACCCCGGGAGGCGAACAATCCGGGCAGGCCGGAGCCAATCAACCCGGTCACTCCGATGATCGCCACATTCCGCGCTTCCTCCACAGGGTCAGAATGGCACGGATCTTCTCCGGGTAAAACCCAATCGGCGGCTCTCCTCCCCGGCTTTTCCCCCTTTACTTGAAAAGCCCCGCTTCATCTTATCGGCGCGATGTCGAAGACCGGAGCCTGGATCCTTTTGCCCCTGCTGATTCTGTCCGCACGGGCCGAGGACGGGCAACTCCTCCCGGACCCCGGCAACCCGCCTGTGGTGGACACCATCACCCCCGTTCCTCCGCCGGAAATCCCTCTCGGAGGAAGCGATCTCATGATGCCCACCCTCCCGGAGCATGTGAAACTCCACAGCATGGGAGGGCTGATCGAAGCGGACAGGAAAACCGGCATCCGCTTCGGCGGCCCCATCAAACTGGAAGGCGACAACGGCCTGGAGGTTTTCTCCGACCGCGCGTTCTGGGACTTCAAAGAGGAATCCATCACCCTGGAGGGAAACGTCAGCATCTATCAGGGAAATCTCCTCCAGCGCGGCGAGCGGGCCGTCTATTTCTACGAGCGGAGATTCCTCGATACCAGCGGGCTGCGGATGTCAGTCGATCCCCTGCTGCTGGAGGCCGGGCAATTCACCGTGGAGGAACGAAACGGCCAACAAGTTTACATCGGGGAAAACGCCGGAATCACCACCCACGACGTGGAGGAACCGAATTTCTGGGTGCGCGCCTCCCGGACAACGGTTTACCCGGACGACCGCGTCGTCTTCCGCAACCTCAAGCTCCACGCGGGAGGAATCCCCGTCCTCTGGCTGCCCTACCTGAGCCAGCCCCTGGACTCGGAACTCGGATACCACTTCATCCCCGGCGCCCGGACGAACTGGGGCCCCTACCTCCGGAACACCTACGGCATCATGCTGGGCGGAAAGCGGGATGCGGAAACCGGCGAAAACTTGGACGCCTGGCTGCTCACAAAATGGCGCTTCGATATTCTCACCAGACGGGGCCTGGGGATGGGAGTCGATCTCAACGACACCCGCCTGAACAATCCTCCCGATTTTGAAGGACTCGGCTTTTATTACCTCAACGACCTGGAGCCCAATCTCCAGCGGGCGCAGGAGCGCCGCCATCCGGTGAACGAAGACCGCTACGCCATCCGGCTGAAAACCCGCGTGCCCTTCGACATCCCGGGAGACGCCGAATGGAGGCTCGATTCAAATCTCCATCTCCTGAGCGATATGTACTACCTTGAGGATTTCGATCCCACCCGGTACCACTCCGATCCCGCTCCGGATAACACGCTGGGGCTTTTCCGCCGCGACGACCGCTCCCTTCTTTCCGTGCTCACCCGCATGCGGCTGAACGATTTCTACCGGACGGACACGCGCCTGCCGGAAATCGGTTTCGACATGGCGCGCGCGCCCCTCTTCGGCACTCCGATCCTCCACGAAGGCACCTCATCCCTCGGCATCCTCGGGGCCGAAACCGCGAAGATCGACCGCAGGCACGTCATCGATCCTCTCTTCGCCATGTCGCGCCTGGATCCAAGGGCGCGCCGCCTGCTGGACGAACTCCGCGGCTACGAACGGGAAATCGCCCTGCGAATCCTCTCCCTGCCAACCGGAGACCCCGGGCGCGAGGCATTGAGAAGACAACTTCTCGGCCCCGGATTCACCCGCTTCCACACCTATCAGGAGTTTTCGCTGCCCATGACCTTCGGGGATTTCTTCCACTTCACTCCGCAGGCGGGGGGAGGATACACACGCTACGAATCCGTGGACGGCCCGCTCGATTCCTTCGACCGCACCCTTCTCCACGCCGGCGCGGAGGCTTCCGTGAAATTTTCCAAGGATCTCGGCCCCCACCGGCAGCCGGGCATCGGGCTCGACGGGCTGATCCACGTGCTCCAGCCCTACGCCGCTTGGTCGGCGGTTTCCACGGACCGCCAGCCAACCGGCTTCGGCGGCGTGGACCGCCTCACCGCCACCACCCGCCCCCGCACGCTCGACCCCAGCCGCTTCACCGCGATCGACGACTTCCGGAGCTGGAACACCTTCCGGCTGGGCGCCCGGCACCGTTTCCTCACCCGGCGCGACGGGCAAAGCTTTGAATGGCTTTATCTGAACACCTTCCTCGATCGCTTCATCGACGATCCGGAGGAGGATCGCACTTTTTCCAACCTGTACAACGATCTCCGCTGGGCGCCCCTGCCCTGGATGTCGGTCGATCTGGAAACCCAGTTCCCGCTTTTCGACGGCGGCTCCGGCTTTCACGAGTTCAATACGCGGCTGCGCTTCATGCCCGTTCCGGACATGGAATTCTCCATCGGCCACCGCCTTCTGGACGGCCACCCCGTGCTGAGAAACTCCAACCGCATCGACCTCCGCGCCTACGCCCGCCTCGGCGAGCACTTGGCCATCGGCACGCGCCACACCATCGAAC
>CAZVSA010000077.1:0-10913 GCA_964629955.1 uncultured Luteolibacter sp.
GAAGGTCTCCGGCGGCGTCTCCAACATTTCCTTCTCCTTCCGTGGAAACAACGTGGTCCGCGAGGCGATGCACTCCGCATTTCTCTATCACGCCGGACAAGCCGGCATGGACATGGGCATCGTCAACGCGGGCATGCTCGAAGTGTACGACGAAATCCCGAAAGAGCTGCTGGACCACGTCGAGGACGTCCTCCTCAACCGCCGCCCGGACGCCACCGAGCGTCTGTTAGACCTTGCGGAACGCTTCAAGGGCGTCGGTGGGAAAAAGATCGAGGAAGACCTCTCATGGAGGGAAGACCCGGTCGAAAAACGCCTCGAACACGCGCTCCTGAAAGGCATCGACAAATTCATCGACGAAGACACCGAGGAAGCCCGCCGGAAATACGGCCGCCCGCTTAAAGTCATCGAAGGCCCGCTCATGGATGGCATGGGTGTTGTGGGCGATCTTTTCGGAGCCGGAAAAATGTTCCTCCCGCAGGTGGTCAAATCCGCCCGGGTGATGAAAAAAGCCGTCGCCTGGCTCACGCCCTTCATGGAAGAGGAAAAAGCCGAATACCTCGCCGGAGACATCGCCGCCATCAAAGAGAAAGACCCGTCCCTCAGCGAGGAAGAAGCCCTGAAACTCGCCGAGCGCGGGCGCTCCGCCGGGCGTTTCCTCATCGCCACCGTCAAAGGCGACGTCCACGACATCGGCAAAAACATCGTCGGCGTCGTCCTCGCCTGCAACGGCTTTGAAGTCACCGACATGGGCGTGATGGTTCCCTGCGACAAGATTCTGGCCAAAGCCGTCGAGATCGGCGCGGACGTCATCGGGCTTTCCGGGCTCATCACCCCGTCGCTCGATGAAATGGTACATGTTGCGAAGGAAATGGAGCGGCTTGGTTTCAAGCAACCATTGCTCATCGGCGGAGCCACCACTTCCGCCGCGCACACCGCGATCAAGATCGCCCAACATTACTCCGGCGCGGTCGTACACGTGCTCGACGCCTCACGCTCCGTGCCCGTCACCACCTCCCTTCTTTCCGAAGACCAGCGCGATACCTTCGTCGCCGAAAATCTGACAAAACAACAAAAGCTCCGCGACAACTTCATCGGCGGACCGAAGAAAGAAACCCTGACAATCGAAGCCGCCCGCGCCGCCGGACCGAAGCTCGATTGGGAAAGTTACACTCCGCCGATTCCATCCGGCACTGGCACGCGGTTGATCAATCATATCTCCCTCCACGAACTTGCCGGATACATCGACTGGACCCCGTTTTTCCACGCTTGGGAACTCCGAGGCGTCTGGGATCGCGAAAAAGGCGTTCTGAAAACAAAGAACATCGAAGGAGCCGCGGAAGCGAAAAAACTTCACGCCGAAGCACTGGCGATGATCGAGCGTATCATTGAGGAAGACCGTTTCCAGCCCCGTGGCATCTACGGATTCTTCCCCGCCAACTCGGACGGCGACGACATCATCGTCTGGACCGACGAAACCCGCGGCATCGAGCGCTGCCGTTTCCACACCCTGCGCCAGCAGATCAAAAAAGATTCCGGAAAACCCAACGCCGCCCTCAGCGATTGGGTGGCGCCATGTAGCGGCGATCACCGGTCGCCGCGAATATTCGAGCCCACCTTCCTCAATCCGGAAGCAGCCATTGCAAAAAACGATTCCAGCCACCTCCCCCACTGGCATCAGGATGGCGCCACTTATGCCGTCACCTTCCGGCTCGCCGATTCCCTTCCCCAATCCGTCCTCAAACAATACGAGAAAGAAAAGAAAGAACTGATCTCCCGCATGCAACAAGCGGAAGAGTCCGGCGACCCCGA
This sequence comes from uncultured Luteolibacter sp., assembly GCA_964629955.1. Classification (GTDB taxonomy): domain Bacteria; phylum Verrucomicrobiota; class Verrucomicrobiia; order Verrucomicrobiales; family Akkermansiaceae; genus Luteolibacter. The sequence goes on from CAZVSA010000077.1 coordinate 1,810, forward strand.
AAGCGCGGCCCGGCTCCGCCGGGAGCTGGGCAATCATTATCACAAACGCATGGATGAAGCTCTGGACACGGGGCACGGATCATGCCTCATGAAAGACCCCGCCATCGCATCGATCGTCAGGGATGCGGTTTTTCGCTTCGATGGAGAAAGATATCAGATCGGATCCTGGTGCGTCATGCCCAATCACGTCCACCTGCTCATCCGGCCCATCGGAGATCACTCCCTTTCCAGCATTCTTCAGGGAATCAAATCCGCGTCTTCCAAGGAAATCAACCAACGACTTGGGAAATCGGGAACCATTTGGCAGAAGGAATCCTACGATCATATCATCAGGGATTCGGACGATTATTGGGACCAGCGGAGCTATATCTTGAGGAATGCCAAAGCAGCCGGTTTGGCAGATTGGGAATTTGTTGGTGAGGGTGGCTCGCGGCGACCGGTGATCGCCGCCACGTTCCGCGACTACATCGGCGGTTTCGTCGTCGGCATTCATGGGGCGCACGAGTTTTCCGACGAACTGGAAGCCGCGCACGATCCCTACGGCTCCATCATGGTCAAAGCCATCGCCGACCGTTTTGCCGAGGCATTCGCGGAACTTCTTCATCATCGCGCGCGGATCGAATGGGGATACGAAACGGAAACCGAGCTGACCACAGACCAGCTCATTCACGAAAACTACCGCGGCATCCGGCCCGCGCCCGGTTATCCCGCCCAGCCGGATCACACGGAAAAACCGATCCTTTTCGAGCTTCTCGAAGCATCCGAAGCCACCGGAGTCACTCTAACGGAAAGCTGCGCCATGCACCCGGGAGCCGCCGTCTGCGGACTCTATTTTTCTCATCCGGACAGCCATTACTTCGCCATTTCCGAACTGCAGAAAGACCAGATCGGAGATTACGCCGAACGCAAGGGAATGACCGTGGAGGAAGTGGAAAAATGGCTCGGTCCCTGGCTGGGATATGTTCCGTGAACCGTCATGCGCCTCGCTTTTCCATTTCTGCTCCTCGCGGTCATTTTCCTGATTTCATGGTGGATCTGGGGCGGCCGATGGGACGAACGTTTCACTCTCGAAGGAAGCGTTCTTTGGCTTGAGGAAGCGGGCTCCTGGGCGTGGCTCGCCGGCATGCTGATGCTCGTTGCGGATCTCGTCCTGCCACTTCCGGGAACCGTGATCATGTCCGCCCTCGGGTTCATTTACGGCCCACTGCTCGGAGGATTGATTGCCTCGGCGGGAGCCATGCTGGCGGGCCTCACGGGATACGGGATCGGCCGTTTCTGCCCGGAGCCGTTCGCCCGACGGTGGATGGGGGAAAACGACTATCGGAAGGGCAGGGCCCTTTTTGAAAAGAACGGAGGCTGGGTGGTCGCGGCCTCGCGCGCGCTGCCTATCCTGTCCGAAGTGATTTCCTGCACCGCCGGATTGATGCGGATGCCGTTTTCCAGCTTCCTGCCGGCCTTGGCCAGTGGTGCGCTTCCGGTCGGGTTCCTGTTCGCCGCGGTTGGAGCCGCGGGCCGCAGCGAACCCCGATGGGCCATCGCGCTCACCATCCTGCTGCCCGTCGCGCTGTGGTTCACCGCATCCAGATTGTTGAAACGCTAAAATCGATCTTGTGCCCTTTCCCCCTCCGCCGGACGCTGCGCGCGTGCGAATCGAGATTCTGAATACCGGCACGGAGCTTCTTCTCGGCAATACCCTGAACACCCACGGAGCTTGGTTCGGCAGGGAGTTCTTCAAACATGGCCTCCGCGTCTCCCGCCAGACCACCGTCCCGGATGGCGACGCCATTCGGGAGGCTCTGGAAGAAGCTCTCCTTCGGGCCGATTCCCTCATCGTCACCGGCGGGCTCGGTCCCACAAGCGATGATCTGACACGCGAAATCACCGCGGGAGTCCTGGGGCTGGAACTCATCACCGACGAAGCCGCGCTGCGCTCTCTCGAAGACTTCTTCTCCCACCGCGGACGTCCGATGGCGGAAACAAATCTCAAGCAGGCGCTCGCTCCCGTGGGTGCCGATATTCTCCCCAATCCCCATGGCACCGCGCCGGGCATCTACATTCCCCCCCGCCTGAATCCTCACTCGGATTGCGCGATTTTTCTTCTTCCCGGTCCACCGCGCGAACTCTATCCGATGGTTCACTCGGAGGTCACCCCGCGTTTGCGGGCACTCGCGGGAGCGGGCATCACGAATGAAGCGGTCGAGTTGAAATTCACGGGCATCGGGGAAAGCGACTTTCACCAGGCGATCGACTCCCGCCTCGCCGAAATCCCTCAACTGGAATACGGATACTGCGCCCGCATCGGAGAAGTGGATCTGCGGCTGATCGGGCCTCCCGCCGCATGCGCGGAGGGAAGGGCTCTCGCAATGGCCCACTTCTCTCCCTGCCTGATCAGCGACGACGGTTCATCTCTGGAAAAAACCGTGGTTCGCCTTCTCAAGCGAAAAGGAATCACACTGGCGACCGCGGAAAGCTGCACCGGCGGGCTCATCGCCAACCGGATCACCAACGTTCCCGGAGCGAGCCGGATTTTCACCCATGGCTACGTCACCTACTCGAACGCCGCGAAGGTCCAGTTGTTAGGAGTATCCGAGGAAATCCTGAACTCTTGCGGCGCTGTCAGCGAGGAAGTGGCCCGCCAAATGGCCAAAGGCGCCGCCCGCTCCAGTCGTGCCGGGATCGCCGTATCGGTGACCGGCATTGCGGGGCCAGGCGGTGGCAGTGCGGAAAAACCGGTCGGCACGGCATGGATCGGCATCCACCACTCTGGAAAAACCAGCGCGATCCGCGTCCATCATCCCCGCGCGCGCAAGGACTTCAAACAAGCCGTCAGCCAATCGGCGCTCGATCTGGTGCGAAAGGCTCTTCTCGATCTCTAACAGCCATCCCTTTTCATCCTTCGCTCCCAGCGGCGGGAGGAACATCCTCGAAAAGCTCCAAAAGATAATCCGGAGAAAGCAGCTCCGGCGTGATCACCTTGTCCCCGCCCGGCACAAGCAGCACGTTCACCGGAATCGCCGTGCGGCCGAGCGCGCTCAATTCCGCCTCGATCTCCGGATTCGGGTTCGTCTTGTCCGCTCGTAGCGCAACGATTCCCTTTTTCCGCATCATCTCCACCACCGGCCCGGTATAGGCCCGCCGTTTGTTCAACTGGCAGGTGAGACACCATCTGGCGGTGAAATCGACGAATACCGGACGCCCTTCCGCGAGAAGCGTCTCCACCTCTCCGGGAGACCAGGTCCCCCACTCCAGATCCGCTCCCTGGCTTGCGGTCTTGCTTTCGTCGACCTCCCAAGGCCAGGCGGCAAGCATGCCCGCTGTGAACATCAGCCCGGCAACGACAATTCCCGCAGTGCGGACCCCGCGCGAACGCACCGGCTGGTTCCACCGGCCGTAAATCCAGGCCGCGGTCGCAACCGCGCTCAGGCCGATCATCACCCACAGCCCTTTCTGGCCGTCATCCCGGTCGAACACCTGGGCGGCATACACCCAGAGAAACACCCCGGCCGTCGCGAACAGCAGGAACGACATCGCTTGCTTGAAGGACACCATCCAGCCCCCGGGACGGGGAAGTTTCTCCACCAACGCCGGGAAAACCGAAAGGATCAGATATGGCAGGGAAAGGCCCAGCGCCATCGCCGTGAACGCCACGAAAAACGGAACCACCGGCAGCACCGCGGCCGCACCGATCGCCACGCCCAGAAAAGGCCCCGAGCACGGAGTGGCGATCAAAGTCGCCAGCACTCCGGAAAAGAACGTCCCGGCAACGCCTTGTTTCTGCATCAAGGTGCCGCCGATTCCCGTGGCGGAAGTCCCGATCTCGAATACCCCGAACAAATTCATGCCAAAAAGCAGCATGATCAGAATCGTGATCAGAATCACCCGCGGGTCCTGAAGCTGGTTCCCCCAGTTGGTGATGCCTCCCATGTAGAGTGCCAGAGCCAGCACCCAGAACGAGATCAAAACCCCCACGGTAAAAATGAATCCATGGAGCACGATCTTTTTCCTGTCATGCCCCGCCTGCTGCACGAACCCCATGATCTTGATGCCAATCACGGGAAAGACACAGGGCATGAGATTGAGGATGAGCCCGCCCAGGAACATCCCTCCCAGAATCGGCAGAAGCGCCAGCGCACCCGGAGAAGGATTCCCGCCCACCTGCCCGGCACCGCTCTCCGCGGCAGGTTGCTCCGCCGGGCTTTCGATCCTGGTGTCGGGGATCAGGAACGACCGCGCTCCCGTGAGAATCCCGGAAACCGAATCTCCCTGGGGAATCGGGTCATCCAGAAAATCCACCGTGTTCCGCTTCAGACGAAGAATCACGGCTTCTCCGTCACGTTCCAGCGAACCATCCGCACTCAGGGACGCCACGAACGCCTGATCCGGAATAAAATCGATCGATCCGCCTTCCGGGATCGCCGCTCCCTGCCCCGGTTCGAGACGCAACAGGATTTCTTCGCCCTCGGGTTGGGCCGATATTTTCCATCCTTCCGTCCCCGCAGGCTGGCTGGCCCGGCCGCGCACGAACAACTCCTCCGCGGCGGGATCCCGTTCCACCGCCTCCGCCGTTTGCAGATGGAGGGTGAATACCCTGCTCTCAGGGATGCAGCTTACCTTGCAGATCTGCCAGCTCGCATTGGCCGAGATTGCAAGCCCGGCCCCCACGCTCAAATCCTCCGGAGCCTGCAAATCGATGAGAAAAACCGGACTGCCGGAATAGATGAAGCTTTTGCCTAAATAGCCATCCTTCACCTCCGGCACCGGCCATTGGATCGGCCCTGCACGAAATCCCTCCGGCAGATCCCATTCGATGGAAAGCGATTCCTCCACGCCGCCGCTGTTCAGATAATAGCTGTGCCATTCCTCCGGATGCCTCAGCTCCAGAGCCACCGTGAACGAAGCCCCCGGAGCGACTGTGGAAACCTCGGACACCATCGCCCCCTCCGAAGCGATTTTTCCCTCCCGGCCCGCCGGTTGTGCGGATGCCATTTGGAAAAGAACGAAAAGCGGAATGACGGTCGGAAAAAATCGGAGCATGCGTAAGCGGTTTGTTCGGCAAGATTTAGAGGCATCCAACCGCCAATTCATCCAAAAAGTTTTCCGAGCCAACCATTCGCCCGCCGGAATGCCCCTGCGCGGGCCGTGGTGGCGATCACCGGTCGCCACCTCCCATGCTCCGGCGGCTCCGCACAACCACCCCCCTCCGCATCCGCAAACCTCCCTGGCCATGTCGCCTCAATCAGTCCGCATTGAGAAATTTGAAATCCTGAAAGTTGATGGAGTGGATGTTTCCTTCCTCGTCATCATAAAGAAGCACCACATAGTTTCCCGGTTCGCCCACGGGAATCGATTCCAGCTTCCGCTCTCCGCACCGCACGGGCACGTAGCCGCGAGAATAGAGAATGGGCGCGCGCGCAATGGCGAGGCGCTTGACGAAAACAGTATGCCACTTCCCTCCGGGCACGCTCATTTCGACCCGCAGTTCCGGAGTTTGCGAAACGGATACGAAAGTCGCGCTGCGTTCGTTCTCCGGATCGAGCTGCTTGAGCCGGAGGATGCGGATCGCCCAATGAGCGGGCTCTTCGTCGCTGGCCGGCACCCGCTCGGCGAATGGAATGAGGATGGTGGTGTCATTCACCGCCACGTTCACCGTCGTGGAGCCTTGCTTGGTCCCCTCGCGGCGGATGGTCACCCTGCGGTTGCCGGGAAGCACCGAGATTCCTCCGGTGATGTCGCCCGGAACATATCCATCCGGGTTTGCGACGTCTCCCTCGATTTCCAGTATGAGAGGGCCGGTTCCGGGTGCGACGGCGTTGGCCAAACGGATGAATCCATACTTTTTCGAGGATTCCCGGGACTCCTCCTGCGCGTTCAGGGAAGGGGCCAGACATGCAACAATCATCAGACCCGCGCGGATTCCCTTAAAAATCGTTCTCATGGATAATTCTTACTTTGGTATTTTGGGGGACGATCGATCCGTCGGACGCCCGCTCGCCGGGATCCGCGAAAATCGTGTAAACCTTGCGAGATTCCGACAGGACTTCGGGAGATTTTTCCGAACCGGTGATGGCCTGACCGATCACCCACACCCTGAAATTCCGGGAGCGGAACGTGGAGGAATTGTAAATTCTGCCAAAAACCTCCTCCGCCGCCGCATCGGTCCATTCGATATTGTTTCCCGCATCGTAAAGCTCGCGGTTCCCGAATACCGGATCGCCCTGTTCGTTCTCCGCGGATGCCAGCTCCGCCGCACTTGCAAAGGGGCGTGAACGAATGATCGCGCGGGCGATCTGGTCCGCGGCTTTTTCTTTCGTAGGCGTGCCAAGCTCGATCAACTGGGACCGCGACGTGTAGCGGCCCGGAACTTCGTGGGAGCGGCTGGTGACACGGCGCAACTCGGGATCCTGCATCAACATCCCGGCGGCCAAGGCCCGCAGGGCGTCTTCCCCCGCGGTGTTGACGTTCACATGGCCCTTGATTTCCACAACCGGGCCTTCCCGCTCCGCTTCGTTTTCGGAATGGGCGATGCCGGCGTGGAAAAGATCCAGCAGGTGCGAGGCCCGCCAGCCGGGTTTGTCGAAGCCCTGATGTTCGGGACGACCGATCCGGAGAGTATTTCCACCGCCGAAGTCGTTGTTGGCATAGGACGCATTGCTCACATCCGGCCAGACGTTTCTGGTCGCGGGCATCCGCCCCTTGCCGTCGCCAATGTCACCTTGCAGGGTTTGGCTGTCCGGCAAGCCGCTTCCCGGTGCGCCTTTGCGATCAGGGTAAATGGGGTGCCACATCACCGGATCATATACGTTTCCAAGTTCCGTCGCACTGAAGAAGCGCCCCTCATTGGAAATCCTCATCGGAGCGTTACGGGGATAGGGTTCCGGTCCATGACCAAAAATGAACGGCTCCAGACTTTGGTTGAGCAGATTGAAATTACCAAGCGGTGAATCATGCCCGCCATCGGGCCATTCCGAAGGCATCACCCTGCCATAGTGCAGGCGCTTCTCCGCGGAATCGACATCATAAATACTTCCCCGGCGCACGTTACGACGGTTTGGGCTGATATTGTCCGGATAACTATTCTCTGCAAGAGGGCTTGTACGCATATAATGGGAGATTCGGGGATCTCCCATGTTGTAGTAGAAACTTGGATAAGGCCCTTTGACATAACTGCCACCGGAAATGGCGGCTTTCCCTTTTGAGTTGGGACCTTGTCGCGGATTGATCATGTTGAATTCCATCCCAAACGGATCACGGTGGACTGCATGGACACGCTCCACTTCCTGGCTGTTCCAAAAAACAGAAACCCCTCGTGCTTCCGATTCATTCTCAGTCAGGGTGAACGGAGTATTCAGGTTGATATTGTTGGCACCTATATCGATGGCATAACTTACCTCCGCGAATTTGTAGAATTTGTATTCGTCCGGTCGCAGGGTCACGGATTGGGGCGATGAAAGATAGCGCCCGTCCATGAAAGTGAGATTGTGGGAGGATCTTTCCGAGTCATCCAGAAAGTATGGATCGTCGAACGGGCGGCCCCGCCCTCCAGCCCCAATCGGACTGGTATTGAGAGCCACTTCATAACTCAGCCGCGCTTGTCCGCTTACCTCTTGGTTGGTCATATTCCAAAATTCCCCGAAGAGGGTCATTTTCCAGTTCATGATCCTTCGGTTGTTCTTTGCAATGCTGCCCATGTATTCGATCCGGAGAACGATTTCACTGAGGAAGGGAGCTCCGTCGATTCCACGGTAGACGTTTTTGAGAATGGTGGGTTCCTTATCCTCGTCGGCATAATCGAAGGCTCCTGCAGCGAGCGTTTTCAGGTAATCTTCGGGAAATCCCCCCTCGCGCTTCACGAAGTTTGGCAGGCCGGTGGAAACCCAGTTGGCGAAATCATCCACCGCCGAAGAACGGGGAGCCGCCAGCAACCGGTTCAGGTTCAGCTTCGGCCGGCCAATAACAGAGCTGTGAATCCCACGGGCGAATGGAACCAGAGGTTGCTCGGTATAGGAGCGGAGGACGGGGCTGACGTTTTTTTCCAAAGTTGCGGCGAGGGGATCCTGAAGAATTCCGGTGAAGGAATCCCGGGCCAGCGGGGCGGCGACGCCAAGCGCCCCCAAAATGGAATCCGGCGAAAGCATCGCGGGGCGGGACCGGATGACCATGTCGGTGAGATCCCCGCGCGGTTTGTCGCCCGACTGAGGGTCCAGCGCGTGGAGTGCGATCACATTCTGGGTGGACTTGCCCTCCAGAAGCGGCATGGAGGAGGGATTCGGCCACCGCTGGCGTTCATGGATTCCATTCGTTCCGAGAGTGTTGCCGGACACCTTGGGATCGAGTTTCCCCTGCAGGTCCTCCACCCAGAAGGCGTAGCGCCCGACGGTTTTGCCGTCTTCCCCGGTGACGGGAATCCAGGCGGTCAACGCTTTTTCCATCCATGGCAGGGTTTCGAAATCCTTTGGCTCACCCCCGATCAACGATTCCGCTTCGGGTGCGGACAAAAAGTTGGCATCCCCGGGAGACGAGGCGGTGCTGAACAAGGGGGCGTAGCGGTAGCTGACCTCCGCTCCGCCCGCTCGCCCGCGCGCGAGATAGAGATAGGGCACCTGTTCCTTTGCCGGCAGCATCTCTCCTTCGCCGGGTTCACGGGGTTTTGCGGCAATGATGAGGAAATCGTCATTGGCCGCTTCCTGATGCAAAATGGCCCTTACTTCCTCCAGCCCCGCGCGGGCGGCCAGCTCGGCACGCTGGAAATTCACGTAGGAACGCGCGGTCTGCCGCTCGATCCCGGAAATCATCATGAGGCCCACCGCGAGGATCAGCAGGGCGGAGGCAATGACGAGGATGGCCGGCAACGTGAATCCCGCTGCGTGGCGTGGAGTGGGGTGCCTGTCAGTCGCTTTCATTTCCAAATCGGATTACGGTTCCATACACTTCCAGCCCGGCGTTTTTATCCGCTTCGGATGGTCTCCCCAGCAAACGGCCCGCACTGCCGGAGCCGTTCCAGTCCGCCGGGGCGGACAGCTTCGCCCCCAGCGAGCGGCGGGCGACAACGAGGCGGACTGGAACGGCTCCGGCAGTGCGGGCCGTTTGCTGGGGAGACCATCCGA
>CAZVSA010000077.1:10923-14212 GCA_964629955.1 uncultured Luteolibacter sp.
ACGCGCCGGATGCACTCCGGGTTTTTGGGCGCGCCTCAAAGGAAACCACTCCGAATGCCACGGCGTCATCCGCCGTGTTTTCCTCGCCAAGCAAGGTGGAGACATTTCCGGAGCGAAGGGTATCGAAGGTCTGTGAGCTTTCCCGGAATCCCCGCATGAGGCAGCGGACAGTTTTTCCGCCGATGGTGAGATCCTTCACGTAATACCTGACCGCACAGAGATCGCCGATCCGGCCTTTCTCGCTCTGGGCGTCCCCCGGCTGGAGGGTGAAAAAACCAAGGCTGTCCAGAGGCCATGTCCCCTTCCCTTCGGAAATGTCCGTATCCTTGTGATACACCGCGGTCGAAAGATCCGCGGCAAGCTGGTTGAGCAACGCGCGGGCTTCGCGTTCCGCGCCGACGCCACCGCCGACCCGTTCGTATCCGTCGCCGGTGGTGCCAAGGATCATCGCGGCCACCAGCAGGACCACGCTTCCAATTCCCATCGAAACCATCAGCTCGATCAGCGAAAATCCACGGGGAGAGGGGTTTGGCGATTTCATGGAACGCGGGTGTGGAAATGGATTTTCTGCCGCTTGGCGGCGGGAGCCACGGCGGGGTATTCCTGGGTGATGCTCACATTGAGCATCGGGATGCCTGCCTGCTCCTCCGCCGGGTGGTATCCACGCAGGGAAGCGATGAAGCGGACGGTCTCGCCGTTGATTTCCCGCACCCCGCGTTCGTACGCATCCCGGCTGATGTCTCCGATCAATCGTCCATCGGAGGAAAACGCGAGGGCTGCCGCACCACCGCCGGATGGGAACGGCTGGCCGGGCCTCGATGTGCCGAGAAACATCGCTTTGCCATCGCGCGAGGCATGGATCTCGTTCAGGCAGGTTTGAACGATCCATGAACTGCGGGTTTCCGCATGCGCGGACAGACCGCTTTCCCCCGTCCCCGCCAAGGCCGCGAAAACCAGAGGAATCGCCACCGCCAGCACGCTTACGGCCACGATGGATTCGATCAGGGAACTGCCCGGAACGTGGGATTTCGGCTGAAAGGTGGATTTCATCAGTTCATGCGGTAAGGGCGGGCAATTACCCTGCCGATTCGGATGCGGGTTTCGGCAATGGAACGGTTTTCGCCATTCTGGTCGGGCACGGCCCTGCCTCCCCGGAAACCGCCTTCCGCGATCCGGAGTACGACCGGCTTGGAACCGGCGGGCAGCCGCAGCCCGCCACGAGGAGTGAATGCGATGATGTGAGCCTTGATTTCCATTTCACGGTTCCCGGCACCGTAGCGGATGCCGATTTTGCTCTCATCCAGAGGATTTTCGATTCCGTCCACGGTTCCGCCGATGAAAATCACGCCCGGATTGACCGGCTGCCAGCGGCTCAGCAAGGTGGCGTCCAGGCTGCCAGGCGTGCCTGTTCCCGTCGGCCATTCGGGAACCTCGAAGAGCCCGAGCCGGTAGCGGTTGTCGTCCGCCGGGAGGTCTCCCGGTTCCGCAATGGCCAGCACAATGTGCGAACGGGAGGTGATCGCGGTGGTCCGGGCCTGCTCCACCAATCCGCTCAAAGTATCCGCGGCCGCCCGCCGGGATTGGTTTCCGGTGCCATTGAGGAGGCTCACCCCGGAAACGAGCAGGATCGACATCACCGCGATCACCGCGATCATTTCGATCAGGGTGAATGCGGGTTTTCCTCGGAAAACAACAGCTTTGGGCGGAGAAAACACGGAGGTCGATATTGAGATGCCGGAGTAAAAATGCACGCACTGTGCCAACACGTGGTAAACACAAACACTTTGTCGGGCAGAGATCAAGCACGCTCAACAGCCCAAGTGTGACGGTTCCGTAATAAGATCTTGTTGAAGGTCAAGATCATGCAATCTTTTCAAGTTTTCCCGCAAACGAAGATTGCCTGCCTCCCGCGGATTTCCGTTCCGCACAATTCCGCATCGGGCGCTCCATTGTGCGCCCGATGCAAAACAAATCCACCACAGCCCGGGAATCATTCTTCCGGGCAAGCAGGAACCGAAGAAGAATTACTTCAGCTCGGGCAATTCGCGGATCTTGATGCTGCGGAACCAGACAAGATCGTTGTGATCCTGAAGGCAGATATGGCCGTCGGGATGAATGCCGAATTCGCTCCAGTCCTTGAATTTTGATTTGGAGACGCGCTCGTTCCAATCGTCCGAACCGATTTCATATTCGACATACTTTTCGCCATTCATCCAGTGCTCGCACTTGTAGGTGCCGGCCGCGGTTTTCTGACACTTGAGCACCATGGTGTTCCATTCGCCCGCCGGTTTGGTGGCATCGATTTCCGCCGCGTAGAGGCCGTACATCCAGCCGGCCAGCTGCGGGTCCGAGTGGACTCCGTTGTGCAGGATCTGGACTTCCGGTCCGGTCAGGAACGGAGGGCCATCGGTTTCACGAACCTTGAACATGACTCCGGAGTTCCCTCCTTCGCTGATTTTCCAATCGATGGAGAGTTCGAAATTTTCAAACTTTTCCTTGGTGATGATGTCTCCCCCGCCCTTCCGGACGAGAGCGCCATCTTCCACAACCCATCCATCGGGAAGCGAGTCCTTCTTGTATCCGCGCCAGTGTTTGGACGCGTTCCTGCCATCGAAAAGCAGCTTCCAGCCATCGGCCTTTTCGATGGCGCTGAGTGTGTTCGGTTTGGTTTCCCCGGCCATCACGGTGCAAGGCAGCAGGCATGCGGAGAAGAGCGAAATCAGTATCGGTTTCATCATATAAGTGGAGTGTTCGGGCCGCCACACCGGCGACGGCCCATGCTACGCCACTTTGGATGCCACCTTTCAAGCAACACTTTCCCAAGCGGGAGAAAAGCACTCTTCCGCCCGCTGGAAATAATCGTTTGAAACGACCGGTCAGACCTTTTTCACATCGACCCACTGCCCGGTTCCCGCGGATTCGAGCACGGCGTCACAGACGTATTGGGTGCCGAGGGCGTGGCGGAAATCGGGGTAGCGTTTTTCCGCGCTGGGGTCGTCGAGAGATTTGAAAAACTCGGCGAGTTCGTGGGTGAACGAGTGCTCGTAGCCCAGGCAGAGGCCGGGAACCCACCAGTTTCCGGAATAGGGGTGATCGCCATCGGTGGCGTGGATGTTCGTCCAGCCGCGCCTGTCGCCGGGGACGCCATGATCGAAATACGAGAGGTAGTTGAGGTCGTGGAGATCCCATGCGAGGGATTTTTTCTCGCCGTTGATCTCGAAGGTGTAGAGCGCCTTGTGGCCGCGGGCGTAGCGGGTCGATTCAAAGTTGGCCAGGGAACCGTTCTTGA
>CAZVSA010000078.1:0-1601 GCA_964629955.1 uncultured Luteolibacter sp.
CTGGACCAAGCACACCAACTACGAGGAAGCCAACCACATCCCCCTCCTCATCGTCGCGCCCGGCGTCACCGCTCCCGGCTCCGCCACCCGCCAGCTCGCCGAAACCGTGGACCTCTTCCCCACCCTCGCCGCACTCGCCGGGCTGCCCGCCCCGCAGGGACCGCAGCCCATCGACGGCCTCAGCCTCGTCCCCGTCCTCAAAGACCCCGCCAAACGCCTGCGCGACCACGCCTATCACTGCTTCCCCCGCGGCGAGGGCCGCATCGGCCGCTCCATCCGCACCGAACGCCACCGCCTCGTGGAATGGAAGCGCCCCGGCGAACCGCCGGAGTCCGCGGACCTTGAGTTATACGATTACGAAGCAAAGACCCCGGAACTGGAAAACCTCGCCGCACGCCATCCCCAAATCGTCGAAGAACTCCGCGCCATCCTCGCCCGCCACCCCGAAGCCGAGCCCCGGCCCATCTCCAGACGAAACGCACAATGAAAAAATTCCTCGTATCTTTCCTCACCGCCCTCGCCTCCTTCGCGATGGCGGCGGAAAAGCCGAACCTCATCGTCATCCTCGCCGACGACATGGGCTTCTCCGACCTCGGCTGCTACGGCGGCGAAATCGAAACCCCGAACCTCGACGCCCTCGCGACCGGCGGGATGAAGTTCTCCCAATTCTACAACTACGCCCGCTGTTGCCCCACCCGCGCCACCTTGATGACCGGCCTGCACCCGCATCAGGTCGGTATCGGACACATGACAGTGGGCCCCGAAGGCCGGGAGAATCCGGACATCCCGCCCGCCTATCGCGGCCTCCTCACCCGCGACTGCGTCACCATCGCCGAAGCCCTCAAACCCGCCGGCTACGCCACCCTCATGGCCGGCAAATGGCACCTCGGCCAACTCGAACGCGACCACCTGCCGCTCCAGCGCGGCTTCGACAAATACTACGGCTGCCTTTCCGGCGCCACGCTCTACTTCACCCCTGAAGGCCGTCGCGGCATCACTTCCGGCAACGAACCCGATACCGAACTCAAAAGCACCACGGACCGCCCCTACTACACCACCGACGCCTTCACCGACCACGCCATCCGCTTCATCGGCGGGACGGATGCGGAGACGCCTTTCTTCCTCTACCTCGCCTACACCGCCCCGCACTGGCCCATCCAGGCCCACGAGGAAGACATCGCCAAATACCGCGGAAAATACAAAACCGGCTGGGACACCCTGCGACAACAACGCTACGAAAAACAACTCCGCCTCGGCCTCATCGACCCCAAATGGCCGCTCTCCCCGCGCGATCCGCAGGTTCCCGCCTGGGACACGCTCTCCCCCGAAAAGCAGGACGAAATGGATCTCCGCATGGCCATCTACGCCGCCATGATCGACCGACTCGACCAGAACATCGGCAAACTCATCACCCACCTCAAAGCGACCAACCGCTTCGACAACACCCTCATCCTCTTCCTCTCCGACAACGGCGCCTGCGCCGAAATGGGCATCCTCGGCAACCACGACGTTTACGACATCTCCAAACGCAACGCCGAATGGAACATCGCCTACGGCACCGCCTGGGCGAACCTCTCCGCCACCCCCTTCCGCCTCTACAA
>CAZVSA010000078.1:1611-14148 GCA_964629955.1 uncultured Luteolibacter sp.
CACGAAGGCGGCACCACCACCCCCTTCATCGCCCATTGGCCCGCCGGAATCCAAAAACGCGACGACTGGTTCACCACCCCCGGGCAAATCATCGACATCATGCCGACGCTGTTAGATATGGCCGGCGCGGAATACCCCGGCGACAAACCCGCCCTGCCCGGCATCTCACTCAAGCCCGCCTTCATCGGCGGCGACCTGAAACGCGACAAACCGCTCTTCATGGAGCACGAAAACAACGCCTTCATCCGCGACGGCGACTGGAAACTCGTCGGCCGCAACGTCGCCCCACCCGATGGTCTCAAGCCCGATCGCTGGCAGCTCTACAACCTCGCCGAAGACCGCACCGAACTCAACAATCTCGCCCGGCAAATGCCCGAAAAAGTCCGGAAACTCTCCGCGCAATGGACCCAATGGGCGGAAGCCGTCCAGGTCTTCCCCAAACCAACCCGATAGACGGCCTTCCCTCCCTATGAAATCAGCGTTTCCCCCGGGAAACCGTGAAATCGGGTGTGACGCATCGCATCCCCTGTGCTCTGCTTCCCCCCGAATGGAACGAATCACCCGCTGGCTTGGAACCGCTCTGATCGCATGCAATGCCGTGGCATGCACGACCGTGCCGATGCCCGATCCCACCCCGCCAAGCCTCATGACCCGCCAGATCGTCGCGGAACGGGCCAGCGCGGTGGTGGTGACGGACCGCAAGAACCTGAAAGAGTCGTCCGGCGGCAGATTCAAAGTCACCATCGCACCGGGGGATTCGGATGGAGGCTCCGCCACCCCCATTTCCCCGGATGGGTACTTTCTCACCGCGGACCATGTCCTCGCGCGGATGGCGGGGCGCAACGTCTATGTGATCCACAATTCCGGGGGACGGCTGGTGACCACACCGGCCCGGGTCGTCTGGCGCTCGGAGCCCGCGGATCTCGCCCTGCTGCACATCCCGGTGAAAACTCCGTATTTCTACCGCTGGACCCGGCCCGGCCAATGGCTGCCGGAGGGAACGTCCGTGATTCACGGCGGAATCTCCACCGGATTCCGTTCCTCTCCGGGAAAACTCACCACCTCCCTCGCTCCCGAAGGCATGATGACACGGAACAGAAGTTTCAAAATCGACATCCCCCTGCAACCGGGCGACAGCGGAGGACCCGTCGTCGATGCCTATGGGGCGCTCGTCGGCATCAATTCCGCGGTCGAGTTCCTCGTTCCTCTGGAAACCGCCTTTTTCGTGGACTCCGAGGGGAATCGTCCGAACACCGCGATGATCGAGTCGTTGATCGGAAAGGACCGGGCGCGAAATAGCACGCGCACCGCGCACGTAGCGTGGTAGCCTGTCCCCACTTTGAAAAACACACCGCTCATTCCGGCAACCATTGCGAAACGCGCCGCGGCGGTTTGCGCCTGCCTGCTTGCCGCCGCTTGCGCGCCCCGGGATCACGACTGGCTGGCGGAGCGCCGGACATCCGCCACCGGCAACCAGATGATGCTCGTGCGGGAACATCCCCCCACCACGGGATTCAGACGTCTGATCCATCAGGCGGAACGTCATCCGGACATCCGCTTGTTTCTCCAAATGCAGGGACTGCCCGATTTCATCGCCGAATCGAGCGCGGAAAACCGGCGCTACATGATTCTCTATTTTCTCCAAACGCGCCAGGCCTTCGCCTGCAGAACCCGCAACGGGCGCGCCGGAGCCGTCGAATTCGCAGGCCCTTATCCGGTGACGGACAGGGAATACCAATTGCTCGAAGGCTTCCGCCGCAACGCGGAACAGGCCGCGCAACCACCCGGAACCTGAACCTCCGGCCTGAATTTCTTGCCAGGGAATTGCGGAAACCCCATCTTGCCTCCGGTTTGAAATTCCGAGCTTACCAGGCCGAGCCACAACGTGCCAAGTCGCCCTCAGGCGAACTCTCACGGCATCTGGAACTGCCGCAAAACGACATCCTGAAACCCCGGATGCTCATCGGGCGGCGCGAATGGATCGCCCTCCCCGACCTCGGAGTTTCCCCTCTCAACGCGAAAACCGACAGCGGCGCCCGGAGTTCCTCCATACACGCGGAGGACGTCGAGATTTCCCCGGACCGCTCGCGGGTGAAATTCGTCTCCATCAACCATTACAACGAGAAAATCGCCTGCGAAGCGGACGTCGCCAGCCTGCGTCGGGTGAGGAGTTCCACCGGAATCGCCAAATACCGGGTTTTCATCGAAACCTCCGCCATGATCGCGGGCGGCTTCCGCTGGAAGATTCTCGCCAGTCTCGCCAACCGCTCGGAAATGCGCTGCCCCATGCTCCTCGGGCGGCGGGCGCTGGCCGGCTATTTTCTCATCGACCCCCAGAGAGCCCACCTCCTCGGCCCCATGCGGGGGCTCGACCCTCACAGGGACGGCGCATACCGCTCTCCCTGATTGTTCTGAAAAACCAATATGAACACTCACCGGGGACTCCTGCATCACATGTTGATCAACGTAATCAATGTGCGGCGATCCTCCCCTTTTTACACCGGGATGTTGAGCTACTTCGGTTATGAGCTGGCAGGCTCAAGCTACGGGGAAGAATACGGGTTCGAGGATTGGAAGAGATGGGATATGGACACCCCGCACGAAATCAGCATCTGCCAGGTTGCACCCGGGTTGCGGCACGTTGAGCACGTGAGAGGCGCTGTCGGGCACCACGATCACATCGCCTTTTGTGCCGCCTCCAGAGAGGATGTGGATGATTTCCATTCAAAGGTTCTCATCCCGCTTGAGCGTCAGGGATTGTGCGTCATCGAAGATCCGCCGTGCGATTGCCCGGAATATGGAGAAGGATACTATGCGACCTTCTTTTTTGATCCGGATGGGCTCAAATATGAATTCGTGCTCAATCCAAATCACGGAATCAAAAAGGCATTGAGACCCGCCTTATGAAACGGCGGAGGCAGCCGCTGCCCCGGGTGCCTCATCATGACATCACTCCCCGCTCCTCTCTTCTTCTCCCGGCGATTCCGCTGCCGGACTTGCTTCCGCTTCCTCCTCCGGCTCGGGTTCCGGCTCGGGCTTTGCCAGCAGATCCTCCCATTCGTGAAGCTGGTATCCATTGCCCAGCCCGCCGATCTCGTTCAGCAACTCGTGGCAACGCTGGCGGATTTTTTCGTAATCAGGCGGCCCGGCCACCTCCTCGCGGCTGTGCGGAAAAACCACATAACTGACGGTCAAATCGGAAATCGGACGCCGGTACGGCGAGGAATTCGGATTGATTTCACGGGCCATCCGCAGGGATGCCTCCCCCACTTTGAAGGTCGGTCCCGCATCTCCGACAATCGCCGGATAGATTTTTTCCTCATGGATCACCACCGCATAGTCGCCGACTTTCGGAGCAAACGGATCATTCCTCGCCGTAATCACATTCATGGGAATGACAATGAAGGGATCGTATTCCGCGATGAGATAACTGCGCGCCTTGAGATCTTCGATGACGCGCTTGAGTTCGGCGATGCGGGTTCGCAGCCATTGTTTCCGATCCGCGGTGGTGGAGCCGTCGTTCAGCTCCTTCTGCCCGTTGGCGATTCTCCGCTCCAGTCCGGCAATCATCGGATTCGGTGTGTTCCCGCGTTTTCTCCAGCCGTAACTCGTGGTGGGCTGGTAGTGCGTCGAATTCACGATCTCATCCGGCATCACCGGCAAGCGGTCGCCATCGGAACCATCGGAAACGACATCCATCTCCGCCTGCATGAAAAACACCTTCCGGCCGTTCGGCGCGCTGAATTCCAGAATCGTCTCGCAATCGTAAATATTGTGCTTCGTGAGCAGCTCGTTGAGCGAATGGGCGTCACGCCGCACGCGCGTCACTTTGTTTTCATACAACTTGTGAAACCATCCCGAAACCTTCGCGTTCGGAAGATGCTTCGGAAGCTCCGGCAGAATTTTCGAAAGATGCCGGTTCACCGCCTCCAGCTCTCCGATCGTCGTTGAGGGCGCGGGAACTTTCAGCGTGAGTTCGTAGGCGGCGGTGTAGCTGGCATCGTCCACCCGCTCCACGGACGCGATCCTCCCCTCCCCGATGTTCACGGTGCTCTCAAATGCGATGCCCGAGCGAAGCTTTCGCACATCCGTAACCGGCCCCAGCGCCGGCGGGGCCACGGGCGCGGGCGGGGGCTCCTCCCGGGGTTGGGGAGTTTCGTTGCGCGCCGCCTTGATCGCCTCCAGTTCCCGTTGGTATTCCGCCTCCGCCTCTTCCATTTTGGCGAGAAACCGCGCCTCCACCTGCCTGATGATGTCCTCCTCATCCGCTCGGAGGACAACCGGCGCCGGCGCGAAAACTTCCTTCAAACCCCGCTTCACCTTGCCCGCAACCGGCGTGAAAAGCAGCCCGATCCCCGCCCCTGCCAGCAACAGGAAACCCGCGGCCAGCCAGGAAAGACCGGAGGAGCGGCGCTGATTGGAAGATCCATGCTCGTTCATGCCCGCACCTTAGCAGTCCGCGGCCGTCCATCAATCCCGCGTCCGGATTTTTCCCCTTTCCCCGAAACTGGGCCATGACAAACCCGCCGCCGCCCCTACAATCCGCCCCGTGAGCTATCAGGTCTTCGCACGCAAATACCGCCCAAAAACCTTCGACGACGTCCTCGGCCAGGACCACGTCGTGCGCACCCTGCGCAACGCAATCCTCCAGGAACGTCTCGCCCACGCCTACCTTTTCGTCGGCCCGCGCGGCACCGGCAAGACCTCCACCGCGCGGATTCTCGCGAAAGCACTCAACTGCTCCGGCGGCCCGAAAGCCGATTTCGATCCGGAGGAAGACATCTGCATCGAAATCGCCGAGGGCCGCTCCCTCGACGTCCTCGAAATCGACGGAGCCTCCAACAACGGCGTCGAACAAGTCCGCGATCTCCGCGAGGCCGTCCGCTTCGCCCCCGCGCGCGGCCAGTTCAAGATCTTCTACATCGACGAGGTCCACATGCTCTCCAACGCCGCTTTCAACGCCCTGTTGAAAACGCTGGAAGAGCCGCCGCCCCACGTGAAATTCATCTTCGCCACCACCGAGGCCAACAAAATCCTCCCCACCATCCTTTCCCGCTGCCAGCGCTTCGACCTCCGCCCCATCCCCACCGAAACCATCGCCGCCCACCTTCTGCACATCGCCTCCGAGGAAGGCATTTCCCTCGATGAAACCGCCGCCTGGGCCATCGCGAAAGGCGCCGATGGAGGCATGCGCGACGCCCAATCCATGCTCGACCAGCTCGTCGCCTTCTGCGGCGAGCAAATCACGGAAGCGAACGTCCTCGATGTCTTCGGCTTCACCTCGCGCGAGAAAGTCGCCCAGCTCACCACCACCCTGCTGGAGCGGGAAACCCCCGCCGCACTCTCCCTCATCCAGAAAGAAGCGGAAAGCGGCCGCGAACTCTCCCAGCTTCTCGGCGAACTCATCGGCTGCCTCCGCGCCCTCCTCGTCGCCAAGCTCGACCCCTCCACCGACGGCGAAGGCATCCCCGCCGACCTCTGGAAAAAGCTTCTCGAAACCGCCGGCGACTATCCGCCCGACCGCATCCTCGCCGCCATCGACGTCTTCGCGGAAACCGAATCCCGCATGAAATGGGCGACGAACAAACGCCTCCATTTCGAGCTCGGCGTCATCAAGGCCATCCAGACCCTCGGCGAAGTCCGGCTCACCGACGTCATCAAGATTCTCACCCGCGGCGCGGACCACATCGGAGACACCGGCCTGCAGCCGCAGCCCGCGGCATCCGCACCACCCGCCGCCGCTCCCACCGTTGCCGTGGAAAAACCAGCCGAAGCGGCCAAACCCACCCCACCACCCCGGAAAACCACCGGAGACGCCATCACCGACCGCCTCGCCTCCATGATGGAGGCCGCTCCCGAAGTCAGCGAACTCCCTCCTCCCTCCTCTCCCCCCTGGCAGGAGACCCCGCCCGCCCTCACGGAGCCCGAGCCTCCGCCTCCCGCAGCCGCTCCCGTCGCGGTGGACGACTCCTTCTACCAGGATCCTCTCATCCAGTCCGCCCTTGTGAAATTCGAGGGGAAATTCGTTTCCTGAAACCCCCGCCGTGACCGCCTCCCATCCCTGCCAGGAACTCGAAGAACGCGGTTTCCTCGTTGTTCCATCAGGGATTTCCGGAAAAATCCTCGCCGACTTGCGAGAGGAAATTTTCCCCAACAACCGCCCCGGAAAACGCTGCCTTCTCGATCATCCGCTCGTCCGCCAAACCGCCGGAATCCTCCACAACCATCTTTCCCGCATCGGACTCCTCGCCCCGCAGGCCGTCGCCATCCAGGCCATCGCCTTCGACAAAACACCGGAAACCAATTGGAAAGTCGCCTGGCATCAGGATCTCATCTTCCCCTTCGCCCGGCCCGTTTCCGCTCCCGGATTCTCCCGCCCCACCCTCAAGGACGGCGTTCCTCATGCGAAACCTCCGGAAAACATCCTCCGCGAACTCCTCGCCGTACGCCTGCATCTCGACGACTGCGGCGCATCGAACGGCCCCCTGCGCGTTTCCCCCGGCACCCACCTCTCCGGCATCATCCCCACCGCCGACATACCCGCCCGCGCCAGCCGTCACGGGGAGGTTTCCTGCCTCGCAAAAACCGGCGAACTCCTCCTGATGCACCCGCTCACCCTGCACGCATCCTCGCAGGCCGCCGCGCCCCGGCATCGACGTATCGTGCATTTCGTCTATCATTCCGGCTCACCCGTCGCGGAGCCCTGGCACCGTGCCGTCGGCTCCTCCGCCTTTCCAAACCAAACATCACACCACTCATGAACATCCAGAAACTCATGGCCCAAGCCCAGAAAATGCAGGCCGGGCTCGCAGCGAAACAGGAGGAACTCGCCATCCAAACCGTCGAATCCTCCGTCGGCGGCGGCAAAGTCAACGTTATCGCCACCTGTGCGGGCGATGTCCTCTCCATCAAAATCGACCCCTCCGTCATCGATTCCTCCGATGCCGAATTCCTCGAAGAACTCGTCCTCAAGGGAGTCCAGGAAGCCCTCACCAAAGGCAAAAACCAAGCCGCCGCCGAAATGAAAAAACTCACCGGCGGTCTCGGCATTCCCGGGCTCTAAATTCCCGGAATCGGATTCGGAAAACCATTTCCGGAACCACCAGACGGCAAATCATCTGCCTGAATTTTTCCAACTTTTCCAGAAACATGTTCCGCAGGCGGTTGGGATGGACACTCGTGCTGCTCTCCCTCGCCGTGCACGGGTTCACCGTCTATTGCTTTTCCCGGCAGCCCGATCACTTCGCCGCCTTCACCGTGATGCCCATCTGGCTGTGGGGAGGCGTTGGTCTCGCTCTCTCCACCGTGGCCTTCTACTCCATGCGCTCCCCGCTTTCCCTGGTGATGACCGGGGTTTGGGCGGTCACGCTTCTCGTCGGCGCCGATGAAGCCCGGGTCCTCGCCCATATCGGAAAAACTCCGCCCCAGCCCGGCCCCGCTCCGGCTCATTCCCGGCTCCCCGTGCTCCGCGTCATCACCGCAAACTGCGCCATCCATCACTACGGAGACATCACCCCCGACATCGCCGGATGGCATCCGGACATCGTGATCGTCCAGGAAGCGCACCCCTATCAGGTCGCCCGCATCCGCCGGGAACTCTTCGGAGAAGGAGGGGACCACCGCAGCCACCGCACCAACGGCATCGTATCCCGCTGGAAAATCCTGCGCGAAGTCCGCAACCCCAACCAACGTTCCCAGCAGGTCACCATCGCGCTGCCCGGCGGCACCGAAATCGAAGTGGTGAACATCCACCTTTCCAACGCCGCCACCGACCTCCGCCTGTGGAACGCCGATGCCTGGCGCGATCACAAGCGCAACCGCTCGCTTCGCAGGGCGGAACTCGGCCAGGCCCTCGGCGTATTGGAACAAACCACGCGCTTTCCCGAAACCCCCGTGATCTTCGGCGGAGACTTCAACGCACCGGCCACCGACCCCGTCCACCTGCAAATGACCGCCGATTTCACCGATGCGTTTTCCGCCACCGGCACCGGCTGGGGAAACACCTTCCACCGCCGCCTCCCCATCCTGCGCATCGATCACCTCTACGCCACCCGCCACATCACCCCCGTCCGCTCCCGTGCGATCCTCACCCGCCACTCCGATCACCGCATGGTCGTCGCGGATTTCCTCATGCCGCAACCCCTGACAAACCACCCGCCATGACCCGCGAAAACCTCGCCGAAGTTCTTGATGAAATCGCCCTGCTCCTGGAACTCAAGGGCGAAAATCCCTTCAAAATCCGCGCCTACCGCCAGGGCGCGGAAACCATCCGCTCCTACGACGGCGACATCGCAACCCTCGCCGCGGAAAACAAGCTCGATGGAATCAAAGGCATCGGCGAGGCCCTGCGCGCGAAACTCCACGAACTCGCCCGCACCGGAACCCTCGAATTCCACCAGAATCTCCGCTCGGAGTTTTCTCCCGGACTCTTCGAGCTTTTCGATCTCCAGGGCCTCGGACCGAAGAAAATCAAAATCCTCCACGAAACCCTCTCCATCCACTCCATCGGCGATCTCAAGGCCGCCTGCGAATCCGGCAAAGTCGCCGCGCTCTCCGGATTCGGCGAAAAAACCCAAACCAAAATCCTCGAAGCCATCGCCCTTCGCGAAACCCACGCCGACACCTTCCTGCTCGCCGCCGCCAGCCCGGTCGTGGAGGAAATTCTCGGTCTCCTGCGCCTTCACCCGGAGATTTCCCGCCTCTCCGCCGCCGGTTCCTTCCGCCGCGCCAAGGAAACCGTCCACGATCTCGACTTCCTCGTCGCCACCAAAGAGCCGGCCCTCGTCTGCGAGGATTTCACCACCATGCCGCAGGTCGAATCGGTCATCGCCTGCGGAGAAACCAAAGCCTCCGTCCGCCTGAAAAACGGGATGCAATGCGATCTCCGCGCCGTCTCCAACGCGCAATTCCCCTTCGCCCTCCAATACTTCACCGGCTCCAAGGAACACAACGTCACCCTCCGCTCCCTCGCGCTCAAGCAAGGCCTCTCCCTCAACGAATACGGCTTCACCCCCACCTCGCAAACCTGCGGCGACTTCCCTGCCGTCGAGGAAGAAATCGATATTTACAAAGCCCTCGGCCTCCGGTTCATCGCTCCGGAACTCCGCGAAAACCGCGGCGAAATCGAAGCCGCCATCGAAGGTGACCTCCCCAAACTCATCGAGCTGACCAATCTCCGCGGCACCTTCCACAGCCACACCACCGCCTCCGACGGCAAGGACACCCTCGAAGACATGGCCGACGAAGCCATCGGCCTCGGCATGCAATACCTCGGCATCTCCGATCACTCCAAATCCTCCTTCATCGCCAACGGCCTCCATGAAACCCGCCTCCTGGAGCAAGTCGAAGCCATCCGGAAACTCAACGCCACCTACGAAGGCTTCCGCCTCTTCGCCGGTTCCGAAGTGGACATCCTCAAGGACGGCTCCCTCGATTTCGACGACGCGATTCTCTCCCAACTCGATTTCACCGTCGCCTCCATTCACAACATCCTCAACCTCGACGAGGAAACCATGACCCGCCGCATCTGCCGCGCCATGGAAAACCAGCACGTCACCATGCTCGGCCACGTCACCGGCCGCCTCCTGCTCCGCCGCGAGGGCTATCAGGTGAATCATCCCATGATCATCGACTGCGCCGCGGAAACCCGCACCATCATCGAACTTAATTGCAGCCCCATGCGCATGGACATGGACTGGCGCTGGTGGAAACGCGCCCGGGACAAGGGCGTTCTCTGCTCCATCAACCCCGACGCCCACTCCACCGCCCGCATCCACCACGTCGGCCTCGGCGTCCGCCTCGCCCGCAAAGGCTGGCTCCGCCGCGAGGACGTCCTCAACACCCGCTCCCTCGCTGAAATCGAATCCTTCCTTTCCACCCCGAAAGCAAAACGGTGATGCATGGGAGCGATCCTCCTATTCTTTATCCTCCCGAGGAACTGGAAATGCGATGCGCTGCGACACTCCCCAATGATCCGCATCCCGGAGGGATGAAAGCTTATAGCCGGTGGTTGAGCGCAGCGACACCACCAGACGGAAATCCCCAATGATCCGCATCCCGGAGGGATGCCAGCGGAATGGGCTTGGCGCTTGCAAACCGCCGCCACGGAGTGCGGCGTGACGGCGACCAATGATCGCCGCTACGGGTTCCTCCCGGTTCCATGCATCTTTCCCAATAACGAATCACAAATCACCAATAACTTTTTTCCCTCCGTGACCGGTTAAAACAGCCAGCTCAACCCCGCACTTGAAAAATCGCCTTCTCCGCGTAAACTGACCTCATGGAACTGCCTGTGCTTGAAAAAGAAGCTTTATTACTCCCTGATGCAGAAAGGGCTCTTTTGGCGGATCGCCTGTTGGCGAGTCTCGACTCAGGATCAGACGCATTGCGCCAACAGTGGATCGCGGAATCTGAATCACGCTTGGAAGCCTACCAGAAAGGACTGATTTCAGCGGTGGAAGGCCCTCAAACCATGGCTGCACTTCGAGCAAAATTCGCCGAATGACATATCGCTTCCTTGCTCCAGCCACATGGGAGATCACCGAAGCAGCGGAATATTACGATTCCAAGGTTCCAGGTCTTGGGGCCGGTTTCCTTGACGAGTTGGATGCTGCCATTCAAAGGATTTTGCAGTTTCCAGAGGCTTGGAGCATGATTTCACGACCATTTCGTCACTGCTCGCTCCGCCGGTTCCCCTATACGATCATCTACTCGATTCCAACAAAACATGAAATTCTCATCGTGTCAGTGTTCCATCAGAACAGAGAACCATTGACATGGGAAAGAAATATCTAACAAAACACCAGCCCGGATTCCGGGGAGTGATTGGTTGGCAGTCCCGCAAGCTGGCGGGCCT
Source organism: uncultured Luteolibacter sp. (assembly GCA_964629955.1). Lineage (GTDB taxonomy): Bacteria > Verrucomicrobiota > Verrucomicrobiia > Verrucomicrobiales > Akkermansiaceae > Luteolibacter. The sequence continues at coordinate 12,467 of CAZVSA010000078.1, forward strand.
CGCGCTTCAGGAGTATCTGAATCGTGAATTCCGGCAGGAACCCGCCGATTGGGATACGAACCCCACAGTCCCACGTTCCCGTCACAGGCGGAATCTTCGGCCCGCCCGGCGGTCACGCCTTACCCTTGAAGTCCTTGTCACCCACCCTTTCTTCCCCCTTCCAAATCCCGCGCGGGCGGTTTAGCTTCCGCCCGCGATGACGAGATTTCTCCTGACCCTGATGATTCTGGCGTGCGGCTTCCTGCTCGCCCAGGAAAGTCCCGACATGGCCCCCCCGCCGGACGACCCCTCCATTCCGGACGATGGCATCCGCGTCGCAATTCTCGGCTACCACGAATTTTCCGAAAACCAGACCGAAACCGCGATGCGCATCCGCACATCCAAGTTCCGGAAACAGATGGAAGTCATCCAACAACTCGGCCTGACCGTCATCTCCCTCGACGATTTCATGGCGTGGAAAAGCGGCGAGCGCCAGATCCCGGAAAAATCCATTCTCCTCACCCTCGATGACGGCTGGAAATCCGTTTACACCGACGCCTTCCCCATCCTCAAGGAATTCGGCTACCCCTTCACCCTCTACCTCTACAAAAACTACGTGGACGGCGGCGGCAAGGCGCTCACCACGCCCATGATCGAGGAAATGCTCAAATCCGGCGCCACCATCGGCAGCCACTCCGTCAGCCATCCGCTCCCCTCCATCGTCAAAAACCACCGCAACAAAGGCCCCGAAGCCTATGACACGTTCCTCCGCAGGGAACTCGGCGAATCGAAGCGCTTCCTCGAAACGAAATTCAAACAACCCGTCCCCACCTACGCCTTCCCAGGCGGATTCTTCACGGAGGAAATGCTCTCCCTCGGCGAGGAATTCGGCTACACCCACATGTTCACCGTCCAGCCCGGAAAGGTGAAACGCTCTTCCCCGAACAACGCCCTGCCCCGCTACATGATCCTGGGCAATTACGACAGAATCTTTGAATTCGCCACCACCTTCCGCGACGGCTCCACCGCCGCCGCCACACCCGCCGGTGCCATCAGCGGACTGGTGCAGACGACACCCCATCCCGTCGAACCCGAGATCGGCTCCATCATCAACACCCGCCTCCCCGAAATCTCCGTGGACCTCAGCGACGTGGAGAATCTCGACCCCGCCACGCTCGTCATGCAGATCGGCGGCTTCGGCAACGTGCCCGCCGCCTACGATCCGGAAACCCGGAAATTCTCCTGGCAGGTCAACCGCCGCCTCCGCAACCCCATCTGCCAGGTGATCGTCACCTGGAAGGACACCGCCGGAAAACCGCCCGAAGCCCCTCTCCGCTGGTCCTTCCGCATCGACCGCGAATCCGCCTATTTCCCCGACGGCGAATAGCCGCAACCCCAGCATTCCTTACCCGATACCATGTTCTCCAGCCTATCTGACAGTCTCGACAAAACCTTCCGCAACCTCCGCGGCGTGGGCCGCATCTCGGAAAAAAACATCGCCGACGCCCTGCGCGAAATCCGCATCGCCCTGCTGGAGGCCGACGTCGAATTCGGCGTCGCCAAGGACTTCATCGCCAGGGTGAAGGACAAGGCCCTCGGCGAAGACGTTCTCAAATCCATCAAACCCGGCGAGCAGATCGTCAAAATCTTCCAGGACGAACTCACCGAACTGTTAGGCGGGGACCAGACTCCGCTCGATCTCA
>CAZVSA010000079.1:0-14139 GCA_964629955.1 uncultured Luteolibacter sp.
TTTTCATCCCTGAAATCCTGCAATCCGTGGCTTTGCCGACCTACATCTCCCTAATTGCAGGGGCTCTGCCGCCCCGGGTCGGAATTGGCTTGATCTGCGGTCGCTTCCATCATTTCAAACAAGAAACGCCTGCGGCGACGCTACTCCGCGCGAAACTCGTTTCAAACACACCGAAGATCCATGATCGAAGTAGAAAACCTCACCAAACAGTTCGGAACCAAACTGGCCGTGGACAACCTCTCCTTCACCGTCTCGAAAGGCGAGGTCCTCGGCTTCCTCGGTCCCAACGGAGCCGGAAAATCCACCACCATGCGCATGGTGACCGGCTTCATAACCCCCACTTCCGGCGATGCCAGGGTTTGCGGAATCTCCATCACCGACCGCCCCTCCGAAGCGAAGCGCAAGGTCGGCTACCTTCCCGAATCCGCCCCGCTCTACAATGACATGACTGTCACCGGATTCCTGAAATTCTGCGCCAACATCCGCGGCCTCAAGGGATCGGCGAAACGCGATGCCGTCGACCACGTGATCGAAACCTGCTTCCTCCAATCCGTGTCCCGCCAGTCCATCGACACGCTCTCCAAGGGATACCGCCACCGCACCTGCCTCGCCCAGGCACTGCTCCACGACCCCGAGGTCCTCATCCTCGACGAACCCACCGACGGCCTCGATCCCAACCAGAAATACGAAGTCCGCCAGCTCATCAAGCGGCTCGGCGAAACCAAGGCCATCCTCTTCTCCACCCACATCCTTGAGGAAGTCGATGCCGCCTGCACCCGCGCCGTCATCGTGGACCGCGGGAAAATCGTGGCCGACGGCACCCCCTCCGAACTCATCGCCCAATCCCCCACCGGCTCCCTCACCGATCTCTTCCGCCAGCTCACCTCCCGCGACACCGCGGCGTAGCCGCCGTGATCCGTTAAAAGTTACCCGTTATTAGGAAATCCAAATAACAAATAACCAATAACATCTAACAAATTCCCATGTCAGCCTTCACGATCTACAAACGCGAACTCACCAGCTACTTCTCCCAACCGACCGCCTATGCGATCATCGTGATCTTCCTCGCCCTCTCCATGGGGCTCACCTTCAGCTTCGGAAGTTTCATGCGCGTCGGGGATTCCTCCCTCGAATGGACCTTCTTCTTCTGGCACCCGTGGATCTACATGCTCCTCGCACCCGCGGTGGGCATGAAACTGTGGGCGGACGAGCAACGCACCGGCACCATCGAACTGCTCGGCACCTTTCCCGTCACCACATGGAGCGCCATCACCGGGAAATTCCTCTCGGCGGCCACCGTATGGCTCGCCGCCCTCGCCCTCACCTTCCCCATCGTGCTCACCGTGAACTATCTGGGCAGCCCCGACAACGGCGCGATCTTCTCCGGATACATCGGCAGCTTCCTCGTCTGCTGCACGTTCCTCTCCATCACCATGCTCGTCTCCGCCTGCACGCGGGACCAGGTCGTGTGCCTGATCGTCTCCGTGGCCATCTGCGTCACCATGGTCCTCTGCGGATATGACGACTTCACCCGCGAGCTGGCGAAAGCCGCCTCCCCCTCGATTGTGGAAGCCGTCGTTTCCTTCGGCGTCTGGGACCACTTCCGCTCCCTCAACCGCGGCCTTTTCCGCCTCCAGGATTTCGTCTGGTTCGCCTCCATCATCCTCGTCTGCCTTCTCGGCACGAGCGCCATTCTCTCCGCCAAACGAGCCTGATTCCTCAAAAAACTCTCCGCTCCAAGCTCCCAACTCTCCGCTCTCATGAAAACCACTCAACCGGTCACCCGTGCGGCGCTTGGCGTCGCCGCGCTCGTCACCATCGCCATTCTCGCCAACTGGCTCGTTTCCCTCACCCCCCTCGGAAACCGCGGCGCGGACTTCACCGAAAACAAAATCCACACCCTCTCGGACGGCACCCGCTCCATTCTCGAGGAACTCGACACCCCCGTCGTCCTCCGCTACTACGCTTCCCGTAACACCGACTACATGCCGGAGGAGATCAAACTCCACATGCGCCGCGTGGACGACCTCCTCAAGGAATACGCATCGCTCTCCGACGGAAAACTCCGCATCGAATACCTCGATCCCGAGCCCGACACCGATGCCGAAGACTCCGCCAATCTCGACGGAGTCGCCGGCCAGCGCATCGACGATCAGAACCTCTACTTCGGCATCGCCATTTCCTGCCTGGACCGCACCTCCGTCCTGCCCTTCCTCAATCCGAGGGAGGAAACGATGCTCGAATACCAGCTCTCCAAGGCCATCGCCGAGGTCAGCACACCCACCAAGCCCGTCATCGGCATCATGTCCGCGCTCAATCTCGCCGGAATGCCCGTCATGATGCCCGGCCAGCCCCCGGACCCCGGCTGGGTGATCCACCAGCAACTCCGCCAATCCTTCGAGGTGAAGGATCTCGGCATGGAACCCGGCGCCATCGACCCCAACGAAATCAAGGTTCTCCTCCTTTTCCACCCGGCCGGCATCACCCCCGAAGCCGAGTTCGCCGTGGACCAGTACCTCCTCGCAGGCGGCACCGTCGTCGCATGCCTCGATGCCTATTCCGTGGCCGCCCAAATGACCGGAGGCGGAAACCCCATGATGGGCCAGCAGGGCAATCCCACCTCCTCCACCCTTCCCACCCTGCTGGGAGCATGGGGCATGGAGTTTGAATCCGCCCAGGTTCTCGGCGACCCCACCCATGCCACGCTCCTCAGCGGCAACCGCCAGGGCATCGCGGTCCTCACCCTTCCGCAGGACGCCATGCCGCAGAAAGACAACGTCATCACCAAGGATCTCGGCTCCGTCACCCTGTTCCTTCCCGGGGCGTTCAGCAAACAAGGCGGCGCGGGAGTGGCGGTCAACACCCTCGTGAGATCATCCACCGGGGCCGGTTTCGTCGATGCCCTCAAGGCATCACAGCTCGCCCCGGAACTCGCCACCACCCTCTCCCCCGCGGGCAAAGCCTACGATCTCGTCACCCACCTCTCCGGCACCTTCAAAACCGCCTTCCCCGATGGCAAACCGAGTGAAGAAGAACCCGAAAACGAAGCGGATGAAGCCGGCGACGATGAAAATAAACCCGCCTGGCTGAAAGAAGGCACCGCCACCGGCAACGTTTTCCTCATCGCGGACATCGACGCCTTCCACGACCGTTTCGCCTACCACATCCAGAACTTCGGCGGCATGCAGATGGTCACACCCGCCAATGGCAATGCCTCCCTCCTCTTCAACCTCCTCGATCAGGCCACCGGCTCCCGGCACCTCATCGGCTCGCGCTCCCGCGCCGCCATCCGCCGCCCCTTCACCGTGGTTCAGGAAATGGAAGCGGAGTTTAACAAACACGTCGGCACACAGATCCAGGAATACCAGGCGCGCGAAGCCGAAGCCCAGGAAAAGCTCAACGAACTCCAGTCGCAGAAAGCCCGGGGCACCGAACTCTATCTCTCGCCCGAACAGGAAGCCGAGATCCGCAAGCTCCGCGAGGAACGCGTCGAATACGCCCGCCTCATCCGCGAACAGGAAAAAGACCTCCGCAGGCAGAAAGACAAGCTCGCCGGAAACATCACCCTGCTCAACGTCGCCGTCATGCCCTCCCTGGTCGTCCTCCTGGGGCTCGGACTTTTCATCAAGCGCCGCAGCTCCACCAGGGCGAGATGATTGGCGGAACATGGATTTGTCACATGTGATCCATATCCCGAATCGCCTCCGGACACCGATTCCCAACTTCCAATCTCCAACCAACCCCTTCCCAAAATGAACAAACGACAGGTCATCATCCTCTGGACCATCGCCCTTGCTCTCGGCATCGCCGTCACCGCGGTGAAAGTCAGCCAGAAAAACACCAGCAACAGCGCCACCAAACGCGCCGCCGGGGAAACCCTCTTTGAATCCTTCCCCGCCCCGCAGGTGGAAAAAATCCGCATCCAGGGCGCGGACGATTCCGTCACCCTCGCCAGAAAAGACCAGAACTGGGTTGTCACCGATCGCGACGACTATCCCGCGGACAACACCCTCGTCAACGGTCTGCTCCGCACCGTCGAGGAACTCAAGGTCACCCAGGGCATGGAAGCCGGGCCCTCTTTCGCCCCCCGTTTCGGCATGGATCCCGAGTCCTCCGATCCGGAAAACCGCGGCATCACCGTGACCTTCCAGGACGGATCGCAGAAGGATCTCGCCGCGTTTTCCGTAGGCAAAAACATCGAAAGCGGAGCCTCCCCCTCCCCCATGGGGGGCGGCACCGTGGGGCGCTTTGTCCGCAACCACGACGACCAGTCCGGATTCTACGCCGTCAGCGAAATGTTCCCCGCCCTCACCCCCTCCCCCGCCCCCTGGCTTTCCCAGGAGTTCGTCCGGCTGGAAAACATCAAATCCGTATCCGTCACCCGGCCCGGCGGCGGCGAACTTGCATGGAAAGTCGTCCGTGAAAACGAAACCGGCGACTTCTCCCTCGAAAACGCCCAACCCGGTGAAAATCTCGACCCCGCGGCCGCCAATCCGCTCAAGAGCCTGCTCGCCTACGCGCGGTTCGAGGATGTCATCCCCGCCGCAAAAACCGAAGAGCGCCTGATCGGCGAAAAAACCGCGGTTGCCACCATCGAGACCTTCGATGGTTTCACCTACACACTCCAGGTCAGCCCCACCCACCCCACCGGAGAACAGGATCCCGAAAACCCGGTTCCCGCGGGAGACACCATCGCGCTGAGCCTCACCGTCACCGCCGATCTCAACGAAGAGCGGGAGAAAGGCGAAGACGAAAGCGAGGAGGATGCGAAAACCAGGGACGAAGCCTTCGCCGCCCGCCTGGCAACCCTCAAGGAGAAACTCGAAAAGGAAAAAGCCCTGGAAGGCCGCACCTACGAGCTTTCCCAATACACCCTGGAAGCGCTTCTCAAACAGCGCGAGGATCTGCTCGGCCAGGAGGAATCCGCCGATGCCGGAGCACCCGGCATCCCGCCAGGTGGTTTTCCCATGGAACCGCCCGCTCCCTCCGGCCCCCGCAGCGTTGCCACACCGCCAATCCAGGCATTCACTCCCCCCATCTCCATCCCGCCCATGGAAGAGCGGGAAACCGGAGAAGACGAGGAGGAAGCCGAAACTCCAGCGGAAAATACCGGCTCGGAGGAGTAACCGAAAGACATCGATTTCCGCCTGGGATTCACCAAATTTTTTCTGGACTACCGGGGAGACGAAAACAGATCCTACGGAATCTTTATGAAGAAAACCCTTTTGCCAATTTTGGGATTTTCCCTGATTCTTTCCGCCGCTTCCCAGGCGGCCAGCATCGTCCTGGTGACCGACAATACAACCACGGATGCAAACCTGATCACCTTTCTGCAAGGTCTCGGGCATACCGTAAGCGGAAGCAATGGGGAGTACCAGACACTGGATGCCGGAAAAATTCAAACTCTGAACTCCGCGGACCTCGTCATCGTTTCCCGGACTACATCAAGCAATGCGTATGCCGGCGATGCGGCGGAAGTGGCGCAGTGGGATGCGCTCACCGTCCCGCTGCTTCTTACCAACCCATTCATCGCGCGCAGCACCCATTGGGGATGGCAGACGACGACCACGTTGAATCCAGACTACGTGAACGATATTACTCCGCCAACCATAGACGCTGGCGCTCATCCGATTTTTCAAGATCTTGCCGGCACCTTCGATGGCCTGTTTTACCCGGGTGCATTGAAATTTGATCCAACTGCCAGCGGAGGATTGAATGTCCTGGACGTCATGGGGAACATGGCTGATTCCGCGGTGGTTCTTGGTGTCCGGAATAATACCGGAACTCCGTGGACGATCGTTGCGGAATTCCCCCAGGGCGCTGCCATTGGCGAGGACAGAACATTGGCCTCCCAACGAATGTTCCTGGCAACTCTCGAAGGTGATTTCTCGAATACCTCGAATGTCGGCCGGGAACTTTACGCGAACACCATCAACTACCTGATCCCGGAACCCGGTTCCGCTCTCCTGTCGTTGCTCGGTCTGTCCCTGGGGCTTCGCCGTCGGCGCTGAGAATGCCGGGATGCCCGGCCCACATGGCGCAGGCAAATAGCATATCCTGAAGATTGATCGGCTCCACAAGCCATGCGGGCGGCTTTCCGGAATCGCCCCGCTTTTTGCAAACGATTCCGCCGATCCCCGCTTGCAGCAGCGCCTGCTTCGTGATTGCCTCCCGCCCTCATGAAAATTCTCGTCGCCTACTCCGGCGGACTCGACACGTCCGTCCTTCTCAAATGGCTCAAGGAAAAATACTCCGCTAAAATCATCGCCTATTGTGCGGACGTCGGCCAGGCGGACGAACTGGACGGCCTGGAAGACAAAGCCCTGCGGACGGGTGCTTCCAAATATTTTCTGGGAGACCTGCGGGAAGACTTCGCGCGGAATTACATTTTCCCGATGATCCAGGCCAATGCCATCTACGAGGGCCGCTACCTGCTTGGAACCTCCATCGCCCGCCCATGCATCACCAAAGGCATGTTGGAAGTCGCCATTGCGGAAGGCGCGGACGCCATCGCCCATGGCGCGACGGGCAAAGGCAACGACCAGGTCCGGTTTGAACTTTCCGCCGCCGCGCTCGCCCCGCAAATCCAATGCATCGCCCCATGGCGGGATTCCTCCTTCCGCAAGGATTTCCCCGGACGGGCGGAAATGATCGCCTACTCCGAAGCCAACGGCATTCCCGTGAAGGCGTCCATGAAGAAACCCTATTCCATGGATCGGAATCTCCTGCACATCTCGTTCGAGGCCGGCATGCTCGAAGATCCATGGTATGACGCCACAACACCCGCGGACCGGGATATGTATGTGCTCTCCACCTCTCCGGAGGATGCTCCCGATGCCGCGGAATACGTGCAAATCCTTTTCGAGAAAGGCGATGCCATCGGCCTCCGGGCGGAAGGATTGGCAGGCATCATTGCAAAACTCGGGGACTTTGAAGTTCTCGGCGAGCGCGACGGCTACACCCTGCTGACTCCTTACGGAATCATGAGAGTCCTGAACTTCCTCGGCGGAAAGCACGGTGTGGGCCGTATCGACATCGTGGAAAACCGCTTTGTCGGCATGAAGTCCCGCGGCGTCTATGAAACCCCCGGCGGCACGATCCTGCTGGCGGCACACCGCGATCTGGAAGCCCTGGTCGTGGACCGGGAGGCCATGCACATCCGCGATTCCCTGATCCCAAAATACGCCCAGCTCGTATACAATGGATTCTGGTTCTCTCCCGAACGGGAAGCCATCCAGGCTCTTGTCACCCACACCCAGCAAACCGTGTCCGGCGAGGTGCGGGTGAAGCTTTACAAAGGGAACGTGATGAACGCGGGCCGCCGCTCCCCGCACACCCTGTATTCGGAAGCCGTGGCAACGATGGAAGGCGGCCAGGAGGAAGCCTACAATCAGGACGACGCCACCGGTTTCATCGCCCTCAATGCCCTTCGCCTCAAGGCAAGCGCACGACAGGCGAAATAAGCCGCCGTCTCCTCCTTCCCATTGCCTCCGCATGCCTGTTCCGAAAAGAGCATGACATTGCTTGAATTTTCTTTAAACAAAACCCAGGCTACACATATGGGAGCCTTGGCCGGAGTCCGTGCATTCAATCCTTGTCCTTCATAAAAGGGGTGTATTGGATGCCCCCTATGACTGCGCGGATTCCCCCCTCTGTCTTTCGCCTGCTGCTCCTCTCGTCCCTGCCGTGCCTCGGTGTGACGAAGACCTGGGACGGCACAAACGGGAACTGGAACGACGCCAACAAATGGAGCCCCGCCGGCCTACCGGCCAGCGGAGACGATGTGATCATCCCCGCCCCCGGCGTTACTGTCTTCACCCTGTCCCTCAATCAAAACGCGTCCATTCGCAATTATACCCAGAACGGTGCCACTTACGGTGCCACTTTGAGGGCGACCGCCGCACAGACCCTCACCCTCAGCGGCCCTCTGACATGGTCCGGCGGGGCAATCACCGGGGGCATGACCGTGGTGGCCAATGGAGGAGTCACGATCAGCGCAGCGGCGGCGAACAGGCAACTCGGCGACGGCGGCGCCACCGCACCGACTCTGGTGAACAACGGCACCTTCAACCTCAACGCGAGCCTCTACGTCGCGGGGCGGAGTACCAGCGCAGGGCCCCACGCCCAGATCACGAACAATGGCACCTTCAACTTTACCGGCAGCGCGGGGCTGGCGGGATCGATTTCGGGCAACCACCGCGGAATCTTCCAGAACAACGCCGGCCGCACGGTCAACAAAACGGGAAACGGCGCCGCGAATCTCGGCATCACATTCAACAACCTGGGATCGGTGAACGTGTCGGGGGGCACCCTCCTCATCGGGGAGGGAACGAACCCCTCCGGTTCCTCCTTCTCGGCAACGGGCAACGGCACTCTCAGCATCATTTCCAACCGGACGCTGGGAGCCGGGGTCACGATCTCGGGCAACGGGACGGTGGACTTCGGCAGCGGGTCGGCGACGGTCATCAATGGCGCGACTTACAACGTTACCGGCACGACCCGGATGAGCGGCGCTCTCGACATCAATTCCGCGATCTCTCTCAACCATTTAGAGTTAACCACCAGTTCCGCGAGGAGGGGAGGAAGTGCGAATCTGACCATTGGCGGAACCTTTACCTGGAGTGCCGGAACTCTCGTTGGAGCCGGCGAAACGATCGTGAACGCGAACGGGGTAATCAACCTTGGCGGCGGAAGCGGCAAGAACCTGGGAGGCGCTGCGGGCGTCGCGACGAAGCTGATCAACAACGGCACCGCCAATTTAAACGGAAGTAATTTCAACATCCACCGTGCGGGCGCCGAATTCCGGAACAACGGCACCTTCAATCACACCGCACAGTTCACCTTGGTGGCGGGCACGAACGGCGGAGGCGCGCTCGGGAAATTCACCAACGAGGGCCAATATATCAAAGAGGACAACGGAACCGGTCGCGTGAACACCGTCTTCGATAACAGGGGAACCGTGACCATCAATCGCGGGAGAGTGAATTTCTGGGGCGCGGGCACCGATGTCGACGGGGAATACATCGTCGGCTCGAACGGCACCCTTGGATTCGGCGGCGGCACGCGCACGCTCAATTTCCGCTGCTCGGTCAGCGGCGCGGGTGACGTGGTTTTCTCCAGCGGGACCACCACCTTCAACAGCGGCGACTACGGAATCACCGGCCGGACGACCATCGAGGGCAGCGCCGTGGCGGTCTTCCACACCGCCGAGAAAGCCACGACCCGGTTCCTCACCATGACCGGCGGCACCCGGAGCGGAAACGCGCTGCTCGAAGCGAGCGGCGCGTTCACCTGGAACGGCGGAACCCTCGCCTCCGGAACCTCGACGACCGCCAATGGCGTCCTGCTGGGCGGTGCCAGCACGAAACACCTGGGAACCGGCGGGAGCGGAGTGGGGGCCACCTTCCAGAACCTCGGCGCCGGAAGTATGAGCGGCGACTCCGAATTGGTCATCGCCGGCACCAGCAGCCCGACGCTCGCAGGCTCCCGGTTTTGGAACCATGGCAGCATCGACTCATCCGGAAACATGAGCATCACTTCCGAATCGCACGGCGGAAATGACGGTCTGTTCGTCAACTTCCCCACCGGCACCTTTATCAAGAGCGGGGCCGGTACGACAACCGGCATCGGGGTTCTTTTCCAGAATGCGGGGTCCGTTTCCGTCACCGGCGGTACGCTTTCCTTCCCGGGCGGATTCGAGCAGTCCGGCGGACAACTGGTGCTGGGCGGAGGAACGGTTTCCGGCAATCTCGACATCAACGGAGGCAGCCTCGGAGGCAGCGGAACCATCATCGGCAACACCACCAACGCCGCCACCCTCGCGCCGGGCGCGTCCGCCGGGTTCATCGACTTCAATGGCAATCTCACGCTGGAAAGCGGCTCGGCGCTGTCACTGGAAATCGGTGGCACGGGCCGCGGTACGGGCCACGACGCTTTCGATGTTTCGGGAACGCTGATTCTCGGCGGCACCCTGACGGTCCACCTGATCGAAGCCTACGAGCCCCAGCCGGGCGATACCTTCGATCTCTGGAATGCCGGAGCGACAAGCGGAGCCTTTACCGCCGTGAATCTTCCGGCGCTTTCCGGCGAATTGTCGTGGGATACCAGCCAACTGGTTTCAGCGGGCACACTCAAGATTTCCGGGGAAGGGGGCTCCTTCACTTATGACGATTACGCTGCCCTGTATTCCCTGGCCCAGGGACCAGACGGCGATGACGATGGCGACGGCCTGAGCAACCTCATCGAATTCATCCTCGCCAGTCACCCGAAGGATCGGGACTCCGCTCCCTTCCTGCGCTTGGAGCGTTCCGGCACCACCACCACGATCACCCTCGATGTTCCCGGGACTCCCTACGACAACGTCTCCATGTGGATCGAATCCAGCGTGAATCTGGCTCTTGGCTCGTGGTCGGTCGTCACGACCCGGCCCGCCGGAGGCGCATGGAGCGGCCCCGTCAGCCTGTCGGCCCCGGTAGGCGGGCGGCAAACCCTGGAGATCCAGATCACCGAATCCGACCCCGCCCGGTTCTACCGCTTTGGCGGCAGCTATCCGTGAGGCCGGATGACATCGAAGCGTTCGCCGCATTCGATCAGACTTTTCGGAGAGAAGTTTTCCTGGCCGTTTCGGCTTTCAAACAACTCTCCCAAACTTATCTCCGGCCTCACTATGGATTCATGCCATTCCCGCCCGGGGCAGGCCATCCCTCCGCTCAAAAAACAAAAAGCCGCTTCCCGGTGGCGGAAAGCGGCTTGGTTTGTTGATGAATGATAAGTTTTCGGGAGGCTTTTCAAAAGCCCCGCCAATCAGAGGGAAGCTTTGATCTCGTCGAATTTGGAGCGCAATTGCTTCAACTCCAACTCCGCCTTCTGGATCTTCGCATCCAGGGCAACGAGACCGCTGAGCTTCGCGCTGAGATCCCGGAAAGAGGAAGGAGCCGCGCTCCTTCCGGAGCCTTTGGCGACCTTGGCGGCTTTTTTGCCGACCTTCGCGATTTTCGACGCCTTGCTCTTTTTGGAAGCAGCCGGGCTGCCGGCCGATTGCAGCCAACCCGCGATCGTAAGCTGGGAGACGCCGAACTTGGCGGACGCCGCGCTTTGGCCGCCACGACCGTTTTCCGCATTGTGCTTCTCGACGAAGGAAACGATTTCCTGCTTCTGCTCGGGAGTATAGCGCTTGCCCTTCATTGATGTGCTTTTTGTACTCATTTCGGGGGAAAAATGAGCGGCAATCACCCGGCAGGCAAGAATAAAGTTTATATTTTACATGATAAATACTAACAAACCGATCCATTGTTTTGCGACATTTCATCACCGGAAAGAATATGCCTGATGGCAATGAGATCCGATAAATCCATGATCCAATGATCCGCCCCCTTTTTGACCGCGGGACGTTCGACGACACCCCCGAATCCAATGAAAAGATCCACGTCATCACGCGTCTCCAGATCCGAAGCCCCATCCCCCACCATCACCACCCGGCGGGGCGACATGGCGGACTTCCATTCCCGGATGATTTCGTTTTTCCCAAGATTGCGCGTCGTGGGGTAGTCTTCTCCATAGCCTTCATAGGTTCCCTGTTCGTCGAAATACAATGGCACGGCTTCGACATGATCGATTCCAAGCTCCCGGGCGAGCGGTTCGATCAATGGCGCGAACCCGCCTGAGAGAATCACCGGAATCCACCCCTCCTCCTTGAGCGCGCGGACCACCTCCTTTGCCCCGGGCACCATCGTTTTGATATACAGACCGGCCACGTGCTCCGCGATGGCCCTGTCGGGCCGGATCACATCCATCCGGCTGGAAAACACCTCGCCGAGGGACACTTCCCCGTTCATCGCGGCTTCCGTCAGGGCCACCACCTTTGCAAAAATTTCAGGTCCCATTTCCCTCGCCAATTCATCGATTCCCTCGATGGAAGAAAGCGTGGAGTCGCAATCCAAAAACAGCAGTTTGCACCGGCCGCCTGCCGGTGGACGCACCCATACTTCCGTTCCCTCCTCCACCATCCCGAACAACCCGACGACATCATCGTTGCCAAGACGTATGCAACCATGGCTGGCAGGCGTCCCGATGAGATCCTCCCGGTTCGTTCCGTGGATGTAGATGAAACGCCCGCCCGTATTCGCATTTTCCGGATCGAGGCCTTCCAGGCGCAGGATTCTGCTGAGAATCAAATCATCCTCATATCCCGTTTCCCCATCCCAAATCCCGACCGGCAGGCGGCTTTTGAAAATCGTACCGATGGCCTCCCCTTCCCCGATTTTTTCCGAGATGCGGAAACGGCCTGTCGGCGTGCGATGGCTTTCCGGTTTGAAACCGATTCCCCTTGCGGCGGTGGAAATGGAAAAACGGCGGAGCAGGAGGTCTCCCTCGAACAAATCGAGGGTTTGATCATCGACGGATATTTCAATTCTTCGGGTTGGATTCATGGCGGACTGATGACAAGAAGGGAATTATGCCCCCCCATTCCGTGGGACAACTTGAACAATGTTCCGGTGGCAGGGACCGGAACATCAGGCAAAAACAAACCGCAAGGCACGGCAAGTGATGGCACATTGGGGGGAAGCATCCCCTGTTGCATGAAACGGGCGAGGATCACGCTTTCGATGAGACCGCTCGCGCCAATGGAATGCCCGAGATTCGGTTTGAGAAGATGGAAGGAAATCTCCTTCCGCATTCCGCAAAACATCGCGGATTCCGCCTTCGCCTGCACGACCGTGCCCGTGGCATGTGGCGCGATCGCCGCCGGTTCCCCTGCGATCGCGACGGCATGCTCGATGAGTTCCCTTGTCCTGCCTCCGTCTTCCGGCACTCCCACCGGATCGCATGCATCGGAGTTGCTTCCATAATGAAGAAGCCGCGGCGCGTTTCCCGCCCCTTTCCCGATGGCCATCGCCGCGGCGGCCTCCGCGGGAATGAAACCATCGGTTTCCCGATGATATGGATCGAGGTGCATCCGTGAGGCGAGCAATCCCGACGCCGCATAGTTGTCCAGCAACATGGGCACCAAGGGCAGATCCACGGCGACCACAAGGGCTCTCTCGGCCACCCCGGAACGAATCATCATCATTGCCACTCCAATCGCATCAAGCCCCGCGGAACAGCCGCTGGCCAACACATGGCCCGGCCCCGCAACCCCATATTCGATGCTGATCGCGGTGGCCGGTTCGCTATGGATGGTATTGCTGGCGGCCATCACACGGAAGGGCCTGCGCCCGGGCCATGGACCAAGCCAACCCGCCGCATTCCCCCGGCTGGTTCCGAGAACCAGCGCCGCATCTCTCAACTCGCCGGAAGACCAACCCGCATCGCGGATCGCCTGCCCGGCCACATGCAGGGCCGCCATGCTCGCGGGGCTCCATTTCCGATGACAAAGCAATTCCCTCGGCTCGATCCATGCTCCGGGCCTCGCGGCATGTGGACTATCCTCTCCAAGCAAATTTCCAAGCCTGCGAAACGGTGCCCGCCCGGCTTCAATCGACGCCTGATGGGAGATCACATCCGTCCCAAGGGCGGAAAGTGCTCCCAGACCGGTTATGGAAAGCGCGGCTTCGATGCCCTCCGGTTAACCATCCAACGCCCGCCCGCAATCCTAAACTGTATCGCGGGGCGGTTGGCGGACTCCAACTCCCGGAAAATGCGCCACATTTGTTCATAACGCCTTGGCTCGCGGGAATCCGCATCCCATTCTCCGGCGGCGGACCTCCCGCCCCACCATCCTTTTGCATGAGCACCGTATTGGAAACCATCGATGGCGGAACACGTTATCTTGAAAAGCGCGGCATCGAAGACGCGCGCCGCAACATGCAAATGCTCGTGGCCCATCAGCTCGGTTGCACCCGGATGGAGCTTTATCTGCAATTCGACAGGCAGCTTGAGGAATCCGCGCTGTCGCCGCTGCGCGAGGCGCTGAAGAAACGGGGGGAAGGCATCCCCGTCCAGCATCTGCTCGGGCAGCTTTCCTTCCATGGCAGAAATTTCAAAACCGACGCCCGCGCGCTGATCCCCCGCCCCGAAACCGAGGAACTTGCCGAATGGATTCTCTCCCGGGATCTTCCTTCCGCATCCCGGGTGCTCGACATGGGCTGCGGCTCCGGCGTGCTCGGCCTCACCCAGCCGGGGCGCTCCGCCGCCAGGGTG
>CAZVSA010000080.1:0-14125 GCA_964629955.1 uncultured Luteolibacter sp.
TCCCTACCGGAAAACCCGCCTCCGGCGTTGCCGCCGCGATTCCCGGAACACTTTTGGCGGAATGCCCGCGCCACGTCCGGAATCAGGGGACGGAGGCGGCTTCCTCTTTCCGCTCGCGCGGGGGAACGTCGTTGAAAGCCTTCATCTGCACCTGCCCGGAAACCGGGTTCCGAAACAAAATCTGGACAACCCGGGACCTGCCGGGGTGAGGCCACAAACTGCTTCCGATGCGCCTCCATTGGCCGTCGATGAGCGCCTCCGCCCTCATGCCGGAATGTTTGTTTTCCCGCACGGGAGGGTCTTTGATCAGGATCGCCTGCCCCGGCTTGAAGTGAAACGGTTTCGATTCCAGAGCCATGCGGACCTCCTGCGGGCTCAGATTGGAAACATGGAAGGAACCCGCGGGGAAAGCTTCCTTTGAATCCGCGATCGACAGGACCCGGGCACGCCCGGATGCCTCCTCTCCGGTTGGCAAAAAGAGCAATATCGCGGAATCCGTCCCCGCTGGCAGGGTGATCTCCCCCACCAGGCCTCCCGGCGCGGTCATCGAATCCCGGCCCGCGCCGGTGGTGATCATCAGGCGGCGCCCGGTGAGCGCGATGGAGAAAAACTCGTGATTGAGATAAGTTTTGATGTCCGCCTCCACCGGAGCCGCGACCGCATCCGCCGCCGGATCGTGAAGGTAAACTTTCTCTTCCGAGAGCTTTGAATTGAAAGCAAGCAGACGGACATCCACGCGGTTCGCGGCCTGCTGGGCGGCACAGGGCATGGCCGCGGCAAGCATGGAACCGATGGCGAGGAGAATGGACTTCATGGAGAGGTGGACCAGATTCACGGTGGAAAAATTCACAAATCAAACTTCATCCGGCTGCATCCAGCGGAAAGACACGATGGAAAAGCGGCGGCCGAAGGTCCGGTTGATCTCACGGCCCAGGTCGGCCTCGGGAGTTTCCGGATCTTCGGAGGAATCGAGGAAATGCGGCGTGCGTTGCACGACCACCTCGCACCAGGCGCGGGCCAGAACCCTGGAACCATCCACGGAAAGCGCCTCGCCGTAGCCGCGGATTTTGAAGGTATCCCCGCGCACCGTCACCACCGGGGCGATCGCAGCCATGAGGTCCCCCTGGGTGAGCATGGGGGGAGCCCCTTCGGCCGAATAGCCATCCATCACCTGGGGGGTGACCACTCCCATTTTGCGGGCTTCGTTGATCAGGGCCGCGCCGACCGGTTTGGAATCCAGCATGTGATAGGTGTTGTTGATGCCCGATTTGTCGATCGCCGTCTGGAGAAGCCCCGCCAGGCTGTGGACATTCGAGCCCGGACGGCGGTTCACGAATTCCCCGAGACTCAGCGAAGGAGCCTTGTCGGCATTTCCCCGCGCCTGGATCTCGGCCACGATGGCTTCGGCCAGCGTCCCGATCTGGCCGTCATCCAGCGTGCGGAACCCCGCCCACCGGACCTGTCCCAGCACATCGGCGCTGGAGTCTCCATGATCGTCGGCGGAACCCGCCAAAGGCATCCCCATGCGGACGAACGCGGTGACACCGGAGTTTTTATCGCTGCGCCCGTTCCACCCCGTCACGGTCCGGTCGCGCAGGGAGGAAAGAAGCGCCCTCCATGCGTCCACGGAGGTGGAGTTCACGTTGAAGGCACCCCGGATCCCCAGATGCGCCGCAAGCCGGCGCGCGCGCTCCGAGTCGTTCAGGCCGGAAAGTTCCCCTGCCAGCTTGTTCGCATCGCCCGGGCTCGTGAGAGGGGCCAGACGGCTGTTGAGAGCGGGAGCCGCACCGCTCAACACGTCGCGCAGAACATCCTGCCGGGAACGGGAGGAATTGCCGAAAATCTGGGCATTGTAATCGGTGATGCTTGAGAAATACCAGGCGTCCCAGAGCGCGTCGTTCAGCAGATAGGAATGGTCCAGCGCCTGCCGGGTGCCGAGCATACGTGCGATGCCATTTTCCGGGATGAGCGGATGGGCCCGGGCATTGCCCAGAGGATGCATTACCCGCGGAGGATATGCGCTGGCGACGAGATTTGAATGCACCCAATCCCCGAGGGAAGCGGCCGGCAGCAGTGGAATGCGGGCCATCGGCACGTTGGAGGAGCCTTCAAATCCTCCCCTGCTGGCGCCGTAGTACCCGCGGTAGGTGTCCGGATCGATGTCGATGCCATCCGGAAATCCGGTGATCCCGCTCATGGGAATCAAGCGGAGGTCGTGGCTTTGGTGAACCGGCCCGGCGATCCTGTAATCCAGTTCCCCTCCTTCGATCACCGGGTTGTTGTAGAGCCATGGCTTGGTGTCGTCGAGTTCGTCCTTGGTGGTTCGGATGCTCATTTCCAGCATCGCGAAAGTTTTTTTTCCTTCCGCCGTATTATCGTTCGGCGCTTGGAGGGTATCCCCGGTGAGGAAGGTCCGGCTGATGACCGGATCATCGGGATCCGCCGCCAGTTCCTGGATAAGATCGTTGAAACGGAACCGGTAGCTGCGCATCAGGTCCTGCTGGGGATTATCGGTGCGGTTGGCCAGCAGATCGATCTGGAAGTCCGGCACGTTGGCACCGGCATTGCCGGTCATGCGCTCGGGACGGGCCTCCACACGGACCTCATCGCTCAGACGCAACGACACGTATCCTCCGACGGACGATTCCTGACCTCCGCCCGAATTTCTCTCGAATGCATATAAGGTTTCCGAAGGACGTCCTCCATAGCTGAGGTGATCGGTCTGCAATCCCGCCCTGGCGTCCCAACCCGGGATCGCTTCCACTCCGCGGCGATTGACGGGATGTCGTTTGTCCTCATTTCCGAAATTGTCGTCCACATTCCAGTCGAAGAAACTGCGAACCCCATTCTGCGTTTCCAACCCCCAGGTCCAGTTCGTCTCCACCCTGGCGGAGAAGACCTTCACTTCCCCGGGCAAAAGCCTCAGGGTTTGCTCCAACCGGTCGGGTGTTCCGTCGCCGAGCATAAGAGTGAATGATTTCCTGGCGTTCCTGTTGCGCTCATTGGCAATCTGAAACATGGCCAGGCCATGAAACTCTCCCGCAGCCATTTCCGGACGATAGTAAGAAGACGCTCCGGACTGCCGGTCGATTTTTTGGAAGCGGAAGCCCACGGGAGGATCCGAGATACGGATACGAATATTCGCAAGGTCCAGCGCCACATCGTAAGGATTGTAGAGAGTAATCACCGGATCGTAGGCGAGATGGGGAACCGCATGCTGGTTGTTTCCCCGAGGTTCTCCTCTGGTGTTGAGAAACTCCATGCGATTACTGATGTGGGCATGGTGGGAAACGATGGAAAACACCAACTGGAACCGGCCGATGACCGGCATCAGGCGCTCCTGTTGCGGGGAGGAATCCAAGCCCGCGGGGAAAGGTTGGAGTTCGGTTGTGGCGGGCCTGTAGCTCGGCGTGCCATTCGATGCGAGCTGCATCGTTTTGTACTTGCGATAGTGGCTGTGGAGGTAGCGCCAGCGCGGGGCTCCCGATCCCACATCGAAATAAAGGGTATCCCCCGGGAAGCTGGTGGCGGGAAAAGTGGTCGGCTCCAGCAGCGAGGTCAGATCGGTTTTCAAGCCGCCCGATGCGACATCGGTGAGCAGGCCCAGCGAATCCGTCGTGAAATCGTGAAAACGGCCGCGGAATTTTTCCGCACCGGACCGCCCTTCAATCACCGCGGTCTCCAGCGAAACGAGATGTTCCGGCTCGGCGAGGGAACCGAACGCCGAATCCACAATATCCGCCCGGAACCGGGGCGGTGCGATGCGGGCCGCGAGGGATTCGGCTACGGTTGAGGTGCCTGGAGGGTCCCCGATGTCGATCGAAGCCTTCGTGTTCTCATCGAAAACCGCCCATGCCAGGCTGCCGCGGGAAGCGCCCGCGCCGACACGGACTTTCTCCGCCTGGACGGACGTGGACTCCCTGCTGCCCGGGTAATCCCCCACCAGTTCCACCACATCCCCGGAAGCGCCCCGCGCGGGAAGATTGAAGGACGCCGCGGCGGCAGGGTCCGGAGTGGAAACCAGCCAGCGCCTGAACCGCCCCGCCTTCTGCGAATAGGGAGGAGCACCGTTGGCGGAAGGTTCCCAGCGCCACGATTCCCACGCTCCGGTAAGGTGGGGCCGGTCCGCATTCGGAATCACCGAGGAAGCCGGCGCCGAAACGCTCCGGTCGCTTCCCAGCACGGTCTGAAGCTCCCCGACCGCAAGAATCACCGCCAGACGGGCGTTGCCGCGGGCCAGCGCGGCCGCTTCCCCCTGGCTGGCGGAGCGAAGGGTGATGGTGGAAAGCCCCAGCAAACCGATCGCGATCACGGTGAGCAGAACCATCAGCGACAACGTCACCACCAGCGCGAAGCCGCGCCGGGTCGCGAATCGATGCCGGACAAAGGAAAAATGGTTGGGTTTCATGACAACACGACAAAGAGGGTTTCTTCCACAATTGCCCGGCAGGTGGAGACAGCATGTCATGGGTTGATCTCCCCGGCCTGGCGACTTCTGTGATATTTACATGGTATTTATACACCGGAATCACCCGCCCGCTTGGAATAGCCCGTCATGAATGTGTAGGATTCCGACAAATCCGTAATATTTCCGATCGCTTCCCCGTATTTTTTTCATCGGGTGCATGAATTGCCCCATGGCCTTCCCGAGCAAAAATGCCGGGGTTTTTTCATGAAGAGCCCGAACTCCAGATCCCGCGGCCTTGCAACCGCCCTCCCGACGGCCGTCTTCCCGCCTGGCAAATTCGTTTCGCAAGCCTCCCCTTTTCTCCGAATTCAAATTCCACCCACCACCAGGGAAGGGCATGCGTGACCCGGGATTCGGAGGAGCGATCCGGAAATCGGGAAAATCCATTCCACAACCTGCCCGGAAGAGAACGTTTTGTCGCAAAAATACCCAAATCAGGCGAAAGATTCCAAGCGGCTTCCCGGTTGTTTCTGCATCTTTGGCTTCAACCTGTTCCGCCGCCCGTCCGGGCGGGTGGAATTTTCAAACCCATCGAACCCATAATCCCCGCATTGGAGCACCCCGCGCACCGGGTGGTTCCAGCGGATTCTTTCTCTTGTAATTTCAAACCTTCAAAAACGAACCCACATCTCCATGAAACCGAAATACCGCCAATTGTTCCGCACCACCGCCCTGATGGTGATCACCCTCTCCACCGCGGCGCATGCCCAAACCCGGGTCAACTGGACCGGCGCCACCTCCACCGAGTGGAACGACGGAACCAACTGGGCAACCAACAGCGTTCCCTCGAACACACCCGCCCCCGGCCAGCACGCCGTCATCAACAACATCAGTTCAAACTTCGCGGTCATCTCCGAAGATCTCGCCGCCACCCCGGTGGACATTTTTGTCGGTGTGGATGCGGGGAGCAACGGCCGCCTCGACCATATCGCCGGCAACGCCTCCACGGGCTCCGGCAACTGGATGTACGTGGGCAACAGCGGAGGCATCGGTGTCTACAACCTCAGCGGTACCGGCAGCATGAATGTCGCTGGAAACCTTTTTGTCGGAGGAGGCAATAATGATGGGCAGGTGAACAACAACGGAACCGCCACCGTGGATACCGCGGGCCAGCTCACCATCGGCGGCAATCTTCAGGTGGGCACCCGGGCGAACAGCACCGGCGTTTTCAATCTCAACAGCGGGGAAGTCACCACCAACGGCTGGACGGAATTCGGTAATTTCAGCGGGAACGGCACCCTCAACATGTCCGGCGGCAGCCTCACGAAGAACGGCGCCGATGACAACCACTTCATCATCGCCACCAATGCCGGAACCGGCGTCGCCAACATCAGCGGCGGGACGATCACCATCACCACCGGCGGCTTCTGGATCGGAAATAGCGCCAATGCACACGGCACCCTCCATCTCTCCGATGCCAGCATCACCAAAAACGGTGCGGGCAACCTCATGATCGGCAGCAATGGCGGCACCGGTGTGGCGAACGTGGACAGCGGTTCCATCCATATCAGCAACGAGATCTGGGTCGGTCAGGCCGCCAACTCCTCCGGCACGTTGAATTTCTCCGGTGGAACGATCAGCAACAACAATTGGGTGGCGATCGGACGCGAGGGAGGAACAGGCACTGTGGAAATGACCGGCGGCACCTGGAACAAGACAGGTGGCGGAAACTTCATCGTCGGAGCCAGCGGTTCCGGCACCTCGGGTACCATGAACATGAGCGGTGGCACCGTAAATGTGGGGCCCCAGCCGGCCGCTGACCGTGGAATCGCCTGGGTGGGCGAGCTGAACGGCGTCACCGGCACTCTCAATCTGTCCGGAACCGCCTTGTTTGAAACCGACGCCATGGTCCTCGGAGTCGCAGCCGGAGCCACGGGGAACATCAACCTCAACGGAGGCACGCTCGATACCGGCCGCATCACCGGAGGAAACGGCACGGCGAACGCAACGTTCAACGGCGGCCAGATCGTGGCCAGATCCGATCATAACGCCTTTATCAGCAATCTCGATCAAGCGGAAATCGACAGCGGTGGTTTGCGCATCGACTCCCGGGAATTCACCCTCACCGCCCCGCAATCGTTCACGGGGACCGGCGGAGTCGTCAAAACCGGCAGCGGCACCCTCACCTTGAGCGGAGGACTTGCTTACAGCGGACTCACGGACATCCAGGAAGGAACGCTCATCGTGAGCGACGAGCAGTTCACCGAGACGTCCCCCTCCGCCTACGAAGTCGCCGGGGATGCCGGCTTCGGCGTCAGCCTCGCATACAATATGGGAGTCGCGGCAACCGATGTCACCTTTGCCGCGAACTCGGAATTCAACGTGGAACTCGGGGTTTTCGGCAACCCGGGCGACCCCGTCCTCACGGCGGACACCCTGGGAGTGAACGGCCCCGTCACCATCAACATTGCCGCCCAGGCGATTTTCGTCGGGCAATTTCCCCTCATCTCTTATAGCAGCGGATCAGGAACGGCAAACTTCACACTCGGCGAACTGCCTCCGGGAGTGGAAGCCAATCTCGTGCTCACCGCGAACACGGTGGAACTGAATGTCACCAGAGCCTCGAATCTCTTCTGGGTGGGAGCGCTCGACGACTTCACCCCCTCCCCCGAATGGAACACCATCAGCGAAAACTGGGTCAACGAGGGCTCTTTCTGGGAGCCATCCCCGTTCCGCACCGGCGATCCCGTAACCTTCGATGACATCTGGGCAGCGGATTACAATGTCATCCTCAACACCACCGTCGAGCCCGCGGAGGTGGCTTTCCGCAACACCACCGAGACCTACACCCTCTCCGGCACGGGGAAAATCACCGGGGCCACGACGACTCTCACCAAGTCCGAAGAAGGAACCGTGGTCATCTCGACCGCCAACGACTACGCCGGCGCGACCCGTCTGGAAGGCGGCGTGCTGAGTGTCGGCAGCCTCCCCGATGGCGGAGTGGCCGGCCCGATCGGCGCCTCCACCGCAGCCCCCGAAAACCTGGTAATCGCCGGCGGCACCCTGGAATACACCGGCGGCTCCGCGACCACCGACCGGGGCTTCACCATCGCCGGCCCGGGCGGTGGCATTTCCAACGGGGAAAACCTGACGATCGCCGGCCCCGTGGCCAGCACCTCCGGTTCTTTCGTGAAAAACGGGCAGGGCACGCTCACCTTCACGAACAACGGCCCCAACGCCTTCGGCCTGGGGAACGGAGGGGAGATACTCGGTTTCGGAATCGGCAATGGCACGGTTCTCTTCGAGGGCGGAGGCGCCCAGACCAATGCCGTGAGCGGCTCGCTGCTCCTCGGCAACGCGGCCGATCAGGAAACCTCCCTCGTTCTCTCCACCTCCACGTTGAGCGCCGGCGGCATCTTCCAATCCGCCACCCAGCCCGGTTCCAAGGCGTTTCTGTCCATCGGCGCGGGTTCCCAGCTCAATGTGGACCGCTTCCAGCTCTCGATGCACGCGACCTCGGAAACCGAGGTGATTGTGGACGCCGGTTCGATCAACAAGACCGGCAGCAGCTGGATTTCCGTCGGCAACACCGGCAAGGGCACCATGACCGTCAGAAACGGCGGCTCCTTCGCCAGCGCCGACGGTGATTTCAACATCAGCGACGTCGGCACTTCCCAGGGCTTCGTCCACATCGAATCCGGCGGCACCGTATTCAGCGGCGGCGCGGCATACATCGGCAAGAACGGGCTTACCCAGCCGAGTGAACTGAACATCACCGGCGCGGGCAGCAGCTTCACGGGGAACAATACCATCTTCGTCGGCTTTCGCGGAACCGGCACGGTGAACCTCTCGGGTGGCAGCGCGCTCAACGCGGGTGCCTGGGTGGTCATCGGCCGTCATGCCGCGAACCCGGGCGCGGAGAACGAGGCGGACCGGCCCTCGGGCACCGGAGTGGTCAACGTGAACGCCGGAGGCCTGCTGAACCAAACCGGCACTCAGGGAATCATCGTCGCCGAAGAAGGCACCGGCACGCTCAATGTGAACACCGGCGGCAGCGTCGTGATCGCCGGGGAAGGCCTCTACCTCACGGCGCAGGCTGACACCGCGGGACAAGGGTTCGTGAACCTCAACGGCGGCACCATTACCGCCAGACGGGTCATCGAACGCGATGACGCCCAGGCCAGCCCCAACAACAGCAGCGTCTTCAACTTCAACGGCGGCACGCTGATCGCCGGTGCGGACGCCTTCCCGGACTTCATGTCCGGTCTTGACCAGGCGAACGTCCTGGCAGGCGGCGCCCGCATCGACTCCAACGGAAACGACATCGCCATCGCCCAGAACCTTTCCGGCAACGGCGGATTGACCAAGCTCGGCTCCGGCACCCTCACCCTCTCCGGCATTACCGGTTACACCGGGAACACCACGGTGCAGGAGGGAATCCTGTCCGTTCCCGCATCCGATCTTTCCGATACCGGCACGGTCACCATCAACAGCGAAGCCGTTCTCGATCTCCCCGATTTTGGGATCGACGTCGTGGCGGCCCTCGTAATCAACGGAGTGCCGCAAGACCCCGGCCTCTACGATTCCACAAACTCCGGCGGTGCCATCACCGGCTTCGGCCAACTCGACGTAGGGGGCACTCCGCCGACAACCGGCTACGACGATTGGATCGCCGGGTTCTTCCCGGGTGAAACCGAGCCCGGCATCATCGCCCCCGGCAGTGATCCGGACGGAGATGGGCAGCCGAACTACCTCGAATTCGCCCTCGGCGGCAATCCGGACGATGGAGCGGACAATTCGAGAGTCTATCGCATCATCGCGGACAGCAATGCGGACACCCAGGACGAACTCCTGCTGACCATCGCCGTCCGCTCGGGCACTCCGGCATTCGCAGGCAACCCGTCGCCCTCCGCCACCCACGATGGATACACCTACACCATCGAAGGCAGCACGACCCTCGAATCCTTCCCGCTGGTGGTCACACCTGTCGCGGTCATCGATCCCGGCACTCCGGCCCCGGCGGGATATGAATACCGAACCTTCCGCCTCGAAGGATCCAACGGCCTGCCCGACAAAGGATTCCTCCGGGTGAAAGTCCAATAAGCTCCATAAAAGTCTCCAAAACATGAATGGCGTGGAAATTTTCCTCTGATTTTCACGCCGTGGGTTCATGAAGGCGCGGATCGCACCCCTGCGGTCCGCGTCTTTCATTTCAAGCCGCAAAGGGCCGCAGGTAGGTATTGCGTTTTGAAGTCCCGCCCCCACACTCCCGCGCATGGAGCTCGATCTCATCGACGTTCAATTCGACCTTCGGAACATCAAACCCCGCGAGCTTGAGGAAGCTTTCGAGGACCCCTTTTCCATCCGTTTCCTCCCGGACAACGAGCGCGGCGACGGTGCATCCCGCTACTACGCCCTCGGGCGGACCGTTGCGGACCGTTATCTCTTCTTCGCCTTCTGGACCGACGGGAAAAACGCGCGCGTCGTCGCAGCCCGCGAAATGACCGAAGGCGAGCAAAAGTTCTACGACCGGAAATACGCCGAATTCCGCTAACCGCACCCATTTCATGAACTCCATCAACAGTTGGTCACAAATCCCCGAATTCGAGGACGAAGCGGCGGAAGCCCGCTTCTGGGAAACCCACGAACTCGATGGCCGTCTCATGGCCGCCTCCGTCCACGAAGCCGATTCCAGGGAATCCACCACCATCACCCTGCGTTTCGATCCACGCATGCTTTCCCGCATCAAACGCATCGCCCGTTCCCGTTTCCTCAACTACCAGTCCATGATGAAACAATGGCTGGCGGAACGCCTGGAAGACGAGATGCGCAAGCAGTGATGAGAACATCGCCGGTCTTTCGGAACGCCCGCTTCTGGTTCGCCTGCTTCATCGCCTGGTTCGTATTGCTTTTCATCTTGTCATCCACGTCAGGCTCCCCGGTGAAGCCGCCGCCCATCCGGCATTTCGATAAAATCGCCCATTTCGGTTACTTCTTCGGCGGCGCGGGCCTGATGTCCGCATGGCTCTATTTCCGGAATCCCGGAAACGCCTCCTGGCCGCGCATCATCCTGACCGTGACAGGCCTCTTCGCCTTGATCGGGGCGCTCGACGAATGGCGGCAAACCTTCACCCCCGGCCGTAGCGGGAACGATCCCTTCGACTGGCTCGCCGACATCCTCGGCGCCCTTGCCGGAGCGTTCGTTTTCAAAGCCGTCCACCGCTGGATCCGGTGATGGCCTCTCCGCGGCGCGGCCCTCGCGGTTTTTTCCCTTTCCACCCCGCCGCCGGGGTCCGAATCTCCCGCAAACGCCTATGAACCAACTGGAACAACTGAAGCAGTTCACCACCGTCGTCGCCGATACCGGAGACTTTGAATCGATGAAAACCTACCAGCCGCAGGACGCGACCACGAACCCGTCGCTCATCCTTCAGGCCGCCGGAAAGGACGAATACCGCCACATCATCGAGCGCGCCATCGCCGAACAAAAACAAACCTCCGCAAACGGCGCGGATCTTACCGAGGCCGTTCTCGACCGCATTCTCATCCTCTTCGGGCTCGAAATCCTGAAGATCGTCCCGGGCCGTGTTTCCACGGAAGTCGATGCACGCCTGTCCTTCGATACCGCCGGCACCGTTGCCAAAGCGAAGCACCTCATCGCCGCCTACGAAAAGGAAGGCATCTCCCGCGACCGCGTTCTCATCAAAATCGCATCCACCTGGGAAGGCATCAAGGCCGCGGAAGAACTCGAAAAGGAAGGCATCCATTGCAACCTCACGCTGCTTTTCTCCTTCGCCCAGGCCGTTGCCTGCGCGGAAGCGAACGTCCGGCTCATCTCCCCTTTCGTCGGCCGCATCCTCGACTGGCACAAAGCCGCGACCGGCAAGGATTACCAGGGAGACGAGGACCCCGGCGTCATTTCCGTCCGCGCCATCTACCAATACTACAAAAAATTCGGCTACCGGACCGAGGTCATGGGCGCTTCCTTCCGGAACAAAGGGGAAATCCTCGCCCTCGCCGGGTGCGATCTCCTCACCATCAGCCCCGGCCTGTTAGGCGAACTCCAGGCATCCGGCGAGCCCGTGGAGCGCCGCCTTTCCCCGGACGATGCCGCCGCGAGCGACATCGAACGAATTTCCCTCGACGAGAAATCCTTCCGCTACCTGCTGAACGAGGACGCCATGGCAACGGAGAAAACCGCCCAGGGCATCCGCAACTTCGCCGCGGACATCGTGAAACTCGAAAAACTCGTCGAAAGCATGCTCCCCTGAGGCGCATCTCCTCCGGCCGGCCCGGGAGCTGAAAGGCATTCCCTCGAATGAAATCCCGCAACTTCACGTCCCAAATGCGGTTGATACCCGCATGCTTGGCAGCGGGACCGCCACCAGACTTTTTTTCGCTTCGATGGAGGCCGAACCCACGTCCACGGATGCCGATGGCGGCACGCTCGATCATGCCTTGATGGTGCGGATCGGAAACGGCGACCACCTCGCCTTCCGGCAGCTCGTCGAGCGGCATCAACACGCCGTCGTTGGTACCGTCGCCAAGATGCTCGGCAACGCGTCCGATGCCGAAGACATCTCCCAGCAGGTATTCCTCAGGATCTGGCGCCACGCGAAACGATACCGCCCGGACGCCAAATTCACCACCTACCTCTTCACCATCACCCGGAACCTCGTCTTCAATGAAACCCGCAGGCGGGCCCGCAGAAAGGAGGTCTCCGCGGAGGAACGGGAGGAAAACTCCCACCACCAGATCGAGGCGAACCCCAACGCGCGGCCGGACAGCGAACTACTCAAGATCGAACTCCAGACCGCGGTCGACGCCGCCATCGCCGCCTTGCCGGAAGCCCAGCGCATGGCCGTCGTTCTGCGCCGTTACGAGCAGATGCCCTACGAGGACATCGCCAAGGTGCTGAACCTCTCCGTTTCCGCCGTCAAAAGCCTTCTTTTCCGGGCCCGCACCACCCTCCGCGAGAGCCTCCGCAATTACCTCGACGATTGAAGCGTTTCGTGAAAAGGCGTGACCGCTTTTTGTGCAATCACGTTTCGAGGCGCATGAATTCAAGGAGCGTGGGCGTCCCGCCCACATCCCTTCTCAAAGTGGGCGGGACGCCCACGCTCCTTGAATCCCCCGGCGGCATCCGTTCAAACCGCCCCGGCGATCGCGAGGATTTCCTCGAATGGCATGTCGCCAAGCAATCCAAAGGCATCGTGACGGGAAAGCCCCGCACGGGTGATCGCAGGCCCGCTCATCCCGCAAAGGAAACGGGCAAGCTGGCGTGGCGTCCCCAGCGCCGCGTGCCTTTCCATGGCGAGCGCCCGGATCGTGGAAAGCTCCCCGTCTGCCGGACGCCGCGGCTTGGGGCGGCGGATGATCCCGGGAGGAACACCCCGGCAGCGGTCGCAATGCCCGCACTCCCCCTCCAGCTCCTCCCCGAAATGACGCATCAGCCGGGCGGTGAGGCACCCCTTGCTTGCCGACATCCCCGTCACCTGCCGGAGACGTTTCAGATCCTGCCCTTCGCGCAGAAGAAAGCGGGCCGCCAGATTCTCCGCCAGAGCATGCAGGTCGCCCGGTTCTTTCCGGATCACATATCCCCGCCGCACGCCGGATGCCGCGAGGCTGATGTCCCCCGCCAGTTCGAGATGGTGCAGGTCCGCCACGATTTTCGCCGCGGCGCATCCCAGAATCGGAGCCAGCACAGTCGGAGCGAAATGAAGCGAGCCGCGCTTTTCCTCCCCCGCTTGCAACAATTTCCTGATCCGGGAACGCTCCGCCGGAGGGCGCCCGTCAGGAATTTTCTCCAAAGGCCGCAGAAGCTTCGCGCGGTAGCTGGAATGGAAGCTTCCCGTGGATTCCAAAATCCCATCGGTTTCCAGATACGCGATCACCGTGGCGACCACCGCGGGCCGGATGTCGCAGGTCAGCCCGAGATCATACGGTGAAACGTCGAACGGACTCCCCAGGCGCAGCAGGCGGTCCACCAGATTTCCAAGAGCCCGGGGGGAAGGCGTATCCGAATAAATGAAATTCTCCAGAACGGTGAGGTCATCTCCGCAAGCCAGCATTTCGCAAACCGCCGCTTGGCCGTCGCGCCCCGCACGGCCGATTTCCTGAGTGTAATTCTCCAAACTCTTCGGGAGATTGTAATGAATCACCCCGCGGATGTCCGCTTTGTCGATCCCCATGCCGAAGGCGATGGTCGCCACCATGATCCGCACCCCGCCCTCCATGAAAGCGCGCTGCGCCTCCTCCCTGAAACCGGAAGGAAGACCAGCGTGATACGCCTGGGCGGCGAACCCGTTTTTGCAAAGAAACGTCGCCACCTCCTCCGCCGTCTCCTGCCGGGTGACATAAACCACCGCCGCCCCTTCGAGCGCGGACAACCGCTCCAGCAAAATCCGCTTCCTCTCCCCCGCCCCGCTGGGAGTGATTTTCAAATCCAGATTCGGCCGGTGGAAACTGAGCCGGACGTGATCTCCGGGAGCGATGTGGAACCGTCTGCGGATGTCCGCCGCCACCTTGGGCGTGGCGGTGGCGGTGAGAGCCAGCACCCGCGGGATTTTCAACCGACGGAAACATTTCGCCAGCTTCAGGTAGTCCGGGCGGAAATTATGCCCCCATTCCGAAATGCAATGGGCCTCGTCCACCGCAACCAGCGCGAGCGGAATCCCTTTCAATCTCTTCCGGAACGCCTCGTTGGAAAAACGCTCC
>CAZVSA010000081.1:0-14082 GCA_964629955.1 uncultured Luteolibacter sp.
TTATGCCACTTTTATGCCACAATCTACCCACTCTCCCTAATGTAGGGACCCTGCCTGTTCCGGCCGGAGATCTTCCTTGACAACCCGGGGAAATTCCGACATCTACCGCGCCCCGACAAACCTGCGGAACCAACCAAACCAAAATCAAGACAATCGCATGCGAGGAGTGACAGTGAAAAAAGGCGAGCCTGTGGACCGGGCTCTCAAGCGCCTCAAAACCAAACTTGATACCGAGGGCATCCTCGAGGAAATGCGCCGCCGCCGCGCGTTTGAGACTCCCACCGAGCGCAAGCAACGCAAACTGCGTTCCGCTTCCAAGCGCAACAAGATCCGCTGGCGTTATTCAAACGCCCCCGCAGCCGAGAAAGTGGAAGCGGCTGAATAAATCCTCCCGGTTCCGCAATCAGGGAAAATTGGAACGGGTGCCGCAGGGCATCCGTTTTTTTGTGCCCGCAATTTTGATTTCCAAGCCCTCCCCGTCCGGGCGATGTTCCGCGCGATGCCTTCTCGCGAATTTCTCGGATGGGACCGGCCCTTTCTCCACGATCTGGTGGAGTGGCTGGCCGCCCGGCCCGCCCGGTTGCCGCAAAGCGTGGTGGTGGTCCCCACCGCACAGGCGGGCAGGCGCCTGCGGGAAGCCCTCGCGGAATCCTCCGGTGCCCTGCTTTCCCCGCAGGTGGTGACGCCCGGGAGTTTTTTCCACGCCGGCCGGCTCCACTCCGCGCCGGATTGGATGGAACGCCTTGCCTGGGTGGAAACACTCGATGGCATCCGGGACTGGTCCTCCTATCAGGCGCTGTTTCCCCACCCGCCGGAAAACGGCCCCGAAAGCGTCCATGCCTTGTCCTCCGAATTGTTCCGGCTCCGGCGCTCTCTTCAGGAAAACGGCCTCACCTTCGCCACATCCTCCGCGCGCTTGCGAAACACGATGGAAGCGGGACGCTGGGAAGCGTTGGCCCGGTTGGAAACCCTGATGGAAAACCTCCTGACCTCGTGGGGATTCACGAGCGGAAGCCGGAGCCTGGCATCCGGCATTTCCCTGCCGGAGCGGGACATCATTCTTGCCGGGGTGGCGGATCTCCCCCCCCTGCTGGAACGGGCGTTGCTGGCGAAACCCGGCGGGGTGACCGTCCTGATCGCCGCGCCGGAGACGGAAAGCGGCTGTTTTTCGGAAACCGGCCTTCCCTTGCCGGACTGGTGCTCCCGCCCGGTCGATTTCCAAGGCGAAATTCTTGTCGTGGCCGATCCGCGCCAGCAGGCGGCGGAAGCATGGCGGGCCGTGGCCTGTGCGGGAACCTCCTCCGATCACGTCGCCCTCGGCAGCGCCGATGCCGACACCGCCGAGGAACTCGCGAGAACATTCACCGGCAACGGCTGGACCGCGTTTCATCCGGCTGCCGCCGGATTTTCCGGTGGCCTGTCGCGCTGGCTCGCGATCTGGTCCCGCTGGCTGGCCGATCCCACGCTGGACGCCATGGCGGATCTTCTCACCCTGCCGGAAACCGGTTCCCTCATCGGAGGACGCCGCGCGCAAAAAGCGAAACAACTCGCCGAAATGAGGGATCGCTGGATGGCCACCGGCATCGCGGATCTCACCCGGCGGTTTGAAGCCCATGAATTCCGTTCCGGTTTTGAAAAGGAATCCTCGGAAGCGGTGCTGGATGCCGCACGTTCCCTCGAAAGATGGAGAGCCCGCTGCTTCGGCGATTTTCCCGATGCCATGAAACGGCTTCTCGCCCAAATCGCGGGAGACGGCGCGGCGGAGGCGACCGGCTGGTTGGAGGAAGCCGCCGGAATGATCCGGCGCATCGACCGCTCCCCGGGTTTCTGGATCGATCTGATGATTTCCGAAATCCCGCCCGCCGCCGCCCCTCCGCCCGAGGGGCGGGTGATCGACGTGCAGGGATGGCTGGAGCTTCTTCACGAACCGGGCGCTCATTTGGTTCTGTGCGGAATGAACGAGGGAAAAGTCCCCGCGCGCGGCGGTGGCGAACCATGGCTGGGTGAAAGCAGCAGGAAAATTCTCGGACTCATCACCGATGAGCAGCGAGCCGCGCGGGATGCCTATCTCTTCCACGCCCTCCTCGAAGCCCGGCGGAAATCCGGGAAGACAAACATCTTCTGCGGGAAATCCGGCCCCGGCGGAGAACCCCTGCTCCCTTCCCGCCTGCTTCTCACTGTGAAAAGCGACGAGCTTCCAAACCGGGTGAAAACCCTTTTCCGCGAAGTGGAGCCGCCCGATGCCGGGCTTCGCTGGCACGCGGACTGGAAATGGAAAACCCGCGCGGTTCCACCGCCCCAACGGCTCGGCGTGACTTCGCTGAGCGATTACCTCGCCTGCCCTTTCCGCTACTATCTCAAACACGTGGTCCGCATGCAGGGTTCCGGAGCGGCCCGCCGCGAATGGAACGCGCGCGACTTCGGCAGCGTGGCCCATGAAATCCTCGAACGCTGGGGAAACGACGCGGAAGCCCGCGAGTTCGGCAAAGCGGAAGCCCTCGAAGCGTGGTTTTCCGCGGAACTCGACCGCGTGGTCGCGGAATGGTTCGGCAACAGCCCCGCTCTCGCCGTGCGGCTTCAGACCATGGCCCTGCGCCGGAGGTTGTCATGGCTCGCACGGGTCCAGGCCACCGAACGTGAGGCCGGGTGGCAGGTCATCGAAGTGGAGCGCAAAGTGGAGATCCCCGCCGGAGACTCCCTCATCGTCGCCAAAATCGACCGGGTGGACCGGAATCTCCACGACGGCCGCCTGCGGGTGATCGATTACAAAACCGGAAAGATCGACGGGGTGGAAAAGAACCACCGCAAAAAGATCACCGCCAGAACAAGCATTCCCGTCCATCTTCATGAGAGCCCGGCGATTCATGACGCATCCGGCGGGGCCGGTCATTTGTGGCATAATCTGCAACTTCCCTTGTATGCCTCCGCCGTCGCCTCCCGGGAAGGAACGCTGCCGGTTCCCTGTTATTTCAGCATCCGCTCCACGGAAAACGAAGTGGCCATCCACCAATGGGAATCTTTCGATGAGCACGACATGGCCGCGGCCCGCGCATGCGCCGATTACATTGCGGAGAAGATCAGCGCCGGGGAATTCTGGCCTCCCGCGGAAAGAGTGACCTACGACGACTACCAATGCCTCACCTTTGGAAGAACGCTCGAAGAATCCGTCACGATTCAAGGAGCGTGGGCGTCCCGCCCACATCCCTGCTCAAGTGGGCGGGACGCCCACGCTCTTTGAATTCCTGCACGAGCCGCCGATTTTTCTCCTCGCGTGCAATGCGGGGTTGTCTAGGTTTGGGGCGTCTTCCACAATCGCGGGGTTTCCGGGCGCGGAAACGGCATCCCGAGCAACACACATTCATGAATCTCACGCTTAAAGTCTGGCGGCAACCGGGGCCGATGGCCCAAGGGAAAATGGTCACTTACGAGGCACGCGACATTCCGGAGGACGCCTCGTTTCTGGAAATGCTGGACATCGTCAACGAGCGCCTGATCGAGAAGGGCGACGAGCCGATCCATTTCGATCACGACTGTCGCGAGGGCATCTGCGGCACCTGTTCGCTCACGATCAACGGCGTTCCCCACAGCAAGGAAAAAGCCATCGCGACATGCCAGGTCCACATGCGGAAGTTCCGCGATGGCGACACGATCTGGATCGAGCCCTTCCGCGCGAATCCCTTCCCCGTGATCCGCGATCTGATCGTGGACCGAAGTTCTTTCGACCGCATCATCGCGGCCGGAGGGTATGTGGATGTCCGGACCGGTTCGGCGGTGGATGCGAACTCCCTGCCAATACCGAAAAAGGATGCGGACGCCGCCTTCGACGCCGCCGCATGCATCGGCTGCGGGGCCTGCGTCGCCGCCTGCAAGAACGCCTCCGCGATGCTGTTCGTTTCCGCGAAGGTTTCCCATCTGGGGCATCTGCCGCAGGGGCAGCCGGAGCGTGACAAGCGGGTGCTCGCGATGGTCCGCCAGATGGACGCCGAGGGCTTCGGAAATTGCACGAACCAATACGAGTGCGAGGCCGCCTGCCCGAAGGAAATCAGCGTGGATCACATCGCCCGGATGAACCGCGATTACGCGAAAGCCGTGCTGGTCGAGCAATTCACCTGATTTCCCCGGAAAGGGTGTTTGCGAAAACGCGGTATCCATCCCACCTTCCGGAATCTCCGAAAACCCGCCTCTTCCGAATCATGAGTCCATCCACCATTCTCCTGCCGCTTTTCGCATGTGCGCCTTTGATCGCGTGCTCCGCCGGGGAAGAAGCGGGAAAAGACAAGAAACCCGCCAAAACAATCATGGAAACGCACGCCGGAAAACCCGAGGAGCCCGAGGGAAAAGTCGTGAGAACCGACGAGGAGTGGAAAAAACTGCTCACGCCGGAGCAATACCGCATTCTTCGCGAATCGGGAACGGAGCGGGCTTTCGGCGAGATTTACAAGGAGTTCAAGGAACAGGGCGAGGGGAGCTATCACTGCGCGGGGTGCCATGTGCTGCTTTTCACCTCGAACGAGAAGTTCGATTCCGGCTGCGGCTGGCCTTCGTTCTACGATCCGGCCAAGGCGGAGAACGTGGTGACGAAGGAAGACCTGGCCGGCGGGATGATCCGGACGGAGGTGCTGTGCGCCAGATGCGACGGACACCTCGGCCACGTCTTCAAAGGGGAGGGTTTCGACACCCCCACGGACCTGCGCTACTGCATCAACGGGCACGGGCTGTTGTTCGTGCCCGCCGGTGAGGAAAAACCCGCGCTTGTGGAAAAGAAGCCCGCAGGGGAAGGGGAGGAAAAACCCGCCGCGGAGTAAGGACCGTCTTGGTGTTTTCTGTGTTGGTTGAGCCGGTTGCAACAACGTGAATGCGACCCGAGAAAGTTTGATTCCCCGCTCGACGGGATGGCTGCGCGTTTTGCGTTTGGGATTGTTGTTGAGCGGTATTGGCTGGGGAATTTCGTTCTATTTCACATTCACTTCCTGGGACTCGGCATCGGATCAGTTGTATCTGATGGGAGCGGGAACGATCGAGTATCGTCCCTTGCTCGACTATTGGCTGAAGATGGCGTCCGCGGCATTCGGATGCATCGGAATTGCTTCCATCCTTGCGTGCATCCGGCCCTCATTGTTCGAGGGGTTGGTCTGGCTCCTGGGACCGTTTCACGGATTCATTGGCGTGGTGTTAACCGCCTCCGCGATTTCCAACGAGCTTCGCCCCGATCGACATCCCACATTCGTTGCGGACATCACGTTCTGTTTCGTGACGGCCCTGTTGATTTCGATTCCGCTGGCGGCAACCCGCATTCGGAACAAAAAGCCGGAACCCGATGGGCAGGGGTGAGTTTTACATAGACCGCAACCACTCATGGAACACCGCGGGATCCGTGCCGAGGCGGATGGATTTTTTCTCACGATCCGCGAGGACGGCGAGGCGCTCCGGGATCTCCACGCTGCCGGGGCCGAGTTCGGCTTCCATGACATCGGGGAACTTGGCGGGGTGGGCGGTTTCCAGGGTGATGGTGGAGGCTCCGGGATGGCTGGCGCGCCATTGCCGGGCGGCGAGCCAGCCGACCGCGCCGTGCGGATCGATTTCGTATTGGTGGAGGGATTTCACCTCGCGGATGGCGGCGCGGGTTTGGTCGTCGCTGAACGCCATGCCGCTGATGCGGGCCTTCATTTCATCCCATGAACCTCCGAAGAGGGCCTGCATGCGGAGGAAGTTGGAGGGGGCTCCGACGTCCATGGCGTTGGAAAGGGTGGAGACGCTGGGGCGGGGTTTGTATTCGCCGTTGCGGAGGTATTCGGGAACCACGTCGTTGCGGTTGGTGGCGGCGATGAAATGGGAAACCGGGAGTCCGAGCCTGGCGGCGAGGAGGCCGGCGGTGAGGTTTCCGAAATTTCCGGAGGGGACGACGAAGACGGGTTCCACGTGTTCCGGGAGGCGGCTTGCACTGTACACGTAGTAGAAACTTTGCGGGACGAGCCGGGCGAGGTTGATGGAGTTCGCGGAGGTGAGGTTGAGGTCCCCGGCGAGGGTGCGGTCGAGAAACGCGGATTTGACGAGGGACTGGCAGTCGTCGAAGGAGCCGTCGATTTCCAGCGCGGTGATGTTTCCGCCCAGGGCGGTGAGCTGTTTTTCCTGAAGCCCGGATACCTTGCCCTCGGGATAGAGGATGATGACGCGGGTGCCGGGGACGTTGTGGAAGGCGGAGGCGACGGCGCCGCCGGTGTCTCCGGAGGTGGCGACGAGGACGGTGAGTTCGCGATCCTCGCCGCGGGTGAGCCAGGCCATGAGGCGGGCCATGAAACGGGCTCCGAAGTCCTTGAACGCCAGGGTGGGTCCGTGGAAAAGTTCCAGAATGTTGTCTCCGGGAGCGAGGGTGACGAGGGGGGCGTCGAAGGTGAGGGTTCCTTCCACGATTTCCCGGAGTTCCGGGCCGGGAACGTCTTCCCCGAAGAAGGATTCCGCGATGGCGAATCCGATTTCCTGAAAGCTGAGCTGCCGCCGGGTTTTCCAGAATTTTTCATCGAGCACGGGCAGGGTGTCCGGCATGTAGAGGCCGTTGTCGGGGGGAAGGGAGCGGAGGATGGCTTCCTTGAGATCGACGCGGTGGGAGGGGGTGGTGATGGAATGGTAGAGCACGGCGGGCGCGGGGAGGTTGGGCTCCCGCCCGGAGAATTCCAAGCTCCTGTTTGTCGGTGCGGGAGCGGAATTTTTCCTCGCGGCGCCGGGCCGGGGTCGTTTGGCCTTTACAATCCATCGAACGGGCTTGTAGAAGGTGATAGGTTCAAGCAAAAGCAATTGGTATGA
Source organism: uncultured Luteolibacter sp. (assembly GCA_964629955.1). Classification (GTDB taxonomy): domain Bacteria; phylum Verrucomicrobiota; class Verrucomicrobiia; order Verrucomicrobiales; family Akkermansiaceae; genus Luteolibacter. The sequence goes on from CAZVSA010000081.1 coordinate 6,802, forward strand.
AACTTTCGCGGCGTTTTCTCGGTCCGGTCATCAGTTTTTCAATGAGCGGCGGGGCATTCGCCAACCCCGGGGGGGCGGAGGTTGCGGTGGGCTCGGCGAGTTTTCAATCGGAGGGAAGTCTGTTGAGTATTGTCACGGCCACGGACCGGACGGTGATCAACTGGGACGCGTTTTCCGTGAATGCGGGGGAGATCACCCAGTTCATCCAGCCGGGGATGAGTTCGGCGGTGCTGAACCGGGTGATCGGCAGCATGCCGTCGGAGATCGCCGGGCAGCTGATTTCCAACGGGAGGGTCGCCCTGCTGAATCCGAATGGCGTGCTGATCAGCTCCTCCGGGGTGATTGATACGAGCGGCTTCGTGGCATCGACCCTGGATCTATCCGATTCGGAGTTTCTGGATGGCGCGCTGATGCACTTCAGCGGCGGTTCGCAGGCGGGCGTGACCAATGCGGGCACGGTGATCGCGCGGGAGGGGGATGTGTTTCTCATCGGCAAGGCCGTGACGAACAGCGGCACGATCCGGGCGAATGAAGGGCAGGTGGCGCTCGCGGCCGGTTCCGCCGTCACGCTCAGGAAAGCTGGTGATGGACGGATCTCGGTGGAAATCCCGGTGACGGACAAGAGCGGTTCCGTTTCCAACACTGGAAGCATCGAATCGATCAAAGGCAGGCTGGCCGAGCATGGAGGGAATCCCTACGCGCTCGGAATGAACGTGGACCGGAGCGTGGAAGCGACGGCGGATGCGTTCACGAGCGGAGAAATTTTCATCGGTTCCGGCGGCGGAACTACCAGCGTGGGAGGAAGCGTGAGCGCGGGGAACGGGGAGTTCGGCGGGCAGATCGCGATTTCGGGCGGGCAGGTGACGGTGGAAAGCGGTGCGACGGTGGATGCCAGCGGCGACCACGGGGGCGGGTCCGTGAAAATCGGCGGGGGGTATCAGGGGCGGGACGCTTCCATCTCCAACGCCGAGGTCACGCGCATCGCGCTGGATGCGAGCATTTCCGCGGATGCCCGTCTGCTGGGGCATGGCGGGAGCGTCATCGTCTGGGCGGATGGAACGACGGTTTTCCAAGGTGATATCAGCGCCCGCGGGGGGGCGGAGGGTGGGGATGGGGGTTTCGCGGAGGTTTCCGGGAAGCAGGCGCTCTATTATCGCGGGACGGCGGATTTGAGAGCGCCGGCGGGACAATTGGGCACTTTGTTGCTCGATCCGGATACGATCGAAATCGCCGGGGGTGCGGGCCCGGCGGATGAGGACGGCGAATTGCCGGGAGTCGGATTTGAAGACGGTCCTCCGGCGTCCTACACCATTTCGGAGGAGGCGCTTGAGAACCAGAACGCGAACATCGTTCTTCAGGCGACCAACCGGATTTTCACCAGCGGAACGTTCGATCACGAAATCGATGGCGAAGGTGTGGGGGTGGTGGTGCTTCAGCCTGACGTGAACATCACGCTGGAGACGCGGAATGATCTGGATGAGGGGGATGGGACCGCTGGCATTGATTTGACGACGAGCGACCACGGAGCGGCTTTGGAGTTTCGCACACAGGGAACCGGCTCGATTTCACTCCAGACGGGCAAGGATGCCGCGGACCCGCAGGAGGCGAACATCGTCGTTGGCCGCCTGACCACGGTGGATGGGAATATCAATCTGATTGCCAGCGGTGGGATTTCGATAGGGGACGCGGTCACCAGTTCCGGAACGGGGGCCGTCAATCTGGATGCGTCCGGGACTTCGATTTCCGGACCCGGTGTGGTGACAGCGGGAACGTTGACCGCGGATGCGGCGACGGGCATCAACCTGAACACGGCGATTTCGGTGTTGGACGCGGAGGTGAGCGGCACGGGTGACATCGTGATCACGCAAAGCGGTGCGATCAATCTGGTGGATGTGAAGACGGCGGATGGGACGATCAGCGTGACATCCGACGGACAGATCACGGCGACGGACGTTGCAAGCGGAGGAACGGTGGGGGAAGACATTGTGCTGACTTCGACGGGGGCGGGCATTGAGGTGGTGTCGGTGGATGCGGGATTGGCGGATGCAGGTCTGGATGCACAAACCGGTGCGATCACGAAGAGTGGCGCGGGTTTGGTGACGGCGGGGACGCTGACGGCGAATGCGGCGACGGGGATCGATCTGAATACCGCGGTGTCCGTTCTGAATGCCGGGGTGACCGGCACGGGTGACATCGTCATTTCGGAATCGGGCTCCATCGAGCTGGCGAATGTGGAGACGTCGGACGGTGCGCTGAGTGTGACCGCTGGTGGAACCATCACCGACTCGGCGGCGGCATCGATTCTGATCAGTGGCAACGCGACTTTCGATGCGGGAGCCGATGATATTGTTTTGGCCAATGCGGCGGGGGATGTGCTGGATGTCGGAGGCACCGCGAGTTTCTTGACCACGGCGGGTTCGGTGACCGTGGGAGGCGCGGGCTCGGCGGACTTCGGGTTCTTGAATTTCAGTGCGGGGGGAGTGGTATCGATTGTAGAGGATTCGGCCACAGCGTTGGTGGGAGTGAACGATGCGGACAGCCTTTCCGTAACCTCGGGTGGTGATCTGACGGGCGCGGCCGGCGCTTCCGTGACGGTGGCAAGCACCGCGAGCTTGATCGCGGATGGTTCGATTCTCCTGGATCAGGTGGGCTTGGACATCAGTGGAAACGTGGTGTTCACCGCAGGCGGCGGGGAGGACATCATCGCGAATCATGCGTCCAACGCGTTCGGAGGAACCACCGGTTTTGCCGCGTCGGTTGGGACGCTGGCGAACGTGGATGTGTTCGATACGACGGCGCTGGATCTTCAGGCGCTGACGGTGACGGGGAACCTGACCGCGATTTCCGGCGGGGCTCTGACGGACAGCGGAAATCTTTCGGTGGGAGGGCTGGCAAGCTTTGGCGGTTCGTCGATCACCCTGGACAGCGGGGCGTCGAATTTCGGTTCGTTGAATTTCAATTCCGTGGGGGCGGTATTGATCGAGGAAGACTCCTCGACGCTGCTGACCGGAGCGAACACGGCGCAGACGCTGACTTTGAGTTCGGCGGGTGATCTTTCGGGGGCTGCGGGTTCGTCTGTGACGGTGCTGGGCGCGTCCGGGTTGACGGCGGATGAATCGATCTTGCTGGGACAGACGGCGCTCAATCTTGGAGGCAACGTGACGTTCACTGCGGGGAACGCGGAGGACATCATCGTGAACCAAGCTTCCAACGTGTTCGGAGGGACGGTGGGTTTCGCGGCGTCGGCGGGGATATTGGCGAATGTGGATGTGTTCGATACCACGGATCTGAATTTGTATATGGTGACGGTGACGGAGGGCCTGACGGCGATTTCCGCCGGGGCGCTTACGGAGAGCGGCAATCTCTCGGTGGGTGGTCTTGCAACCTTTGGTGGCAGTTCGATAGCCGTAAATAGTCTTTCAGCGAATTTTGGTTCGTTGAATTTTAATTCCACAGGAGCGGTTGCGATCTATGCGGAATCTTCCATAGAGCTGACAGGTTCCAATACCGCGCAAAGCCTTGAGCTTTTCTCGATGATGAATTTGACGGATGCAGTGGGAACGAGCGTGACGGTGGCGGGTGACGGGTCCCTGGGCGCTTCGGCAAACATTGTGCTGAATGACGATGCGGCGGACATTCTGGAGATTGGAGGCGTTGCGATATTCGAGGGAGTGATCACGGTGGGCGGTGCGGGCACGGCGAATTTCGGCTCATTGAGGTTTATCTCGGGGGGAGCCGTTTCGATTCAGGAGGATTCGGCGACGGTGCTGACCGGAGCGAACACGGCGCAAAGTTTGGCGCTGACCTCGGGCGGTGATTTGACGGATGCGGCGGGGACGAGTTTGGCGGTGACGAATGGGGCGGCGCTGACGGCCACGGGGAGCGTCGTTCTGAACGATGACGCGGGAGATGTTCTGACAGTGGGAGGTCTTGCCAGCTTCTCCGGGATTTCCATTGAGGTGGGCGGCGCGGGCACGACGAATTTCGGTTCTTTGAATTTCAACTCGGGGGGAGCGGTTTCGATTCAGGAGGATTCGGCGACGGTGTTGACGGGTATCAACACGGCGCAGAGTCTTGCGCTGACCTCGAGTGGCAATCTGACGGATGCGGCGGGGACGAGTTTGGCGGTGACGAATGGGGCATCGCTGACGGCCACGGGGAGCGTCGTTCTGAATGATGACGCGGGAGATGTTCTGGATGTCGGAGGTTTGGCGAGCTTCGCGGGCAGCTCGATCACGGTGGGGAGCGCGGGCTTGGCGAACTTCGGCTCGCTGACTTTCAATTCGGGGGGAGCGGTTTCGATCGATGAGGATTCCGCGACGGAGCTGGCGGGTGCGAATACGGCGCAGAGTTTGTCCCTGGGTTCTTCCGGTGGAATCACGGACGCGGCGGGCACTTCGCTGGTCGTGATCAACGATGCGTCGCTGCTCGCGACGGGTGGCATTGTTCTCAACGATGGAGGGACGGATGTGCTGGCAATAGGAGGTTTGGCGAGTTTCTCCGGGAGCGCTGTCACGGTGGGGAGCGCGGGGACGGCGAACTTTGGATCGCTGAATTTCAACTCGGGGGGAGCGGTTTCGATCCAGGAGGATTCCGCCACCGAACTGAGCGGATTGAACGCGGCGCAAGGTTTGGTTCTGAATTCGGGTGGCGATCTGACGGATGCGGTGGGGGCGATCCTGACGGTAACGAATGGCGCGTCGTTGACGGCAACCGGCAACATCGTCCTGAATGACAACGCGGCGGATGCTTTGGCGGTGGGAGGACTTGCGAGCTTTGCGGGGACTTCGATCACGGTGGGCAGTGCGGGTACGGCGGATTTCGGTTCGTTGAATTTCAGCTCGGCGGGAGCGGTATCGATCCAGGAAGATTTCTCTACGTTGCTGACAGGATCGAACACGGCGCAAAGCCTGTCATTGACCTCGGGTGGTGATCTGACGGATGCGGCGGGAACGATTCTGGACGTGACGAACGCGGCGGGCTTCACGGCGGCAGGTTCGATCCTGCTGGATGATGCGGTGCTTGTTGTTGGTGGAAACGTGTCGTTCACCGCGGCTGATGCGGCGGACATCATTGTGAGCCATTCTGCCAACGTGTTGGGAGGAACGGTAAGTTTCGCCGCATCGGCGGGAACCTTGGCGAACGTGGAGGTGGTCGATACGACGGATCTGGATCTCCAGGCTCTGACGGTGACGGGGAATCTGACCGCGGTTTCCGGCGGAGCGCTCACGGACAGCGGTGATCTTTCGGTGGGGGGGCTGGCGATGTTCCGCGGTGCGTCGATCACGCTGGGCAGCGGAACGGCGAATTTCGGTCAGTTGAATTTCGATTCCTGGGGGGCGGTTTCGATCGAGGAGGATTCCGCCATGGAGTTGACGGGATTCAATTGGGCGCAAAGCCTCGTGCTGACGTCCGCGGGTGATCTGACGGATGCGGCGGGGACGGGATTGATGGTGTCGGATGACGCGTCGCTGACGGCAACGGGCGGCATCGTTTTGAATGACGATGCGGCGGACAGTCTGACCGTGGGAGGTCTTGCGAGTTTCGCGGGGACTTCGATCACGGTGGGTGACGCGGGTTTCGCGGATTTCGGATCATTGACGTTCAATTCGGCGGGAGCGGTTTCGATTCATGAGGACTCGGAGACGCTGTTGGCCGGAGCGAGCACGGCACAAAGTCTGGTGCTGACCTCAAGCGGCGATTTGACGGATGCGGCGGGGACGAGCGTGAATGTGACGGGCAACTCGCTGATTACCGCAGTGGGTGGAATTGTTCTGAACGACGATGCGGCGGATGTTCTGGTGGTGGGAGGTCTTGCGGGTTTCGCGGGAAGTTCGATCACGGTGGGAAGCGCGGGATTGGCGAACTTCGGCTCGTTGAATTTCAGCTCCACGGGAGCGGTTTCGATCCAGGAGGATTCGGCGACGGAGTTGTCCGGGGCGAATGTGGCTCAAAGCCTGGTGCTGACCTCAAGCGGCGATCTGACGGATGCGGCGGGGACGAATCTGACAGTGGTTACCGGCGCGTTTCTGACGGCAACGGGAAGCATCGTTCTGAATGACAATGCGGCGGATGTTCTGGCGGTGGGAGGTCTTGCGAACTTCGCGGGCAGCTCGATCACGGTGGGAAGCGCGGGATTGGCGAACTTCGGTTCGTTGACGTTCAATTCGGCGGGAGCGGTTTCGGTCCAGGAAGATTCGGCGACGGAACTGGCGGGATCGAACACGGCGCAGAGTCTGGCGCTGACTTCGAGTGGTGATCTAACGGATGCGGCGGGGACGAGCCTGAGTGTCGTTGCCGGAGCATCGTTGACGGCTGCGGGCGGCATCGTTTTGAACGATACCGTGGCGGATGTTTTCACAGTGGGCGGTCTTGCGGGTTTCTCGGGAAGTTCGATCACGGTGGGAAGCGCGGGATTGGCGAACTTCGGTTCGTTGAACTTCAATTCCGTGGGAGCGGTTTCGATCCAGGAGGATTCCGCGACGGAGCTGACCGGAGCGAATACGGCCCAAAGTCTCGCGCTGAACTCCGCGGGAGATCTGACGGATGCGGCGGGAACGAGTCTGGCGGTAACGGATGGCGCGTCGCTGCTTGCAACGGGAAGCATCGTTTTGAATGACAATGCGGCGGATGTTTTGGCGGTGGGTGGCCTTGCGGGTTTCGCGGGCAGCTCGATCACGGTGGGCAGCGCGGGCTTGGCGAACTTCGGTTCGTTGAACTTCAATTCCGCGGGAGCGGTTTCGATTCAGGAGGATTCGGCGACGGAGCTGACCGGATCGAACACGGCTCAAAGTCTCGCGCTGAACTCCGCGGGAGATCTGACGGATGCGGCGGGGACGAGCCTGGCGGTGACGGATGGCGCGTCGCTGCTTGCAACGGGAAGCATCGTTCTGAACGACGATGTGGCGGATGTTTTGGCGGTGGGAGGTCTTGCGGGTTTCTCGGGAAGTTCGATCACGGTGGGCAGCGCGGGGTTGGCGAACTTCGGTTCGTTGAACTTCAACTCCGCGGGGTCGGTATCGATTCAGGAGGATTCCTCGACGCTGCTGACCGGAGCGAACACGGCGCAGACACTTGCGCTGAACTCTTCCGGGGACTTGGCGGATGCCGCGGGAGCGAGCTTGCTTGTGACGGGTGATTCGCTGGTGACGGCTGCGGGCGGGATTGTCCTGAACGACGATGCGGCGGATGTTTTGGCGGTGGGAGGTCTTGCGGGCTTCGCGGGCAGTTCGATCACGGTGGGCAGCGCGGGGTTGGCGAACTTCGGTTCGTTGAACTTCA
>CAZVSA010000082.1:0-11463 GCA_964629955.1 uncultured Luteolibacter sp.
TGCCGAACTTCTGGGTGTACACCGTGATCCATTTGTTGCGGTGGTTGTTCCACGCGACGGAGCCGCGGTGGGGTTCCACTTCCGAATCGTTTTCCGCCGAGCGGGGGGATGGGGGGGCGTCGATTTTCTCCCAGGTTCCGGGATTGCTCCAGCTATCGAAATCGGCGGGCATTTTCAGCACGGGAAAGGGATCTCCGAAAAGAATCCACTCTTTTCCTTGTTCGTCCTTCCAGCGGAAGGGGTGACCTCGGGGGACCGGAGGCTTCGCTCCGTCGCTTTCTTTCCAGAGAACCTTGTGGACGGTGAAATTGAGTTCCTTGTCGTTCCACACGCAGAGGCCGATTTCGTATTCGTCCAGGTGGTTCTTGATTTTCGAGTAGGTGGCGACCAGCCGTTCGCCGCCTTCTTTCGAGGGCAGGGAAGTCATGCCGCCAAGCCATGTGGGGCCGTCTCCGGGAAAACGGGAAACCCCTCGGGGACGCTTTTCCTCATCGCGGAAATGCCGGTATTCCAAAGCGAGGGGGGGCTCGAAGGAGGAAAGGGGGTTTTGCGGGGTGATCGCCGCGGTGGAGTGGAACACACCCAGCGGATAGTGGGGCAGGGTGGTGTCCCCCCACAGGTGGAAAAGACTGCCCCGGTAGCTTGTGAGAAGGACGGAATCGCAACCGAAGACCCCGGTTTCCGCCAGGGGGGCTTTTTCGCCGAGCTTGAGGGCTTCCGCGTAGAGTCCCGCGCCGGTGAGCCGCCCGAGCCGTTTGGCGACGATCCTGCGATCCACTTCCAGACGGTGGCGTCCTCCCGCGGCGGGGGTGATGCGGAATCCTTCGTAGCCGAATCCGTCTTTTTGCACGCCGTAGCCATGGCTTTTCACATGGAAGAAAACCTCCCTGCCGAACAGCTCCGGATCGTCGATGGCGATCAGCCCGAAGTTGTCGGAAACATGCCGCGTGTCATGGGTGGTCCGCAGTTCCACCAGAGGGACGGGCCAGCCGTTTTCCTTGTCGACGATTTCGACGCGAAAGGAGGTGGAGGCAAGAGCGGAGGGAACGAGCAGCAGCGGGGAAAGTTGGCGAAAAAGCACGGAGTCAGAAGACGTGCCTCCGGTGTTCCGCCTTTCAAACGGAATTTACAAAATTCGGCGGGACTCCAGATTGGCCGCGATGGCGATGCTCTGGTGCAATGGCGAATGGTGGGAGGATGGGAAATTCGCATCCGCCTGTGGAGACCGCGGGGGGATTCTGGGTCTGGGGTTGTTTGAAACGATTCTCGCCGTCGATGGCCGTCCGGTTTTTTTGGACAGGCATCTGGATCGCTTGCGGCAGGCGTGCGGGAGGTTCGGATGGCTTCCGCCGGACGAGGAGTTTCCGGGCTTGCCGGCGGTGATGGCGGAACTGCTGGAGAAACGCGGGCTGGCGGAGGGCACGGCGAGGATCCGGCTTGCGGTGACGGCGGGCAGCGGTTCTCCCGGGGATCTGGCAAGCGGCGCCGACAGGCTGGTGTGGATGGGTGCCGTGGCGTGCGGGGATTTTCCGAGGGAGATCGCCGTGATGGTTTCTCCTTGGGTGAAAAACGAGCGATCGGCCATTTCAGGGCTCAAGTGCGCGTCGTATGCGGAAAATGTGGTGGCGCTCGATCACGCGCGGCGGCTGGGATTTCAGGAAACCCTGTTCTTCAACGCTTCCGGCCATCTCTGTGAAGCGGCGATGGCCAATGTGTTCGTGGTGCGCGGCGGGGAGGTTCTGACGCCGCCGCTGGCATCGGGCTGCCTGCCGGGAATCGCGAGACAGGTGCTTCTGGAAAGCGGTTTCGGCAGGGAGGAGAACATTGCTCCCGAAGATCTGGATGCGGCAACGGAAGTGTTCCTCACCTCCGCCATCCGCGGGCCTGTGGCGGTTTGCCGGATCGGGGAACGGATTCTGCCCGGGGAAGGGGTGGTGGGGGAGGTTGCCGCCGCGTGGAGGCGGATTGGTCAGGTTGAACATCGAACATCGAACGTCCAACATTGAACGTCGAAGTGAAGAGTTCAGAGCGAAGAGTCTTCCCCAATAACGAATCACAAATCACGAATCACCTCTCCCAAACCCCGAAGTGGAAGACGGGGGCGCAAGCGCCCTCTTCTTCACTTCGATGTTCGATGTTGGGCGTTCGATGTTCGACGTTCACTTGAAGGTAACGGTGACTTCCTCGTTCACTTCAAACTTCACGCCATCAACGACCTTGAGCATTGCAAGGGCGGCGGTCGGGTCGCTTTGGTCGATCTGGGTGAGCTTTTTCAAGGTGTCGTCGTTTTTGAGGAGTTCTCCGAATTCGAGCTCCATCAGGGTGATGGTGTTTCCATCCCGATGGGTGGCGTTGGTTTCCCCGATGCCGGGCTCGATGACGAGTTTCATGCTCACTTTCATGTCGGCGAACATCTCCTTGATCATCGCTTCCATCTGGGGATTGGCCAGTCCGTCGGCGATGTCCACGGTGTCTCCGGGAAGATCTTCCTTTTCCGGACGGGGCATTTTGATGGTCAGTTTGCCATCGCCGTATTGGAAGGTGATGGGCTTCTGGGCGTCTTCCGCCGCGGCGCCGAGGTCTCCTCCGGGGCTCATGCTTTTCATTCCGTCACCCGGGGAAATCCGGATGGCGTTGATGTCGGCGAAGCGATAGGTGACGCGGCCTCCCTTGTTTTTCCCGCGCTCGACGGCTTCCGCTTTCTCGAATGTGACGCCCTCGCCGAGAGCGGCGGCGCGTTCCTTCGCTTTTTCTTCGGAAATCAGGTCCGCGAGGGGATCCTCGCCTCCGCCAAGGGCGCCGAACTGGGCGAGCATGGTGAGAACCTGTTCCCCGAAGGTGGTTTCCTCGACCAAGGTGCCGCTGCCGTCCTTGTTGAGGGTGATGGTGACTTCGTTCTGCAGACAGGATTGCAGCAGGAGTGCTCCGATGGAGGATAGGATGAGGAAGATGCGTTTCATTTGTTTTCCAAGAATGACGGCTTCCATCTGTAATCGGGCGGAGGGAGGAAGCAAGCTTTACAGCAGGAATTCAAGGAGCGTGGGCGTCCCGCCCACATGGGCAGGGCAGGGATGTGGGCTGGAAGCCCACTCTCCTTGACTCGTGACGGTGCCGCTGGTGTCCCCGGCGTGTATGCGGCCCCGATGGTTCTTTCTGGCGCTGGGGGAGCTGGCTCGGGTAGGCTCCGGGCATGGATGCCTTGATTCATCATCTGGAAGAGGGACGGGAGCTTTCACCGCGCGAAGTGGAGGTGGCGGCGGAGCTGCTGCTGGATTCCACGGCGGCGGATGAGAAAAAGGGGCGGTTGCTGGAGGCGCTTTCCCGCAAGGGGGAGACTCCGGCGGAGATCGCGGCCTTCGTGGAGGCGTTTCTGGTGCAGGCGGTGGACCCGGAGGTGGGGGAATTGGAGCTGGAGGGGCCGACTCTGGATGTATGCGGCACGGGCGGGGACAAGCTGGATTTGTTCAATGTTTCCACGACGGCGATGTTCGTCGCGGCGGGAGCGGGAGCGGTGGTGGTGAAGCACGGGAACCGCGGCATCACCTCGAAAAGCGGCGGGGCGGACGTGCTGGAGGCGTTGGGGATCCGGATCGATCTGCCTCCGGAGGGTTTCCGCCACTGCCTGAAGGAAGCGGGTGTGGGCTTTCTTTTCGCTCCGATGTATCACCCGGCGTTCAAGGCGGTGATCGGGGTGAGAAAGGCCCTGGCGGAGCGCGGGGTGCGGACGATTTTCAACCTGATCGGCCCGTTGATGAATCCGGCGCGGCCCGAGTGCCAGATGGTGGGGGTTTTCTCCCGCGAGTTGTGTCCGGCGTTCGCGGAAATCCTGCAACGCCTGGGGCGGGACAGCGCGTGGGTCGTCCATGGCACGACGGGAGACGGCCGGTCGGTGGACGAGGTGAGCGTGATGGGCTCCACCCGGATTTGCAAAGCCGGTGCCTATCAGGACATCGAGGACGAGGAGGTGAGGCCCCGGGACTTCGGGATGCACCATGCGGAAGTGGAGGATTTGCGCGGGGGGGATGCGAAGGAAAACGCGGCGATCCTCGAAGCGATTCTATCCGGCCGCGAAACCGGCCCGAAGCTGGACATGGTGCTGATGAATGCCGGAGCGGCGCTGGCCTGTGCCGGGCTGGCGGACGATCTTGGCGACGGGATCGAGCTGTCGCGCGAGGTGATCACGAGCGGCGCGGCGCTGGACCGGCTCCGCAGGTTGAGGAAGGCGGTGGAATCGTTGGGGGGATTCTGATGTGCGGAGCCTGGCGCCTGGCTACGGGCGGAATGCCCGTGCCACATTTCTTTATCCGCGGCTTTCGGAGGAAGAGGAGACGTCGTGGGTCTCATGGTGATCCTCCGAGGTGAGGAGAGCGGGCTGGCTGGAGTGGTGGTTGCCCAGGCCGGGGATGACCTTGCGGACGAGTTTCCTCAATCCCGAGTCCGCCGAATCGGCGTCGGCCTCGGCCTGGCGCAACGCGCGTTCCCACGCGGGGGCGAAACCGGGGGCTTGTTCGCGCATGAGGCGGATGGCGTTTTCCTGAACCTGCACGAGACGCATTTCCGCCCGCCCGGGCTTTTGCTGGAGGGCGGAGTTGTTCACCCGGAGCGTTTCGTTCTGCTGGCGGAGGCTTTCCAGCTCGTTCTGGAGCGATTCGTTGCCGGTGGCGTTGATCTTGAGCTGGGTGTTGAGGTGCTTCTGGAGATCCGCCATTTCATTTTCGAGGCGTCTGATCTCGCGGGCCGCCTGGCGGCGGGCGGTGAAGGAAGCTTTCCATAGGAAGGCGGCGATGAGGATGCCGAGGAGAAAACCCCAGGTGAATCGTTCCTGGAGGATTGCGGTGAGGATGTCCATGGTGGGATCAGGGTGAGGAGGTGGCGGGCTCGGAGTCCGCGAGGGCGGCTTTTACCTTGTCGGTGAGGTCGGGCGTGTTTTTGGAATGGAGGATGACGGGAATTCCGGTGTTGGTGTTGCCGGAGCTGTCGAACAAGCCGTCGAATCCTTCCTCTTTCGCCAGACGGCTTGCCGTTTCATGGATGCGGATGAGGGAGGCGCGCATGGATTCGACCATTTTCCGGTTGATCCGCCTGGTTTCCCCGGCGCGGAAGGTTTCAAACTCCTGCTGGAGCGTCCGGGTTTCCTGGCGCTTGATTTCGTAATCGCGGGCAAGCTGGCGGCTGGTTTCTTCGTCGGGCGGATTCTCCTTGTCCTGCAGGCGTTCATAAAGGGCCTGAAGTTCCGAAATGGTATTGCGGAGCTGTTCGGCGCGGGAGTTTTGCATGATGGCGTCCCGCTCGGCCTTCACTTCCTCCTGGAGAGCCGCGGTGGAAGGAAGGTCCCGATAAATGTCCGTCACGCGGACGATCGCGAATCCGGGAGGGGCGGCTGGCGCCGGGAGGCAGGTGAGGAGAATCAGAAAAGTTGCGGCAAGGAACTTCATGTTCGCGTGGAAATTGCTCCATGAATGCCGGTCTGTCGATAGAAGATCTCGGGCGGGAGGGCTCATCCGTCGGTGGGTTTGGCGGGTTTCGGGTGTTTTACGGCGTTGCGCTCGATGAACTCGATGATCATGCCGCCGACATCCTTTTTCGAGGAATGTTCGATCCCTTCGAGGCCGGGGGAGGAGTTCACTTCCATGACCACGGGGCCGTGATTCGAGCGGAGGAGATCGACACCGGCGACATTGAGGCCCATCGCCTTCGCGGCGCTGATGGCCACGGCGCGCTCATCGGGCGAAATTTTGATTTTTTCCGCGGTGCCCCCCCGGTGGAGATTGGAGCGGAACTCGCCGGATGGGGCCTGGCGTTTCATGGAGGCGACGACCTTCCCGCCGATGACGACGCAGCGGATGTCCGCCCCTTCGGCTTCCTTGATGAATTCCTGGACAAGGATGTTGGCGTTGAGCCCTTTGAAAGCTTCGATGACGGATTCGGCGGCATTGGCGGTCTCGGCGAGGACGACGCCGACTCCCTGGGTGCCTTCGAGAAGTTTGATCACGAGAGGGGGCCCGCCGCACATCTTGATGAGCTTGTTGCTGGCGTTCGTGAAATGGGCGAAGCCGGTGACGGGAAGCCCCACGCCGCGCTTGGCGAGGATCTGAAGGGAGCGGAGCTTGTCGCGGGAGCGGGCGATGGCGACGGAATCGTTGAGCGTGAACACGTTCATCATCTCGAACTGGCGGACCACCGCATTGCCGTAGAAGGTGTGTCTCGCGGCGATGCGCGGGATCACCGCGTCGGCGACGAGTTCCTCCCCATCGACGTAGATTTTCGGCCGCCGCGAGGTGATGTTCATGTAGCAGCGCAGGTAATCGATGACGCGGACTTCGTGTCCGCGGGTTTCGGCGGCGCGGACGAGGGCTGCGGTGCTGTAAAGCTTCGGGTTTCGGGAAAGGATGAGAATTTTCATGAGAGGTGGCGCGGGGGGTTGTCAGTCCATCCACGCGCAGGCGTCCAATAGCCAGAGGGAATCGCGGTCAATGAGAAAAAACGGCCGACGGGATTCGATGCCCGCCGGCCGTGGGGAGAGGTCTCCCGGGGGAGCCTCTGGAAACGCGGAGTCAGTCCTCGATGCGGTAGAATTCCGAAGGCTCGGAAGCTTCCGAGGCGGGGATGACGGCCTGGCCGATCCCGGCCACATTGGTGGAGACGGGCAGGGGAATGTCGAGCGGACCGAAGGGGGTCGCCAGATCGGGGGATTTGGTGACCGTGTAGGTGCGGTTCGGCGCTCCCTGGAAGTCGATGATGAAATTGCCCGCTCCATCCATGTGGGTGCCGGTGATTTTGAGTTCCGCGCCGGGTTCGGGCGGGTTCAAACCTTCGTTGGTCAACCCGTAGAGGTGATGGCTGCCGCTGGCGGGGGCGGCGCTTTCATGAATGCTGGCGCGGATGGTCAGTTCGGTGCTTTCCGCCTCATACGTGTAGGTGATGCAGTAGGCCGCATGGGAATTGGTCATCACCACGCCCGGACGGTCCATCAGCAGGGCGCCGAAGGGATGCTCCACCGTGCTGCCGTTGATGAACTCGAAGTCGATCGGCCTGCCCGATCCTTCGGTGTCCCACAGGCGGGTGTAGATGCGCAGTTCGTAGGTTTCGCCGGGGGTGAGACCGGTGAGGGTGTAGGTCTGGAAGGTTCCGGGGTTTCCATTGGTGAAATAGGCGAATCCACCCAGCAGGTCCAGAAGGCCCTGGCCGGTGACTCCCGCCTGGACGGGATCCCAGTCTCCGTTGTTGATGGGAGCGATGGCCGCCTTCGTTCCACCGCCGGAGATGTCCCAGATGAGATTCGAGGGGGATTCCGTGGGGGAAAGGGTCTGGAATTCCACTCCGTTGACCGTCGCCGGGCCGCCGCCGCTGATACGGTGCGTGTAGTATTTTGAAGGGCTGATCCCGGAATCCGTTTCATCGGCGAGCGGCACCAGGTTGAAAGCCGGGGGAAGTTCCGGAAGGTCGCTGAAATTGTTGGGGTCGCTGCCCTTCATGACCTCGAAACCATCCCGTGCGCCGTCCCCGTCGCTGTCAGCGAGGGTGGGGTCGCTGCCGGTGTCGTTTTCATCGGCAAAAATAAAGGTGCCGCTCTCCACGAGATCACTGAGGCCGTCGCCGTCGGTATCGGCGAGTATGGGACTGGTGGGCGGCCGCATGCCGCTGCCGTTGATTTCGTCCAGGTCATTGAGGCCGTCCCCGTCGGTGTCGGGGATCATGGGATTGAGCCCGGGATAGAGGCCCGTGCCGTGGATGTAGGTCTGCATGTCGCTGATGCCATCGCCGTCGTAATCGCCGGTTCCGGCCCCGGGGCCGGGGCCGTTCGCCAATCCGTTGAGGGTTTCCAGGTCACCGGTCCCGAAGACCAGTTCGGTCCAATAGAGTTCCCATTCGTCCGGGAGTCCGTCGGCATCGTCGTCCTTGACCAGAGTGAGCACGAAAACCTGTTCCGCAACGCCTTCGGAGATGTCGCCGGTGCCGCGGACGCGGATGGAATACTGGGCGCCATCGAAGGAGTTTTCTCCTTTGAAGTCGGTGCCCGGCCCGATCCGGAGTTCGTTGTCCACGATCTGGAACAGATCGTTGAAATCGCCTCCATCGCCCTCGGCGAATTCAAATGTGGCGTCCTCGGGGCCGAAGGCGAAAGTGTTCCCTGTGAGAGTTCCGACGGTGTCTCCGGGATCGAGGCCGGAAATGAACGTGGTGTTGTCCAGGGCCAGCTCCAGTTCCAGGGGGAGGGTGGAAACGGAATAGTTGTCGATGAGCGAGCCCGGGCCGCCGTCGGGGAGGAGCGCGACATTGGTTTCGATCTCGATGTAGAGTTCCCCGTTGTTGGCATTCCAGGTGAAGGTGTCTTCGGACACGCGGACGCCGTTCACGCTGGCTCTGGTGCGGACATTCGCTCCGTCCTCGAAGGAGCCGAAGGCGTAGTCGATCACGACGTGGCGGTTTGTTTCGACGGCTGGAAAAGAGCCGCCGGCGCCGAGATTTCTATTCTGCCCCGGTCCGTTGTCGCGGTGGCGCTCGGTTCTTCCGTCGTTCCGGAAAAGGATGCCGTAGTCGGTATCCGCATGGGTGAGGCGGGTTGCGTTTGGTTCAGGAGGGCCCGGGAAGCCGACACTGATGTTCACCCATTGGTCGGAGGTGGTGTTCGTGGGGGTCCAGTCGAACTCGACGCGGAAGCCGCCGGAATCGAGGATGGGCTGTCCGCTGGGTTCGGACGCCCAGTTGTACCACAATGCGTGATCGAGAGGCTGGTGATGGAATCTCAACCTGCTGTTGGGTCTAATGGAAACCTGGCCGGAAAAGATGTGTTGTTGCGCCCGGGCGGATCTCAGGAAAATGGTTTCCGCGAGCAGGCCGCTGTGGGAGTGGATTCTATGGTTTTCCGCATCCGGGTGCTCCGGGTCGTAGGGCTGATTTGCCGGCGACCAGGCACCATCGAAATTGGTGGTATCCGCAACCTCGAAATTGTCCGAAAACAGGAGGGTTTGCGCCGAGGCCGGTGCGAGCAGGAACAGGGAACAAAGGGCGGTGGAGGTTGGGTTTTTCATGGCTTCGAAGTCAGGGAGTTTTGTGGTTTTCAGATTGCCGGAAGCATGTGCACGGGGGAATCAGATTGGATTCCAAAATCCTGCCAATGACGGGCTGTTTTGACAGGTTTGGGTTATGGCTGGTAGGCGATCCGGTAGAATGCCCGGACCGGGGGAGGGTTGGAATCGGTGATTTCCACCACGCCGGAAGGAGGGGCTGCGATGGTGTCGATGTCGATCCAGCTTCCCGGTTCGAGGGTGGTGGAACGCTGGAGGGTGTAATTGGCTCCCGGAGCGCCGGTGAAGGTGCCGGTGACGGCTCCTTCCCCCAGGGTGAGGACGAGCCGGCCGGGTTCGGAGGCGGCGGGGGGATTTCCCACGGTGATGAATACCGTTCCGGGTTCCGACACGCCGCCCCAAAAGCCGTCATTCACGGTGTAGGTGAAGCTGTCCACACCGGAGAAACCGGGAGGGGGGGTGTAAGTGATCTGGCCATCCTGCTCCACCACCGTGCCGCCCTGGGCGCTGGAGGAGCTGATGCCGGTGAGTTCCAGAAAATCGCCGTCGGCATCGGTGTCGTTGGCGAGAAGATCGAACAGGAAATCAAGGAAGAGAGGTTCGTCTGTTCCGGTTTCAAAAAAGTCGTCGACGGCGACGGGAATGGAGTTGGTGACGATGACTTCCACTTCGTCGCTCTCCACGGAGTCGAGATGATTGAAGACGATCACTTTGAACAATCCGCCGGAGTTGAGGTCCTCGATGAAAACCTGGAGGGTGGATTCCGCGGCCCAATCGATTTTCTGCCCGTTCCTGTACCACTCGTAGCTGAGGGGGCCGGAACCGCTCGCTCCCACGGCCAGTGTGGCGACGCCGTAGTGGGGGCCGGTGATGCTCCGCGGCTGCGCGGCGATGTGCGGAGGGGAATTGGGGAGGGTAAGTCCGAATGCCCTGAGCCCGTCCACACGCAGGCCGGTGAAACCCGTGCTGACGTCGCTGTTGTTCACGACGAAGTCGATGGTGTTGATGCCTTCGGTGAAAAATCCGGGGGCGTTGGAGGAGTCGATCCGGAAAGGTCTCAATGCGCCGAAAGTGCTGCCGGTGTCAATGGTCAGCCCGGGAACCGGCTCTCCGTTGATGCGGATGGCCAGCCCGTTGTTGTCGGTGGCCCAGCTGCCCTCGATCCGCACGGTGGCGGGATCGAAATTGGTGAGGTCGATGTGGGTGCGGTAGACATAGGTGCCGGGGCCTTCTCCGGCGTCGTCCTCCATGGCTGCGGCGGCGGAGGTGTTGGTGAGAGGCCCGATCCATTTGGAAGTGTCCGAATTGGGGAACCAGGAGCCGGGCGGATTGGTCTGGATCCAGGCGGTGTCCGATTCGATGTCGTCGGGATTCGTGATCAGGGTGTAGTGGGAGTCGATCTCTCCGTTTGGCAGAGATATGCCATCCTGTCCCACGCCGGTGGAGAAGAGACCGGGAACGGGATCGAGAACGGACACCTCGATGGTGTGGGTGACGGCGGTCGGGGTGTCATTGGTGATGACGACGGTGTAGCTTCCGGCGCGGGAGTGATCGATGCCGTAGATTTCGAGCTGAGGCTGGTTTTCGCCGATGATGTCTTCCCCGTTGAACTGCCATTGATAGGAAATGACGCCGCTGCCTCCGGCCGCCACGCGGAAGAACAGGTCCTCGCCCACTCCGGCCGAGGTGTGTTCCGGGGGGGCCAGCGTGATGAATGGAGGGGTGTTGACGAGAGGATCGGCCTCCCGGTTGCTGATCCCGCAGACGTGGATGGTGCGGTTTTCCGGATGGATGGAGGAGGTTGTGATCGTGAGCGTTCCGGCATGGTTCGCGGTGTAGCGGTATTCCATGCGGATGCCGTTGTTGTTTCCGAATTCGTTCTGGTCGAGCAGGGTGACTCCCTCCCCGCCGCTTCCGACGAAGGCGTTGATCCGCCCGCCCGGATCTTCCCACCCGGTGGAGTAAATGGTGAACACGTAGTCTTTGCCCGGCGTGAGCCCGCTGAGCTGGTGGACTTCCACAGGCCCCCCGTATACGAAGTTTTGGGATATGGCCGCTCCGTAGCCGGAGATGAAGTTGTTGGTGTCGTTGTTGAACACGGTGGGCAGCACGGAGGAGTAATTCTCCGCGACGGGCTGCGCTCCCGCGATGCCCTGGAAGTTCACGCCATTGACGTTGGGCGTTTCACCGGAGTTGAAATTGAAGGCGTGGGTGTAGTGGTATCCTCCGCTGATGCCGGAGTCCTCGTCGCTGGTCCACGCTTCGGTGCTCCATGCGGCGGGGGGCGTGCCCGGCGCTGCTTCCCGGTTGGTGAAGGCGCCGGTATGAAAGGTGCCGTCGCTGGTGGGCGGGTAATGGATGGTGACGGGGCTGCCGAGGGAATCCATGGTATAGGTGTAGGCTACGGTGATCCCGTTGTTCTGGATCTGCCAGC
>CAZVSA010000082.1:11473-13997 GCA_964629955.1 uncultured Luteolibacter sp.
GGCGTGGGTGTAGTGGTATCCTCCGCTGATGCCGGAGTCCTCGTCGCTGCCGGGGACGCTGCTGCTGAAGGTGGCCGCCCGGTGCGGGGTTGCGTCTCCCGCTCCGTCCCATCCATAGCCGTAAATGGTGAAAACGTATTCGGTGTTTGGCTTGAGACTGTCCAGAGTGATGGAAGGCGAGCCTCCATAACGGAATGCCCGTGCAAGTTGCGCGCTGTCCCCGGTGAGGTTGATGTCCCGCCCTCCGTGCGTGGACGCCAGGCCGGTGGTGGTGAAGCGCCCGGGAATGTTGAACTCGCGCCAGAGGAACGGAACTCCGTTGACGGTCACGGGAGCGTTGCCGGCGAAATTATAGGCATGGGTATGGACGTATTGGGAATCGATGCCGGAGTCCGCGTCTCCGGTCCACGGGGAGACGGTCCAGCCGCCGGAGCTTTCCTCGATCCGGAAGTCGTCCACGATGACGGTGTGATCGCCGGAGGGTTTGTTGTTGGTGAGCGTGATTTCGTGCGCGGTGGCCGTGGCGGTGAATTCGCAGGCGGCGTGGCGGTAGGGCTGGGTGAACGAGTTCGCGGGCTCGACGCGCCGGACTTCCATGGGAACGGGGTCTCCTTCCCCGTCGGTTGAGAATATGAGGAACGGGACGTTGCCATCACCGGCACTGGTGCTCCGGGCGTTGATCCGGAAGGAGACCTTGTATGTCGTGCCGATCGTCAGGCCGGTGGCCGTGGTCGAGAGGGTTGCCTGGTTGGAATTGATGGCCCGGAGAAAGGCTCTCTGCGAGCCGTCGGGAACCGCTCCATTGTCCGCGAACAAAGTGGCGGCAGGGGAACCGAGGCCGACGAGGTTGGTTGGCAGGCCGGTCCAGCCGGTGATCGGGCCATTGTTTGCGATGAATCCGGGAGCGGTGGTGAAGGTGTCTTCCTCGAAGCTGGGATTGGGGATGACCTGCGCTCCCAGCGGCAGGCATGACAACAGAAGGGCGGGGAGGATGAATCCCGGTTTTGGGATGGGAAGCCGGTGGGTTTTCATGGAGATGGGCGGGTTGCGCGGGGCTGGAATTCCGGAATGGTTTTTTTGCCGTGGAAGGCTGGCGTTGTAATGTATCTGTTAAGCGGGGAGATCGCCCTGACCGCGATCAAATTGAATTCCCATTCCGTGCCAAAACGAATTGGCATTGAAAGAAGGGCGGGGATTCCTTCCGGGGATGCGGGTTGTTCATTTCCCGAGAAGATATGCGAGGAGATCCTTGAGTTCCTCCGGGTTGAGGGGATTGATGAGCCCGGCGGGCATGGGGGAAACGGGCGAAGGCTTGATGTCCTTGATCTCGTTGCGCTCGATTTCCATGGTCTGGGTGAAATCGAACGGACTGGTGGCGACGATCCAGTGCTCGTCCTTTTCCTCGATCATTTTCCCGATGATCTGCGAGCCGTCGCGGCGGGTGATGAGGTCGAACGCGTATTGGTCGGATACCACCTTGCCGGGATCGACGATGGCTTCCACGAGATCGCGGATGTTGAAGCGGCCGGCCACGGCGCTGAGATCCGGCCCGGCGGAGCCGCCTTCGCTTCCGAAACGGTGGCAGGCGGCGCAGAGGGTGGCTTGGTACATGCGGCGGCCGTTTTCGCGGTCCCTTCCTTCCAGTCCGGAGTTGGCGAGGCGCTCGACTTCCTCGATCGTCCATTCGCGGCCCGGTCCTTTTACGGAGGGAAGGTTGGACAGGGCGTGCGGGGTTTCCACGGGGACGAGTTTGCCGATTTGTTCGCGTTCCCCGGGAGTGGCGTTTTCCAATGCCTGGTTGCGCAGGTCGGTGATGAAGCCGGTGTAGCTTTCTCCGCCGCGTTTCTCCAGCAGGTGATCGAACCAGCCGAAAAAGCGCCGCCGCTCATCGGCGGTCCACGGGCCTTTCACGGCGCGCAGGCAGTAGATGTAGTGGATCACCTGCTCGGGGGGGAGATTGGCGATCATTTCCTCCACGACGCGGCCGTACTGGGCGTTGCGTTTCGCCAATTCGAGCCAATCGGGCGCGGGAGGCGGGCTGGCGACATCCATGAGGGCAAGGGTGCGCCCGACGATGCCGGGCGCCTGGAGGTAGCTGAGCATGCGGCAGAGTTCGCGGTCGACCATGGGTTCGTTCGAGGGGAAGGCGGAGTTGATCTTGTCCAGCACGCGCTGGCGTTCGGAGGCATCGGGTTCTCCGTGGCGGATGAAAACGAGGCCGCAGGCGCGCAGCCAGTTGAGGCGCCGGGGGGTGTCGAGCTGGGACCAATCGAGCCGGTCGAGGGCATCGAGGATGACGCCGCGATGGCTTTTTTCTCCAATGCGGGCCAATGCGATGGCTCCTCCGATGGATTTCCAGGGATCGGATTCCTTCGCAAGGCGTTGCGCGACGGCGGCGGGGGAAATGGTTTCCACCGTGATGCGGGCACGGTAACGGGTGAGGCGGTCGCTGGAGCCGAGATCGTCCCATGCGGCCGCGGCGGGGACGGGGTCGAGGGGGCGGGAGGAGGCGGGGGCGGGGGGG
>CAZVSA010000083.1:0-13980 GCA_964629955.1 uncultured Luteolibacter sp.
GTGAGGGTGCGGTCGCTTTTGCCTCCATCCTGGATGGTGAGGAAATAATCGCGGCGGACGGCGGCCACCAGCAGCGCGGTGGAGGGGGATGGTTCGCCTTCTTCACAAAAGTCCTCGATAAAATCGAAGAACTCGCGGGGTTGGCAGCCGATGCTTTCGAGGAACCGCAGGTCTTCGGGGGAGTAGTAGGTCCCGAAATCGGTGTTGCCGTCCTGATAGGTGGCTGCGCAGCGGTCGAAGAGATCGAGAAAGGTTTCGTTCCAGGTCATGGGTGGTGTGGGGGTTCAATCTTCCGCGTTTTTCTTTTTCACGGGCGGGGAAATGGCGTCGATGGCTTCGAGGAGGGCGTTGTCCGGGACCGGTGCCTGGAGGGCCGCCAGGCAGTCGTCGAGCTGGGCGACGGTCCGGGCTCCGATGATGGCGGAGGTGACGGCGGGGGAGTGCAGGCTCCAATGAAGGGCAAGGTGGTGGAGGGGCATGCCGTGCGCTGCGGCGAGGTCGCGGAGGGCGCGGATTTTTTCCTGTGCGGCGAGGACCTGATCGGTTTGCAGGAATCCATCGGGACGCGCCGCGCGGGAGCCGTCCGGAATGCCATCGAGATATTTGGGGGTGAGCATGCCCTGGGCGAGGGGGCTGAAGACGACGCAACCGATTCCCTCGTCGAGCAGGTAGTCGAGAATGCCCTCGGCCTCCGGCCAGCGGTTGAGGATGGAGTAGGGGGGCTGGTAAACGAGGCAGCGGATGCCGGTTTGCTTGAGGATTTTGACCGCTTTTTTGAGTTTTTTGAGAGGGTATTTTGAAATGCCCGCGTAGAGCGCCTTGCCGCTGTGAACCGCGGTGGCGAGAGCGGACATGGTTTCTTCGAGCCGGGTGGCGGGATCGGGGCGGTGCGAGTAGAAAATATCGACGTATGGCTGGCGGGCCGTAGTTGTTGGCGAGATCGAAATGGGTGATGCCGCGGTCGAAGGCGCGGCGCATGATGCGGCGGGCTTCCTCGAAATCGTCGACGTGCCCGAAGTTGTGCCAGAAGCCGAGGGAAATGGCGGGCAGCAGCAGGCCGGAATCGCCGCATCGCCGGTAGGGCATGCGGCCGTCGTAGCGGGCGGAATCGAACATGCGGGAGGCTGTCAGGTGGAGGGGCGGCTTGCCAAGCCCAAGAGCGTGACAAGGAAGGCGGGGAAATATGGAAGGAGCGCCGGCTTCAGCCGGCATGGGGGGAGAGCCGGATATACCCGAGCCGGCTGAAGCCGGCGCTCCGTTTCATTTCCAGCAATTCCCGGAATGAGGGGGTCATGCACTGCGGGCGAGGGCCTGGAGGCGGCGGAGGAGAGGGGGGTGGGAGTAGTCCAGCCAGACACGAAGAGGGGCGGGGGAGGGGTGGGACAGGTGGTCGGCGGTGAGCTTTTTCAGTGCGTTGGCCAGAGGGGTGGGGTTGCCGGTGATTTTGGCGGCGTAAGCATCCGCTTCAAACTCATGTTTGCGGGACCATGCGTTCGATAGGGTGGAAAGGAGTTTTCCGACCGGTTCCAGCAGAATGAGAAAAAGAACGATGCCGACGTGGGAAGAGATGTTTGAAACGCCGAACGCCTCGAAGAGAAGCGGAGCGAATTTGCCATCCGGGCTGGTGGCGAGGCCGAGCAGGAAGAAGACTCCGGCCATTTGAAGCATGCCCGCGGCGAGTCGCTTCCGGATGTGGCCGCAGCGGAAGTGGCCGATCTCGTGAGCCAGCACTCCGAGCAGCTCATCAGTCGTGCTTTTCTCTATCAATGTGTCGAATAGGGCGATTTTTTTCCTTTTCCCAAAACCGGTGAAAAAGGCGTTCGCTTTGGTGGAGCGCTTGGAGCCATCCATGACGAAGACCTCATCAAGCGGAAATTCGCAACGCTCTCCAAGTGCTTCAATCGATCGTTTCAAATTATTTTCCTGCATGGGGGAGAACTTGTTGAAAAGCGGCATGATGAAGGAGGGGGCGAGGTAGGTGATCACGAGCTGGAAGCTGACCACGATCAGCCAGGCCCAGAGCCATGCGTGGGAGACGTTGTTGAAAATCCAGAGCACGGCTGCGGTGAGGGGGAGGCCGAGTATGGCTGCGAGGAGCAGGCCCTTGATCCGGTCGAGGAGGAAGGTTTTCGGGGTGGAGCGGTTGAAGCCGAATTTCTGTTCGATCACGAAGGTGTCGTAGGCCGCGAAGGGGAGATCGATGAGGCTTTGGCCGAGGAACAGGGCGCTCAGGAAGACGAGGCCCGCGGTGACTTCGGACGGGGCGAGGGAGCGCGCCGTGTCATCGAGCCAGCCGAAACCGCCGATGGTCCAGAAGACGAGGAGAACGACCAGTGAGACGGAGCCGCGGAGAATGTCGAAGCGGCCGTTCACGGTCAGATACCGCCGGGCCCGGTCCAGTTTGGCGGAATCCATTACGGATTTCAGCTCTTTGGGGACCGACGAGGGGAAGGCCTTGAGGTTGAGCAGGGTGGCGGCCAACTCCAGTTTCCACAGGACGAAAAGCCCGGCCATGATCACGAACGTGAGGAAATTCCAGTCATTCATTGCGGGGATGATGCATGCGGGGCTGCGGGCGGCAAGGAAGTCGCCGGAAAGATTGGCGGGAAAGTGGCGGGATTGGGCGTTGCCGGGGATCGTTTCCGCATCTACGATCCGCGCCTGCCCATGGGGAAATTTCTGTCACGCCGTTGTTTGATGCCGCTGGCCTGGATGGCCGCGCTTCCGGTTTATGGCCAGGCTTTGACGGCTCCGGAGTTTGTGGCGGCGGAGACCCAGGCGTTCGCGCCGGTGTCCCCGCCCGCGGTCCGGACCGCATCGGATGGGTCGATTCTCACCCGCAGGGACGCGCGGACGATCACGTTGCGGATTCCCGCGCCGCGCGGGCAGATCGTGGACAGGGAGGGGGAGCCGTTCGCACAGAACAAGGTCGCCTATCAGGTGGCGCTTCAGTTTCCCCAGTTCGAGGTGGCGGACAGGGATTTTGTCATTCACTGGGCCCGCACGCGGCTGGACGCCTTGCAGGGGCTCGTGAAAAACGCCATCAGCAAAACGGACGACGAGCTTTACGATCATTACCGCCACCGCCGTTGGCTGCCCTTGCTGGTGAGCGGCATTCATGGCCCGAAGGAGGCGGAGGGACTCGGGGACAAGCTGAGTTCCGGGTTGATCCTGCATCCGGTGTATGTCCGGCATTATCCGCACGGGGAGCTGGCGGCGCACATCATCGGGTATTCGGGAAGCGTGGGAAAATTGCCGACAGGCCCGATCAATTTCAACGAGCCATTGTGGGAGGAGACGGAGGGGCGCGCGGGATTTGAAATGTTGTTCGACCGGCAGCTCACGGGAGAGGACGGCATGAAGCGGCTGCTTTTCGATGAGAACGGCAACAAGCTGCTGGAAGAGCAGGTGAAGCGTCCGCGGCCGGGTGGCACGCTGGTCACCACGCTCAATCTGAAATGGCAGAAGCTCGCCGAGGATGTGCTCCGCAAAGGAACCCGGCGCGGGGCGTTCGTGGTGATCGATGCGGTGACCGGGGAGGTGCTGGTGATGGCATCCCGGCCGAGTTTCGATTTGAACCATTTCATTCCGGGAATCAGCGAGGCGGAGTTCCAGAAATTGCGGGAAGATCCGGCGACGCCCCTGTATGGAAGGGCGTTCCAGTCCCAGTATCCTCCGGCTTCGGCGTTCAAGCCGGTGGTGGCCCTGGCGGCTCTCAACAACGGGGTGGTGACGGAGAACTCGACCATCTATTGCCCGGCATCGGTCCGGATCGGGAACCGCACTTTCCACAATCACAACAGAAGGGCGGAGGGTTCGCTCAATGTCCGCGGTGCATTGGCGCGCTCGACGAACCCCTGGTTCTATCAGGTGGGCATCGATGTGGGGCCGTCCAGCTTTCTCGGGGTGGCGAGGCGTCTCGGATTCGGGGAAAGGACCGGCCTGCCGCTGGTGGGGGAGACGTCCGGATTGGTTCCGAACGACGAGTGGATGCTCAAAAACGAGAAGCGCCGGATTCTGGATGGCGATACGGCGAACATGTCGATCGGCCAGGGCTCGCTGCTTTCCTCCCCCTTGCAGGTGGCGCAGGCGATGGCGGGCATCGCCAATGGAGGAGCGTTGCCGAAGCTCCAGTTGGTCCGCCAGGTGCATGACCCCCGCGGGCGGGTGGTGCAGGTGATGGTGCCGGAGAGGAAGAATTGGCTGGGAATCGATGAGAAGTCGGTGCGGATCGTGAGGGAAGGAATGAGGGATGTGGTTTCCAAGGGGTATGGTACGGGGCGGGGCGCGAATTTGAGTTATACGACGCTTGCGGGAAAAACCGGAACCGCCCAGTGGGGGCCGCCTGCGAGGAGGCAGCGCCTCGCCTGGTTCGCCGGATTTCTCCCGCACGACAATCCAAGATACGCCTTCGCGGTGCTTTACGAGGGGAGGCCGGGCGAGACGGTTTCCGGCGGGCGCATGGCGGCGCCGATGGTGAAAAATTTCTTCGAGCCGCTGAAAGACGAGATCAAGGACATCATCGCCCCCCCGAAAAGGGCGCTTGTGGTGGTGGATGAGGAGAATCCGGAGGAAGTGGAGGAGGCTCCCGAGCCGCTGGACGATCTGGAGGAATTGGAGGATTCGCCGGTGCGGCCGCTGCGCGCGCTGCCGGTGGAGATGCTCACGGAGCGGAATGCCGGGTTCACTCCCCTGATTCCGATGGCGGAAAGGGATGAGCCGGGGCCGGCCCGCGCCATTCCGGTGGGCGAGGATGAGATCATCGAGGACGCCTTCGGCGATTCGATGAACGATGTGATCGACGAGGAGCTGGAGGAGCCCTGAAGAACATCGAACGTCCAACATCGAACGTCGAAGGTTGGGCATCGAAGGTTCAATGTCGAAGGGATTCCCAGCCGGTCAGCCGCCCGGTTTTTGCCTCACGGCCTCAATCACCGCATCGGCCATGTGGAACCCCGCGGATCTCAGGCGATCCACGGCATTGTCGAAGTCCACCCATCCCTGCTTTGCGGCATCGCCAATGATGCCCAAAACTCCGGTCTTTGGGAGACCAAGCGCCTCGGCCACGCGCCTGCCCCGTTTCTCGTCGAGAATCAGCCTGCACTCCCGGCGATGCTCCCAGCCAAGCGTGATGGCGGCCGCTTCACCGGGGCCGAGGCTTGCGGTCTCCGTCAGCAAGATCGGTGGATCCGGCACGATGTGCAGCCACTCCGGCGGGCTGGTGATCCATGCCCGCAGAGGATGCGGTGCGCCGGGGTGTTCACATTCCCGGTGGACGGCATCGGGAATCACCACCTCTCCAAACAACCTTGGCAGGAGATCCATCAGCCCGGTTTCGGCCAGTGCCGACAGCGCGGAATTGTCGCTGATGATGATCACGGCGTACCGGTCCGCAGTTCTTCCAGCATCCGCATGTCGGCCAGCACATCCTCCACGGTGGTTCCCGGCCAGACGCCGTGGCGGGAGAGCAGATCCTGGGCTTCCCAGCGGGAAGGCAGGTCGAGCATGCGGCGAACCTGCTCGACGGAGAAGATCCCCGCTTCATACGCCCGCGCGGCGAGGGCTTCCAAGGCGATCCGGGAGGGATCGCCGAAGGACTCCGCGGCCAGCTCGTCGGGGAGGGTGAGGGTTACTTCCATGGGGGTAGTTTACCGGAGGTTTCCGTCATGACAAGCCGGCGGAGAGTAAAGAGCGAAGAGCGGAGAGCGAAGAACATCGAAGTAACTTCGCTTCGCTCCGCGTCTTAAGGTCTGAAAGTCTAAAAGTCTGAAGGTCTTCCCTCACCAAACCCCTCCCGATCCCAAACTCTTCCGACTTTCCGACCTTAAGACCATTCTTCGCGACCCTTTGCGACCTTCGCGGCTTTGTGGTGAAAGGAAAACCCGTCTTTGATGTGTCGGCTCCGTGCGGATTTGGGCTTTACGCCTCCCCGCGATCCCTTCAGACAAGTGCCCCCCGCAGCGCGAATTTCCGAGGCGGGAAATACAGACATCCCAAAACCATCCATCATGGACATTCAAATCGCCACTCTTTGTGACTTTGCAGCCGACTACAATGGCAAGCTGGTCATTTCCGGAACCTTCGACACCCTGGCCGCCCGCGCGGTGCCGGTGGTTCATCCCTCCTGCGCCCTCGCCCTGCGGTTCTGCTTCACCCCGGAAGATGCGGGCCGCCACAAGCTTTCCATCAACATCATCAACGAAGACGGCGAGTCCCTCGATCCCAACAACATGCCGATCGAGCCGGAGTTTGAAGTCCAGCTTCCGAAGAACGTTCCGTTCCTCACCCGCAACATCGTGATGAACCTGCAGGGCCTCCGCTTCCAGCAGGCGGGCATCTACTCGATCGACATCGGTTGCGACGGGGAAGTTCTCGTCCGTCTGCCGCTCCGGGTCGTCCAGGTGACCCAGGGGCCGAACGGCGAAACTCAGATCGCATAATTCCCGCGATGGGGTAGCCTGAGGCATGGCTCATCCCTGTTATTTCTCCTGTGCCCTGATTACCGGCGCTTCCGCCGGACTGGGCGAGGAATTCGCACTTCAGCTCGCGCCACGGGTCGGAAAACTCGTGCTCGTGGCGCGGCGTGAGGCCCGCTTGAACCAGTTGGCGGACCGCATACGTGATCGCCACCCGACGGTGGCGGTGGCTGTTTTTCCGCTGGATCTGACCCGCTCGGAGGATCGGAAGCGGCTGTTGGAAAATTTGGAGGAAGCCGGGTTTGTTCCGGACCTTCTGGTGAACAACGCGGGGCTCGGTGACTACGGCGAATTCGCCGGGTCCGTCTGGGAGAAGCAGGAAAGCATGCTCCGCGTCAACATCGAGGCGCTGACCCATCTCACCCATGCGTTGGTGCCGGGGATGATCCTGCGGGGAGGCGCGGTGGTGAATGTGAGTTCTCTGGCCGGCTTGTTGCCGATTCCCGATTTTGCGGTGTATGCGGCCACCAAGGCGTATGTCACCAGTTTTTCGGAAGCGTTGCGGATTGAGTTGAGGGAGCACGGAATTCCGGTGCTGGCGGTTTGCCCCGGGCCGGTGAGGACCGAGTTCGGAGCCGTGGCAAGCCGGGAAAACGGCGGGCAGATTCCGACGAGCGAGTGGTTTTACGTGCCGAAGCAACAGGTCGTCGCGGAGTCGCTCCGGGCACTGGAGCGGGACAAGGCGAGGGTTTATCCGGGCCTCCAGGTGGCTTTGGCCGCGCTGGCGATCGCGGCGCTTCCCGTGTGCGTGCTGCGGATCGTGATGGGTTTCCGGCCCCGTCGTTCCTAGCTCCGCATTTTCGGAGCCGGTTCATTCGTGAACGATGAACTTGCACGGTGCGGGCAAATCCTGCGAAACCTTTGGCAGGAACCCGGAATGCGTTTCCGGCGGAGGAAACTCCCGGATTTGATGAACAGCAACCAGACCCATAATCCAATGTCCAACGGCCAGATGATCAACCAGCAGGGCGAACGCATCGATCACAGTTTTCACCCTGGAATCCGTTCCGAGGAACTCGTGATTCTTGCCCACGGCGTAACCGGGAACAAGGACAGGCCCCTGCTGGTTGCGATTGCGGAAGGTCTTTCCAAGCGCGGCTGGCCTTGCCTGCGGTTTTCCTACAGCGGGAACGGGGACTCGGAAGGGAAGTTCGAGGACTCGAACATCACGAAAGAAACCGGAGATCTTTCTTCCGTGCTGGATGCGGTGCCGCCGGATGTGCGCGTGGCCTACGTCGGCCACAGCATGGGGGGCGCGGTAGGGGTGATCCAGGCGGCGAGGGATCCCCGGATCCGGGTGCTGGTGTCGCTGGCGGGAATGACCCACACCGCGGATTTCGTCCGAAGGGAGTTCGGCGATGAGACACCGGGTGCCGGGTTCATGTGGGAGGATGAAGACTGTCCGCTTTCGCAGGCTTATGTGGACGATCTGACCTCCATCGGCGACACGCTCAAATCCGCCGAGGCGGTGACCCAGCCGTGGTTGCTGGTTCACGGAACCTCGGACGACGTGATTCCATTGCAGGATGGCCTTGATGCGTTCGAGGCGGCCCGTTCGGAGAAACAGTGGTTGGCGGTCGAGGGGGCGGGGCATGTATTCGATGAGAGCACCTATCCGCAGGTGGTGGAGGCGATTGATGCCTGGTTGAAAAAACACTTCGGCGGCTGATCATGCGGATTTGGAGTCCGGCGGATAAGATGGATCACGGAAAAGGGGAGCGCACGCGCCCTCGCGTGCTGTTTCCGGCGCCTCGCCGGAAACCTGGCGGATATGGTGGGGAGTTTTCCGGATGCGGGACGGGTCGGTCATACCAGCCGCTGGAGCGCGAGGAGTGGCGACCAATGATCGCCACCACAGCGCGTGTGGTCCCCGAATCAAAAGAGGTGGCGACCGGTGATCGCCACTACGGGAACTCACGGATGAACCGTTTTCGATTCGTGAAATCCGCCTTTTCTACACACCATTCGGGTCCGGCGGGGAATAGAGTCCGTGGCGGCGGATGTAGTCGCTTACGGAAGCGGGAAGCCAGGGAAGTTCCCGGTCACCTCCGGCGATCGTTTCGCGGATGGCGGTGGCGGAAGCGGGGTGTTCGCCCTGAATCAGGTGGAGGCGGTATCCTTCGCGCGGTGGCGGGGGAGTACCCCGGGCGAGGACGATGAACTCCACGTGCCGGGCGAGGATTTCCGGGTTTTTCCAACGTGGCAGCGCGTCCCATTGATCGCCGCCCATGATCCAGAAGAGGCGGGCTTCGGGAAAACGCGCCGCCATGGTTGCCGCGGTTTCAAAGGAGAAGGAGGGGCCGTTTTTTTCCAGCTCGTAGCCGTCCACGACGGCCCACGGGAGATGGCTGGTGGCGAGCCGGAGCATTTCCAGGCGGTCGGCCGGGCTGGCGGGGGAGGTGCCGGTTTTGTGGGGGGAGATCAGGCAGGGGAGAAAGCGGACTTCATCCAGCCCGAGGCTTTGCCGGGCGAGATCGGCGAGGTGGAGGTGGCCGAGGTGGACGGGATCGAAGGTGCCGCCAAAGAGCGCGATTCTGCGGGGAGCCGCTTGCATGAGTCCCGAGGTTGGGGAATCGGCGGCTCAGGTCGAGGGGGAATTCGGGATGGCCGGGGCGGGGGTGTCCTGCGGCGGGGGGGAGGGGATGGTGATGAGAAATTTCGTTTCGCGCCCGGGGATGGAGGTGACGGTGATGAAACCGTTGTGGGCCTCGATGGCGCGTTTGACGATGGAGAGTCCGAGGCCGGTGCCTTTGATCTGTTGCTGCGAGTGGTGTTTTTCCACGCGGTAGAAGCGCCGGAAGATGTGGGGGAGGTCGGCGCTGGGGATGCCGACGCCGTTGTCGCTGATCCAGATGCGGAATTGGCCGGGTGTGGTTTCGCAGCCGATGCCGACTTTCAGGCCTTTGTGGGGGTTTTGTTTCAGGGCGTTTTCCACGAGGTTGAAGAGGACCTGCGTCCAGTAGAAGCGGTCTCCGTTGAGGACGGCTTCGGGATCGTCGAGATGCAGGGTCACGACGGCTTCCTGGTTGCGGATGACGGATTCCAGGCGTTCGAGGATGTCGTTGATGCAGGAGCGGAGCTTGAATGGTTTGATGTTGAGCGTGCCGGCTTCACCGGATTCCAGGCGGGAGATGACGAGCATGTCCTCCACGATGCGGGAAATGCGGTCCGTATGCTTCCGCATCACTGTTAGAAAGCGCCTCGCCATTTCCGGTTCGTCGATCATCCCGTCGTCCAGCAGGTTTTCGAGATAGCCGTTGATGATGGCCAGCGGCGTGCGGAGTTCGTGGGAGGCGTTCGCCACGAAATCCTTGCGGATCTGTTCGAGTTGGTGTTCTGCGGTCACGTCACGAATGATCACACGGGTGATGGGGGCGGTGCCGGGGGTGTCGGAGAGTTGGGCGGCGTCGATGATCCATGCGTTGAAGCCGCGGGTTTCCAGATCGCCCAGAGGGGAGGTTTGCTGGGGCAGGACGGTTCGCGATTGCGTGGGTTCGCCGGTGGCGAGGCAGCGGATCAGGGCGTCGGCGAGACGGTGATCGAGAAAGGCTTCGCGAACGGGGCGGCCCAGCAGCTCGCGCCCGGCAAAAAGGGAGGATGCGGCCTGGTTGGCGAAGAGGATGTTGGCCTGGGAGTCCACCAGCAGGAAGGCGTCGCCGAGGGCGTCGAGCAGGCGGTTCCGCTCGTTGCGGGCCTGCTTGAGATCGTGTTGGAGGCGGAGTTTCCATGCGTTTGCTTCCGCTTCGAGTTTGCCGCGGGAGCGGTGGAGGCGGAAGATGATGACGACAAGGGCGAGGAACGCGAGAGTCGTGAGGAAGATGGCGATGCCGTTGGTCATGCGCTGGCGGTTGCCATGCAATAGCCGACTCCGCGGACCGTTTCAATCAATGCTCCGTGGGAGCCGAGTTTCTGCCGGAGGCGTTTCATGTGGGTGTCGAGCGTGCGGCTGTGGACTTCGTCGCTGTAGCCCCAGACGGTGCGGAGGAGATCGTTGCGGTCCTGGGGCTTGCCGGAGCGCTCGCAGAGGTGGAGCAGGAGCTTGAATTCGGTGGAGGTGAGATCGAGGGGCTCGCCTTCGAGATAGAAGCGGAGCGCGTTTTTATCGAAACGAAAAGGACCGTAGGAAAACTCGACGGAGCCGGGCGGGGCGTCGGAGCGTTTGAGAACCGATTGCACGCGGAGCATGAGTTCCTTCGGGCTGAAGGGTTTGGTGAGGTAGTCGTCGGCTCCGGCTTCGAGCCCCTGGATGCGGTCTTCGGTCTGGGCGCGGGCGGTGAGCATGATGACCGGGAGCGACGCGGTGCGGGGATCGCGCCGGAGTTCGCGGAAAACGGAATAGCCGTCCCGTCCCGGGAGCATGAGATCGAGGATCAGGAGATCGGGCCTTTCACGAAGGGCGATCTGGGTGCCGGAGATCCCGTCGTGCGCTTTCAGTACTTCATAGCCCGCCCTTTGGAGATTGAAGCCGATGAGGTCGGCGATGTCGTGCTCGTCCTCTACAATCAGAATTCGTTGCATCTGCGGGATGATGTAGAGGGGGGATGCCGGAAGGTGAACCGGGGCTTTGTGACGGTTTGGTCACAAAAGGCCTGCCCGCAGGGGGATGGTCTCCGGTCAACTCATGCGAAAAGCTGTTCTTCCAGCTTTCTGATGAAGTGTTCCTCCGTGGAGGAGAGGCCGTCCGCGGCGAGCACGTTCACCAGCCAGGTGAGGGCGAATCCCTGTTCCCCCGCGTTGCGGATGGAGGCGGCGCGGGATTCCAGAAATCCGTCGATGGCGACTCCGTTGGACACCGCGCGGCGGGCGACGGAGAATGCCTTGAGGAGGAACGCATCGCGGGAAACGGGGCTTTCCCAGCCGATCGCATCCAGGGATTTGGTGAGGATGTCATCTTCCGCGAGGGAGAGATGATCGTCGAGATAGAGGGAGAGGAACAGCAGTTCGATAAGAGCTTCGCGGGCTTCTTGTTTCATGTGGTTTTCGAGGTTGATGGTTGTAGGCATTCCGGGGTGGGGCCGCCAATGGGAATTTTGACAAAAGGGCCTCAGCCGGAATGCCGGGCGTGCCATTCCTGATAGACCTTCGGGGAGATTTCCGAGGGTTTGATCTCGGAGCGGCCGCCCCAGAAGACGTTGGTGTAGGAAACCGGGATGCCGATGGATTCGAGATGGCGGTCGATGGCCGCCTTGTGTTCGAGGACGCGGGGTTTCTCCGTGCCGTGGACGACGCCCATGATGTTCACGTCGCCGAATTGCGGGCCGCCTTCGCGCCAGTAGCAATGGGTCATGCAGAAATGA
Source organism: uncultured Luteolibacter sp. (assembly GCA_964629955.1). Lineage (GTDB taxonomy): Bacteria > Verrucomicrobiota > Verrucomicrobiia > Verrucomicrobiales > Akkermansiaceae > Luteolibacter. Next base: position 11,774 of record CAZVSA010000083.1, read on the forward strand.
CGGCCGACCTCGCCGCCGGCTTCGATTTCGCGACCCTTCGGCACGGCCCAGTGGAACAGGCCGTTGAAGCGGGTGACGCGCTCGCCGGTGGAGGAGGGTTTGACGTGTTCGAGGAAGGTGGAGAAGCGTCCGATGACTTTTTTGTCGTTCAGGCCTTCGGCGATTTCGCAAAAGCGTTCGAGGGAGACGCCCGCTTTTTCCGCCCGCCCGTCCCATGGGTTTTCGCGGATTTCTTCGAGGGTGAGTTCTTCCTTGAGGGCGAGCAGCACGCTCCACTCCCCGGGGGTGAGTTCCACCTTGGCGGTGGTCATCATGACGGCGGGCTCGTCGGCTTTGGCGCCGGGTTCGAGCGACTTGCGGCGGACGTGGCCGACGCCGAGGGCGAACACTCCGTTGGCGGGCATGAGCAGGTATTCGGTGGCGCCGGTGAGGCGGAGGAGGGCGGTGGCGTGGTGATCGAGGGATTCGCCGACAGGGACTTTGAGCGTGGTCCACAGGCGATAGCCCGATCCGGAAACCTCGGTGTCCGTGGAGCGGATGACGACGTGGCCGGAGAAGGGATCTTCCTTCGCCATGAAATCGAACGCGGCGTTGAGCTTTTCCTCGGGCACTTTCCACGCGACGAGAGCGCCGTGGGCGAGCTTGGTGGAAAGGAGGGTCTGGCGCACGCGGCGGATGATTCCCGCTTCCTGCATGGCCCGGATGCGTTCGAGCACGATTTCCAACGGCACGCCGGATTGGTTGGCGATGAGGTGGAACGGCTCGCGCTGGAAACCGGCGATGAGGTCTTCGGAAACGGCGAGGATCCGTGCGTTCACTGGATCGCTGTGCTCAACGGGAATGGTCTTCATGAATGGAGTCTTGTGATTTGCCTGCGCAAGGAAAACGGAAATGACGGGCTTGGTCGCTACGGATCTTCTGAAATACCTGCCGGATCATGCTGAAATTTCGGCGGCGAGTTTTTGCAGCAGGGCGAGCGCGCCATCGCGGTCGGAGATCCGTCCTTCGAGTTGTTCGATCTGGATGGTCTCCAGGATTCCCTTGAAAACCGGGCCGGGTGCGACGCCGAGCCGGATCAGGTCCAGGCCCGTTACCAGCGGCGGCGGGATGAGGGGTTCCGCGGCGAATTCGGCCTCTTTTTGTTGCAGGAACTCGTAGTTGTCGGTGAAACCGTTCGAGGACGCGCAATCGACCCGGTGAAGCTCCATCTCGGATACGAAGGTGGGGGTGGACATGAATTGTTTCAGCTTTGACGTACGCATTTTCTGAACATTCATGAATTGCATGTGGCGGGCGACCATGGCTTCCGCCGCTCCGATCACGCTTTTCGGGTATTTGAGGCGGCGGAGGATTTGATAGGTCATTTCCGCGCCGAGCGCGTCGTGGCCGTTGAAGCGGATCCGGCCGGCTTCCTCGTCGTAGGTTCTGGTGGGGGGTTTCGCGATGTCGTGGAGCAGGACGGCGAGGCACAACTCCAGCGGGGCGTCCGGTTCCAGCAGCTCCAGCATGATGCAGGTGTGGGTGTAGACATCCCCTTCGGGATGCCATTCCGGCGGTTGTTCGCAGCCGATGGTTTCCAGAAATTCCGGGACGATGTGCCGCATGAGCCCGGTTTCCACGAGGATTTCCACGCCCCTGTGCCGGTTCGGCCCGGTGAGGATTTTGGAGAACTCGTCGCGGATGCGTTCCACGGAAATACGGGAGAGGAGGTGGGCGTTCGCCGTCAGGGCGTTCAGGGTTTCCGGCTCGATGGGGAAATCCAGGCGTGTGGAGAAACGGACCGCGCGAAGCAGGCGCAGGGCGTCTTCGGTGAATCTTGCGACGGGATCGCCGATGGCCCGCAGCACGCGGTTTTCCAGATCCGCCCTGCCTCCCACGTAGTCCACGATTTCTCCGGTTTCCGGGTGCTCGAAAATCCCGTTGATCGTGAAATCCCTGCGTTGTGCGTCTTTTTCCGCAGCGGCGAAGGATACGGATTCCGGGCGGCGGCTGTCCTTGTATCTGCCGTCGGTTCGGAAGGTGGCGATCTCCACATGGTGGCCGGAGTGTTTCGCGATCACCACGCCGAAGTGCGCTCCGACTTCGTTCGAGCGGGGGAAGAGTTTGAGAACTTCTTCGGGATGGGCGGAGGTGGCGATGTCGTAGTCTTTCGGTTCGTGCCCGAGCAGGCGGTCGCGCACGCAGCCGCCGGCGAACAACGCCTCATG
>CAZVSA010000084.1:0-13940 GCA_964629955.1 uncultured Luteolibacter sp.
TGTTCGGCAGCAGGTGGCGGAAGATGACGCGCGGCGTGCCCGCGCCGAGCACCCGCGCCGCGGAAATGTAATCCCGCTCCTTGTCGCGATAGGCGGCGGTTCGCATGAGATAGGTCATGCCCATCCAGCCGAAGACGATGAGGATGGTGAGAATGATGGGCAGCCCTTTGAATTTTTCCGGCACCGTGCTGGAAAGAATGATCACCACGAAGAGGAAAGGCATGTTGTCCAGAATCTCGATGATGCGCTGGACGAGCAGATCGAACCATCCTCCAAAGTAACCCATCAGCATGCCGACGGTGATGCCGATGAAATACACGACGGGCAGATAAATGAGCGCGGCTTTGAAATTCACCTGAAGGCCGCCGAAAAGATAGGCCACGACGTCGTAGCCCTGCGAGGTGGTGCCGAGCCAGTGGCCCTGCTCGGGCATCGGCGGCGCGGGGTGGTATTTCACGGCGCGGAGGCCGGAATCCGCCAGTTTGAGGAAATCCTCCTTCGTGCCCTCGCCGCTGTAGGTATCGGAAACGATTTCCCCGTCCTTGTATTCGCCGCGATAGACGCGTTCGCCTTCCTCGTCCCAGCCATCGAAGGGGCCGGAGAGGCGGCCGTTCCGCATCGTGTAGCGCATGTGCATCCGGCCGCGCTCGACATCGTGATAGGTCGCGACGAGGCCGGAGTATGACTCGCGGCTGCCGGACTCGTGATACACGCCCTCGCGCTGGACCATCGCCTTGGATCGCGGCGGCAGCGTGTCGCCGGTGGGGGCGTAGGGAATGAGCGGCATGATGACGCGGCCTCCGCCATCAGCGGCGAAGATGCGCTTGAGTTCGCGGTAGTCGGCAGGGGCTTCCGCGAGTTCGCCCTCGATGCCGAAATCCTGATTTTTCAGCTCGGTCTGGAGAAAGGCGGGGAACCTCCATTTGCCATCGTATTTCACCGCCAGCGCCTGATTTCCCACGACCACATGGTCGAGCGCGGCGAATCCCGCGAGGCAAAGCAGGATCATCAGGGAAACGTAGCCGCGGCGGATTTCGCGGAAACGCTGGATGCGGCGGCGCGTGACCGGATTCGGCGGCCCGCCGGTCCACGAGCGGATGATCATGACCAGCCCGCCGATGCCGAGCAGCGCCACGCTCAGCCAGCCGAACCATGGAAAAACCCAGCCGTAAATTTCCGCGTTGAGCCACGGCACCCCGCGGCTCGCGGAGAAAAACCATCGGGCGGTGGGAAAGGCGAGGCCGAGCGTTTCCCCCGTCGCGGCGAGCGCGGCGAGGATGATCCATAGAAATCCGATTGCCCGCATCATCACTCGAATTTGATCCGCGGGTCCACCATGGCCACGATGAGGTCGGAAATGACGTGGCCGATGAGCATGAGAAAGGCGGACACCGCCAGCGTGCCCATGACGACCGGGAAATCCCGCGCCACGACGGATTGATACTGCAAAAGCCCGAAGCCCTGGATGTCGAACACCGTCTCGATCAACAGCGAACCGCCGACGAACACCGTGACGAGGCTGCCGAGGCTGGTGGCGATGGGAATCATCGAGTTGCGGAACGCGTGGCCGAAGACCGCCTTGCGGAAGCTCGCACCCTTCGACACCGCGGTGCGCACGTAGTCCGCGGCGAGATTATCCATCAGATTGTTCTTCGTCATCATCGTCAGCACCGCGAAGGAACCGACGACATAACATGCCAGCGGCAGCACGGTGTGATGGGCGAGGTCCTTGATTTTCCCCCACGAATCGAGCTGATCGAAGTCCGGGCTCGTCAGGCCGAAGAGTGGGAAGAGATTCATCCGCGCGCCGAGATAGACGAGCAGCACCGCGCCCAGCGCGAAACCGGGGATCGAGTAACCGAGGAAAATGAGCACCGAGCTGGCGCTGTCGATGAAAGTCCGGTGTTTCAGCGCCTTGAGGATGCCGAGCGGCAGGCAGACGCCGTAGGTGATGATCGCGGTGAGGATGCCGAAATAAAGCGCGATGGGCATGCGCTCCAGAATCATTTCGTGGACGGGGTCGTTGTAAGTCGTCGAGCGCCCCAGATCGCCCTGGAAAACGCCCGCGAAACGCGTCTGGTATGCCACGGCGCGCGGCAGGTAGCCCGGAGCGTCCGCGCCCGGATTGCGCCGGAGGAAACGCTCCTGCCGGTCTTTTTCCGTTTCCAGCCGCACCTTCCAGCGCTCCGCGGCGATGGGTTCGCCCGTTTCCGCGAAGACCGCCGAAACCACCCTGGCGTCCTTCCGCGTGACATGCGCGATCCGACCGTCCCCGCGCAGCACGACGATGGCGGTGGTGTCGCCGTCCACCTCGCCGCCGATGGTTTCCTCGCCGCGGCTGCCGTATTCGCCTTTCGAGAGGCGGACCTCCTTCGGCAGCACGCCGAGCCAGCGGAGGTAGGCAATGAGGATGGGCTGATCGAGGCCGAACTGCTCTTCCAGTTCCTCGAGCTGTTCCTCGCTCAAGCCGCCGTGTGACTGGCTCGCCCCCGCACCGCGGGAGCCGTCCCCTTCGCCGGAAATCACTTCCTGCAAAGCCCGCTCCATCGGCCCGCCGGGCACGAAGCGCGTGATCGTGAAGACGAGCAGCGTGATCCCCAGCAAAGTCGGCGGGATCAGGAGGAGTCTTCTGAGAAAGTAGCTTTTCACGCGGAAGTTCCGTTGTTTCTAGCCCGCATTCCCGTCGTTGCAAGTCCCGACGGTTCCGGGGAAACCCCACGGAGCCGCTAGATGTTGAGAAACCGTGACAAAGCGTCATCCGGTTTGCGGAGGATGACATCGAAAGGAAGCAGATCGCCCCGGTTCAAATAGCAATTCCGCCGTTCGGCATCGATGGCGATGACGTTGAACGCGAAGTTGTAAAAGATCACGTGGCCGGATGGGTCTTTCAAGCGTTCCCAACCTGCTGCCATAAAGTGTTTTTCGATGTCCCGCGGGTCCGCGGGGACGCCGTGATATTGCGGCTGGGTAATGCCGAAGGAAATCCGTCCGTCCGCCCAGCGGACCACGGAAACGAGTCTCACATCGTCACCGAAAACGTCATTGCTGGCAATCCAGCGGTCGAGATACTCCAAAGGCGTTGCCGGCATCAATTCGATCGCTTCCCGGAAGGCCGGAGTAGCGGGATCTTCGTGCAAGTCGGCCCTGGTGATTTTCCGGACTTCCGGAATGAGGCCGAATGCGGGAGGAATCGTGATTTTTCCATACCGCTGCTCGCCTTCCAGCAGCTCCACGTAATGCTCGCTTCCCACCCATGTCGCGTTGTCGGACGCAAACTTTCGTGAGGAAAACGGTACAAGTTTCAGGATTCCCGTGTCACGAGCGAGAGCAGCAGCATGTTCGGCTTGGTTTTTGATGCGACCGGCCCTGTCAGCCCCATTGCATCCGCTGTCGTACGCGCAGAGGTCGCGTAATCGGTCGCGGAAGGCTTCAAGCGAATCGCCTTCAACTCCCTGACCGGAATCACCGCGCCCTGATTTTTTTTCGCACTCACGACGCCGCCATCCTAAACGCTTTGGTTCCCGTGTCAAACCAGCCGGGCCTTCCGGAAGAATTGTGGAAAATTTCCCCTGCATTCCACTCCCATGAACGCTAGGAATCCGCCTGTCATGTTCCGCGGGCCCGCCATTTTTCTTCTCCTCGCCTTGCCGTTTCTCGCCTCCTGCCAGCGGGAAAGCCAGGTGGCGAAGGCCACGCGCGAGGGCATCCTCATCATCGGCAACTCCAACGAACCGAAGGGACTGGACCCCCACGTGGTCAGCGGCGTATTGGAAAGCAACATCCTCCGCGCCCTCTTTGAAGGCCTCGTCCACTTCCATCCCAGCGACGACACCGCCGCGCCGGGCGGCGCCGCCAGCGAACTCACGCCGGACGAAACCTACACCATCTGGACCGCCAAACTGCGCCCGGAAGCGAAATGGTCGGACGGGGCCACTGTCACCGCCCACGACTTCGCCTTTGCCTACGAACGCATGCTCACCCCCGCCCTCGGCGCGAAATACGCGGACATGCTCCACTTCCTCGAAGGCGCGGAAGCCTTCAACCGGGGGGAAACCGACGACTTCTCCACCGTCGGCGTCGAAGTCATCGACGACTTCACCCTGCGCCTCAAACTGCGCGGCCCCACCCCCTATTTCCCCGAACTCCTCAAACACTACACCTGGTGCCCCGTTCCCCGCCATGTCGTCCTCCGGCACGGCGGCATCGGCGACCGCGGAAACCCCTGGACACGGCCGGAAAACATCGTCGGCAACGGCTCCTTCCAGATGAAATCCTGGCGCTTCAACCACCACATCGAGGTCGAGCGCAACCCCCGTTACTGGAACGCCGCCAACGTCTCCCTCAACGGCATCCGCTTCCTCCCCGTCAACAACAGCTACACCGAAGCCCGCATGTTCCGCAACGGGCAGCTCCACCTCACCTACTCCTCCCCTCCCGAAGTCGTCGATTTTTTCAAGGAACACAACCCCTCCCTCCTGCGCCAGGAACCCTACACCGGCACCTACTTCTACCGCTGCAACGTCACCCGCGCGCCGCTCGACGACGCCCGGGTCCGCCAGGCGCTCAACTTCGCCATCGACCGCGCCGCCATCTGCGACAACGTCTTCCGCGGCTACGTACCCGCCCACGCCATCAGCCCGCCCATGGGCGATTACCAGCCGCCGGAAATCGCCTCCTTCGATCCCGAAAAAGCCCGCGCGCTCCTCGCCGAAGCCGGCTACCCCGAAGGCCGCGGCTTTCCCCGCATCAAGCTCCTCATCGCCAGCCGCGAGGTCGCCGCCACCCTCGCCCAGGCCATCCAGGCCATGTGGCGCCAGCACCTCGGCATCGAGGTCGAAATCGAAAACAAGGAATGGACCGCCTACCTCGTCGCCATGCAGCAGCTCGATTACGACATCGCCAGCGCCGGATGGATCGGCGACTACCTCGACCCGCTCACCTTCATCGAACTCTGGGCCACCGGCGGCGGCAACAACAACACCGGCTGGGCCAGCCAGCCCTTCATGGAAAAACTCCAGCAATCCTTCCAGGCCACCGACCCCGCCGAACGCTTCCGCCTCCTCCACGACGCCGAAGCCATCGTCCTTGAGGAAGCCCCCATCCTCCCCATCGGCTGGTTCGCGAAAAACTACCTCCTCGATCCCAATGTCGAAGGCTGGCACCCGCTCCTCCTCGACAACCACCCCTACCAGTTCGTCCGCCTCCGCGGCCAGCAGACCCGGAACTGAGCCCCCCATCCTTCTCCCTTCATGATCCGCATCATCCTCAACCGGTTCGGCCAGGGCATCGTCACCCTGCTCGTTCTCGTCACCCTCACCTTCTTCCTCGTCCGCGCCATGCCCGGCAGCCCCTACGTCGAGGAGCGCGCCATCCCGGAGCACGTCAAACAGCGCATGATGGAATACACCGGCATGGACAAGCCCCTGCCCGTCCAATACTTCCGTTACCTCAAAAACCTCGTCGTCCACCAGGACCTCGGCGATCTCCTCAAAAAAGACGGCGTGAAAGTCTCCGAGATCATCCGCCAGTCCTTTCCCGTTTCCCTCGCCCTCGGTCTCTTCTCCATCGGCATCGCCCTCATGGTCGGCATTCCCGCCGGTGTCATCGCCGCCGTCCGCAGAAACACCTTCACCGACTACGCCTGCCTCGCCGGAGCCATGATCGGCATCTGCCTGCCCAGCTTCGTCATCGGCCCGCTCCTCGCCGTCGGCGCGGGATTGACCCTGAAATCCCTCAACGTCGCCGGATGGTCCTCGCCCACCGACTGGATCCTCCCCGCCGTCACCCTCGGCCTCATCAACGCCGCCTACCTCGCGCGCCTCGCCCGCGGCGGCATGCTCGACGTCCTCAGCCAGGACTACATTCGCACCGCCCGCGCCAAAGGCGTGCCCGGAGCCCGCATCATCCTGCGCCACACCCTGCGCGGCGGCCTCATTCCCGCCGTCGCCTTCATCGGCCCCGCCTTCGCCGGCATGATCTCCGGCTCCTTCGTCATCGAAACCATCTTCCAGGTCCCCGGCATGGGCCAGCACTTCGTCAACGCCGCCACCGACCGCGAATTTTTCCTCATCCAGGGCCTCGTCCTCTTCTACGGCTTCCTCATCGTCGGCGCGAACCTCCTCGCCGACCTCGCCCAAATCGCCCTCAACCCCCGGCTTAGAAAAAGCTGAGAGTTAAGAGCTGGGAGCGGAGAGAAAGAAAAACTCTCCGCTCTCACCTCTCAGCTCCCAACTCTCCGCTCTCACCTCTCAGCTCCCAACTCTCCGCTCTCACCTCTCAGCTCTCACCTCTCAGCTCTCACCTCTCAGCTCTCACCTCTCAGCTCCCAACTCATAAATGGAAAAAGGCACCTCCCTCTGGAAAGACGCCTGGCACCGGCTCGCGCGAAACCACGCGGCCATCGCCAGCCTCGTCTTTCTCGTCATCATGCTCCTGCTCTGCTTCATCGGGCCGCTCCTCCCCTTCGTGCGGAGCCCCACCGTCATCAACATGGGCAACCCCGCCGCGCCGCCCTCCGCGGCACACTGGTTCGGCACCGACCAGCTCGGCCGCGACCTCTTCGCCCGCGTGCTCTACGGCGGCCAGGTCTCCCTGCTCGTCGGCCTCGTCGCCACCGGCGTCGCCGTCATCATCGGCCTCATCTACGGAGCCATCGCCGGATACGCCGGCGGCAAGCTCGACGACCTCATGATGCGGCTGGTGGACATCCTCTTCGCCCTCCCCTTCCTCGTTCTCGTCATCCTCTTCGCCCTCGTCGTCGACGAACCCGCCTCCGATTTCACCGAATGGATCATCGGCCTCACCGGCTGGAATCGCGACCGCGTGGCTCCCATCACCACGCTCATCCCGCTCTTCATCGCCATCGGCGCCATCGGCTGGCTCACCATCGCCCGCATCGTCCGCGCCCAGGTCATGTCCGTCAAAAAGCAGGAATTCGTCGAAGCCGCCGTCTCCCTCGGTCTCGGCCGCACCCGCATCCTCTTCCGCCACATCCTGCCCAACGTCATCGGCCCGGTGATCATCTACACCACCCTCGCCGTCCCCGGCATCATGCTGCTGGAGAGCGTCCTTTCCTTCCTCGGCCTCGGCGTGAAACCGCCCAACAGCTCCTGGGGCATCCTCATCAAGGAAGGCGCGGACCGCATGGAAATCAGTCCGTCCATGCTCTTCTTTCCCTCTCTCTTCTTCGCCACCACCCTCTTCGCCCTCAACTTCCTCGGCGACGGCCTCCGCGACGCCCTCGACCCGAAATCCGCGAAGGATTAACCCCCGTGGCGGCGATCACCGGTCGCCGCCTCAAAAAACCAATGGATTCACCGCAAAGCCGCAAAGGTCGCAAAGGGTCGCGGAGAAAAATTCCGGATGAGATCGGAGGCGGATGGGTGAAGTGCCGCCTGTTTTTCCGGTTTCCGATCCTCCGTTCACCCTCTTTGCGTTCCTTTGCGACCTTCGCGGTGAAATGAAACCTCCGTCTTTTGATGTGTCAGCCCTTGAATGGCTTGTTGCTTGCCAAGACCGGCCGGGCACGGTTGTTTTGGCGGCGAATGACGACCTCTTCTTCTGCGGAAGCAATCGTATGCAAGCCCACCCGCTGGTTCTTGCTGCGGGCGGTGGCGATGTTGCTGATGTTCGGGGTGTTTACGGTGTGGTTTTATATCGACGCCTCGACGGGATACCGGAAAAAGAACGAAGAGTTCTACCTCCATCAGGCGTTCCAGCAGGCCGGCCAGGATTTTTCCAGAATGAACGCGGGGGGAACTCTGACCCCGGAGGAATGGAGGACATACGCGGCGGCCCAAAGCGTGACGTTTCCGGAAGATCCCGGCGTGTTGCCCGCGGATCTCGCGCTGCCGATGCCGTGGCCGGAAATTCTGCACGATTACGAAAAGGTCAAACCGCTGCAACAGAACGCCCTGTGGCTGGAATACAGCGGGGAACGCGGGTATGACGAGAGACCTGCCGAGGAACCCTTCACCGCTCGCAAGATCAACGAGCAGTGGGTGGTTTTCTGGATCTGTCTGGGGCTCACCGCCGCGACGCTGTTCTTTTTCGTCAGGACGCTGATGCGGTCGATCCGCGCGGATGAGGAGGGCGTTCGTTCCCAGACCGGGAAGCGGGTGCCGTACGCGGATCTCAAAACGCTCGATCTGCGCAAGTGGGACACCAAGGGGCTGGCGTTCGCGGACTACGAGGGGGCTTCCGGGAAGGGCAGGCTCCGCATCGACGGACTGACCTACGGCGGTTTCAAGAAAGAGGAAGGGCAGCCGGCCGAGCGGCTCATGCAGCGCATCCGTTCCCGTTTCTCCGGCGAGATCATCGAATACACTCCCGTCAGGGAACCCGCCGCCGATGCCGCCGCGGAAGAGGGATGAGCGGAAGCCTCCCGCGAGGATTTCCTTCCGCCGGGCGTTTTTCGATATTGCCAAGTCCGGTCCGCTGACGATAACCAAGCCCAACGCGAACTCCCAACCACAGCACCTCATGTCTGAAAAAAGTATCGAAGCCAGAGTAAAGGATATCATCGTCGAGCAGCTGGCCGTCAGCGCCGATCAAGTCACCACGGAAGCCAAATTCGTCGAAGATCTCGGTGCCGATTCGCTCGACACCGTGGAACTCGTGATGGCTTTTGAGGAAGAGTTCGACATCGAAGTCCCCGATGAAGAGGCGGAAAAGCTCCAGGCGGTGGGTGATGTGATCAATTACATCACGAGCCAGCAGGCTTGATTTTCCAGCCGGTTTACGCTTTCAAGAGGGCGGACTCCCAGGCGGTGTCCGCCCTTTTCATTGCAATGCCGGCGAATTGCCGGACTTTGTCCCGCTCATGCATTCGCCAGACGACATCCACTACGCCCTCGAAATGACCAAGGTGCTCCGGGAGCCGGACCGCCGGATCGATACGTTCGGCGACACGAGTTTCGAGTTCCAGCTCATCAGCGAGCTGATGGACCGCACCGGGGAGATCCGCATCCGCACGGGAAAGGTGGAGGCGATGCGTCCCCGGATTCTCAAGCCGGAACCTTACAGGGAAGTCGATCTGGAGGGCTTCGGCCCCGATGCGCGCGCGCGTTTCGACAAGCTCGTCGAGAGGCTCCGGGCGGAGGGGAAGGATCTGGCTTTCCTGCAATATGGTTTCCAGTTCCGCCGGGGGGAAGTGCACGAGGAGGTCGTCCACGACACGATGGATGCCGTCCGCGGACGGGTCCTCGATGCGATCCGCGTGTCCGGAAATCCCGCCCTCGCGGTGATCGAGGGGGTGGATGACGCGTGGGAAATCTCCATTCTCAAATTTTCCTTTGAAATGATTCTTCGCTCGCATGAAATCAATACCTTCGATTTCAAGCGCCGCGGCCTGCTTTGACGTTTCCGCCGCCCGTTCATGAGCTTCTGGTTTTTCGTCAAACTGATCGCAGCTCTGGTGGTTGCCGGGGTGATGGCATTCACCGGCATGCTCGCCTACCATGTGGCCGTGGCTCCGCTTGGCGGGGTTTTTGAACGGATCATTCCAAATCCCGGGGAACTCATCGGAGGGCAGCCGGATGTGGATTTTGCGAAGATGCTCGATTCCGCGGAGCTGCCGGACATCGAGCCCGGCGAGAAAGCCTTCCAGAAAGCGCACGAACTCATCGCGCTCGGCCAGTTGGCGGAAGCCCGCGAGAAACTCACCGCCATCGTGAACGTGTTTCCCGCTTCCACCTCCGCGCCGGTCGCCCGCAGGATCGTGGGGGACATGAACCTGGACGAAGTGCTCTCCTCCGCCCACATGGAGGGAAAAGAGCTTCACGTCGTGAGGCGGGGCGATTCCTATCTGGGCATCGCGGCCCGCTACAAGACCACGCTCGACTGCATCATGCATCTCAACGGGATGATGGAATTGAGAAACCTCCAGCCCGGCGATGAGCTGATCGTCATGCCGCTGGAATTCCGCCTGCTCATCGAGCCCCGGCGCAATGCGGTTTCCCTCTGGGACGGGGGAAAATTTGTCCGCGAATATCCCATCGCGCACCTCGGGATTTCCGGCACTCTTCCCAACCAGCGCACCACGATCGATTCCAAATCCGCCCTTGTCGGCGGGCGGGCCGTTCCTCCCCAATCCACCGCCTACCGCACCGCGGAGAAGGTGATCCAGATCGCCAGCCCGTCGTTTCAGATCCGCGCCTACGACAAAGACGACGATGCGCCTCCCCGCGGCATTTTCCTTCATCCCGTGGACATGGAGGAACTCAGCCTCCTCACCCGCGCCGGAAATGAAGTGGAAATCCGCAATCCGGCCCGCTAGCTTCCCCGCACCCTCATCATGCAGCTCCTCGAATTCGAAAAGCCCGCCGTCGAACTGGAACGCGAACTGGAGAAACTCCGCGCCCGCGCCGCCGCCCAGAACATCGACATGTCGGGCGAAATCGCCAACATGGAGCGGAAGCTCGCGGAAACCCGTGCCGAAATTTACAAAAACCTCAGTCCCTGGCAGCGCGTCCAGATCGCACGTCACACGAATCGCCCGTTCATGCTCGACTACGCATCACTCGCATTCACCGATTTCCAGGAACTCCATGGAGACCGCCACATCGGTGACGACGCCTCCATGCCCGGAGGTTTCGCCCGCATCGGCGGACGGCGCGTGGTCGTCATCGGCCATCAGAAAGGCCGCGACACCAAGGAGAACCTGAAGCGCAACTTCGGCAGCGCCCATCCGGAAGGATACCGCAAGGCATTGCGGCTGATGAAGCTCGCGGAAAAGTTCGGGCTCCCCGTCATCACCCTGATCGACACTCCCGGAGCTTTTCCGGGCATCGGCGCGGAGGAAAGGAACATCGCCGAAGCCATCGCGTTCAACCTTCGTGAAATGATGCTCCTCCGCGTGCCGATCATCGCGGTGGTTCTGGGTGAAGGGGGCTCCGGCGGCGCGCTGGGCATCGGCGTCGCCGACAGGGTGCTCATGATGGAGAACGCCTACTACTCCGTCATCAGCCCGGAGGGTTGTGCGGCGATTCTCTGGAAACACCGCAAGCACGCTCCGGAGGCGGCCGAGGCCATGAAACTCGTCGCCCCCGATCTGAAGGAGCTGGGTCTCATCGACGATGTCATTCCCGAGCCGGTTGGCGGAGCGCACTACGATCACGCCGCCGCTGCCGAGTCTTTCCGTGAGGCGGTGCTCCGGCATCTGGACCAGCTCACGGGCCTCGGCGAACGCAAGCTGCTCGATCAACGTTACGGGAAATTCCGCTCGTTCGGCGCATGGGAGGGGAAATAGGGCGTATACCTCCGCCGCCTTGCCCGGCTTATGGGTCGTGTTCCTCAAGGTCGGATGCCTTGAGGAGTCGTTCCGATCTCATTACGTAAACGATATAAACCGAGTCACCCTGAATCCTGTAGAAAATCCGGAGAGGTCTCACAACAAGGTGACGGTACCTCGAATCGGGAAGATCATGAGGAACGGCACACATTTCGGGAAAATTCTGCAAAAGCCCGGCCTTGGTGAACACTCTCCCGACCAATCGTTTGGCAGCGGCAGGATCGTCGAGGGCAATGTAGTCCGCAATCTGCCCCAGATCTTCCAGAGCGGGCTCGGTCCAAATCAATCGAGCCATCGCGACATCCGGGTCCTTGCGTCTTCGTGAGAAACAACTCTCCCCTCAAAAATCGCTTTTTCGCCTTTGGCGATGCCTTCAAGAAGCGCAATTCTCGACTCCATCAATTCATAGGTCGCCACATCAACGAGATAGGCGGCAGGCAGGCCGTGCTGCGTGATCAAAAGCGGTTCGTGAGCGGAGGAGACTTCCGAAATCAATTCGGTTGCCCTTCTCTTCAAGGTGGTGACGAGTTCCGTTCGCATGGAAGTGATACTAAAGTGATACTTAGGTGTCCGCAAGCGATTTCTTGTCGTTCAAGGTGAGCCACCCGGCTTTGCCGGGTTGCCTCCACCTTGGTGGGATGGAAGTGAGATCCGGTGGTTTCGGATGTCGTCGAGAACTTCCACCAGAAATTCATGTTCTCGACGGAGCACTCTGGCTGCCAGTATTTCCGGAGTATCCGAAGGGTGAACATCCACCCGGGTTTGGGCGACGATCTCACCCTGATCATATTCTTCATCCACCAGATGAATGGTTACACCAGTTTGACATTCCCCGTGGGCGATAACCGCTTGATGAACACGTAATCCATACATTCCTGTTCCTCCATACTTCGGAAGCAACGCTGGATGGATATTGAGAATTCGATTCCGGAAGTGAGAAACCACTCTCGGACCTAGAAGCTTCATGTAGCCTGCCAGGACAATGATGTGGATCTCGTGCTGCAAGAGGAGATCCAGAATAGCCAGATCAAGATCGTCCGGATCCGGATGGGTGACTCCGTTGCAGACTTGAGTCACTAGACCTGCTTCCTGAGCCCGGACCAAAGCTTCCGACTTCCGATTGTTGCTGATCAAAAGACGTGGCTGGACATCCAGTCGACCCTCCGAACGGGCATCAATTACCGCCTGCATATTGCTGCCGCGATGTGATGCGAAGAAGGCGATATTCATGTTCTCGGGCGAACAAATTATTAGAAATCGTAATCGTCGATGTTCGTGGCATCGAAGATGAAAGGCTCTCCGAGGAGGATGTTGTCGCCTTCGATGGCGAAGGTGCCGAGTTTTCCGGCTTGGAATTCGGTGGCTCCGGGTGTCAGGCGGCCTTCGGCCACGGCTGCTCCGGCCATGACGGCGAGATAGCCGAGGTCCTCGACTTTCCAGAGAATGACGGCCTGGGTGACGCCTTCCTTGACGTAGGCCCGGTTTTCACTGGGAAGCCCGAGGCCGAGGACTTTCACGTCGCCGGTTTTGCCCGCCTGCTTCACGGCTTCCGCGGCGCCGGGGACGGCGGGGGAGCAGACGGCGACGATCGCCTTGAGGTTCGGGTGGGCGCTGAGAAGATTGGTCGCTTCCTGCTGGGCTTTGTCCTTCTGGTCGTCGCAGGGCCGGATGTCCACCAGCTTCATGCCGGGGTAATGGGAGGCAAGTCGCTGCTGGATGTATTTGATCCATTCGTTGAGGTTCGCGGCGGTCAATGTTCCGGTGATGATGGCGAATTCCCCTTCCGCACCGGTGAGTTCCGCGGCGGTGTCCATCAGGCGTTCTCCGATGCCTTGGGCGGTGGCTTGATTCACGAAGAACGAGCGGGCGTCGGGCTGGGCGTCCGCATCGTAGGTGACGACCTCGATGCCGGCGTTGCGGGCTTTGCGCAGGGCGGTGGAGAGCGAGTCGCGGTTTTCCGCGGCGGCAACGATGACGTCCACGCCGTCGGTGATCCAGTTTTCGACGATTTCGTTCTGCTTGGCGGGATCGGCGTTGATCGGTCCGTCGAATTTCAGCTCGGCGCCGAGTTCGTTCGCGGCGATGCGCGCTCCTTTCTCGCAGGTGACGAAGTATTGGTTTCCCTTGCTCTTCGGAAGGAACGCGATGGTGAGTTCATCGGAGGATTCGGATTTGCTGCACGAGGAGAGCGGCAGGAGGCAGAGCAGGGCGAGGCAGGAGAGGGCGGGGTGTTTGGTCATGGGTTTTGAGAGTTCAGGGGTCCGGGAGAGATTGAACCCGCGCGCGCCGGACCGCGAGGGATTTTGTGAGCGTTCCCAGGGCGAGCGCGGTGAGGAGGAGAACCCCGGTGAGCAGGCCGGAAAGCTCGCGGGAAATGCTTTGGATGGTTTGGTCGAAGATCCGGTAGTCGGAAATGCGGGTGAGGCCGTTGTTGAGCAGGGCGAGTGCGAGCCAGCCCAGCAGGGCTCCGGTGACGGTGCCCGTGCCGCCGAAGATGCTCACGCCTCCGAGGACCACCGCGGTGATGGCCAGCAGTTCGTAACCGATCCCGGCGTTTGCGCGGGCTTCTCCGAGACGGGCGACGAGGATGACGGCGGCGAGCCCGGCGACGGCTCCCGCCAGAATGTAGGCGAGGCTGGTGTTGCGGGTC
>CAZVSA010000085.1:0-13881 GCA_964629955.1 uncultured Luteolibacter sp.
CCTGCCAGTCGCTCCTCAAGCTCCAGCTGCTCCCAAAGAGCCGGCGCCAGAGCCTTCAGTTTCCTCCGACACAGCCGTATTTATTCAAGCTCCTCAAGATTCTATGAATCAATTGCTCGTCGATAATACCATCGAGAGCTTGATTGAAGATGATGTTCCCGATATGCCAGCTCCTCCGCCAGTCGGTGGACCGCCTCAAGGGCAGGAAAGACGCCCCCCGCATGGAAACCACCTTCAAGGCCGACTTCCTCGTCTCCAGCGAAGCCGCATGGCTGAAAAGCAGCGGCGATCACCAAAGTGGCGGCGATCACCGGTCGCCGCAAATCCCTTCCTTCCTCCCCTCCTCATGGCTGGAGGAAACCCGGCTCCGCATCGCCGCCTACCGCGAGCTTTCCGAGGCAGGAACCGAAAAAGCCGTCGATGCCCTCGCCGCCTCCTGGCGCGACCGCTTCGGCCCCCTGCCCCCCGCCGCATCCCACCTCCTCGATGTCGCCCGCATCAAGGCCCTCGCCGCCCGCGAGAACATCGCCTCCGTGGAAATCCAGGGCCAGCGGCTCATGCTCCACCGCAACGGCGACTACATCCTCCTCGAAGGACGCCGCTTTCCCCGCTTGCAATCCGCCGATCCTAGCGGAAAACTCCACGAAGCGATCACCCTGCTCCGCAACTTCTAATCCGATCCGCCCAATTTTCATGATCCCTCGTTTCGCACTGGCATTGGTGGCGTCCGGTTCCCTCCTGGCCGCCCAGGAAGCTCCGCAGGCCAAACCCGCCCCCATCGAGGTCAACGGCATCGCCGCCAGGGTCAATGGCCGGGCGATCACCAAAAACGAAGTCTCCTTCATGCTGGCGCCCATTTACGCCCAGCTCGCCGCACAATACCCCCGCCGCGGCCCCCAGTTTGAAAGCCAGTTCAAGGAGGCCAAGGAAAACATCCTCCAGGAACTGATCGACCGCCAGATCATCCTCTATGAATTCAAGCAGATGGGAGCCTCCATCCGGCCGAACCTCATCGACGAGGAGGTCAAACGCCAGATCCGCGACCTCTACAACGGCGACGAAGCGAAATTCCGCGAGGAACTCAAACGAAGCCGCCTCACCATGGAAGGCTACCGCGAGATGACCCGGGAAAAGCTGATCGTCCATGCCATGCGCCAGCAGCAGCTTTCCGAAGCCCCTCCCCCGCTCCCCAACGAAGTTCAAAAGGAATACAACGAGGTGAAAACCACGATGCGGGACGCCTCCAAGGACGTCATCAGCTTCCGGAAAATCTTCATCCCCGCACACGACCCGCAGAACCCGCTCGCCACCCCGGAAACCCAGCTCGCCCTCGCCGAAGACCTCGCAAAACAAATCAGCCAGGGCACGAATTTCTCCGAACTCGCGGAAACCTACTCCCGCGACGCCTACGCCGAGGAAGGCGGCCTCCAGGAAGACGTGCCCCGCATCGATCTCTCCCCCGAATTCGCCGCCATCATCTTCGATGCAGCCGATGGTCAGGTCGTCGGCCCGCTGCTCGATCCCCTTGGGTTCACCATCGCCCAGCCGATCAAGAAAGTCCTCGGCCCCTCCCCTCCCCTTTCCAAAGTCCGCGAACAGATCGAAGAACGCGTGCGCCGGAAAAACACCTCCGCCCAGTACGAACGCTGGATCGAAGCCAGGCGGAAACGCGCGATGATCGAGATCAGGATGTGATCCCGCCCACCCCCCGCGGCGGTTTTGATTGCCAGCGGCCCCGGCAACCCGGAAAGTGCGCCGTCTTGAAAGTCGTAGCCATCGCGAACCAAAAAGGCGGCGTCGGAAAAACCACCACCGCCCTCAACCTCTCCGCCGCCCTCGCGCTGCGCGGGCAGCGCGTTCTGTTGGTCGATCTGGACCCGCAGGCGAACTGCACCAGCGGCCTCGGCATCGAGCCCCCCGAAGGCAGCAGCATGTATCCCGTCCTCATCGGGGAAAAAACCGTCTATGAGCAACTCCTCCCCACGGGCCGCGACAATCTCTCCCTCGTTCCCTCGGAAATGGATCTCGCCGGAGTCGAGATCGAACTCGCCCGCAGCGACGACCACCTCACCCGCCTCCGCGGAATCCTCCAGGGCCTCAAGCCCAACGACCTCTTTGAATACTGCATCCTCGACACCCCGCCCTCTCTCGGCGTGTTGATGACATCCGCCCTCGCCGCCGCCGATGAAATCCTCATCCCCCTCCAATGCGAGTGGTTCGGCCTGGAGGGCTTGGCGAAAATCGTCCACGTGATCGACCAGATCCGCCATTCGGGAGCGAACCCCGGCATCCGCCTGGAAGGCATCGCCATGACCATGTACGACGGACGCACCCTGCTTTCCCGCCAGGTTGTCGAGGAGGTTTCCCGGTTTTTCCCGGACCAGATCTACCGTTCCGTCATCCCCCGCACCATCCGTCTTGGAGAAGCACCCAGCCACGGGAAAACCATTTTCGAGCACGACGCCTCCGGCATCGGCGCACAATCCTACGGCAACCTCGCGGACGAATTCCTGACCCGCCGCGCCGCGGTCGGCCCTCTGCTCGCCACGCAAGCCTGATCCGCGCCCCGCCTTCTTTGTTGCTCCCGGCTCAGGATGCTTCATCCTCCGCCGACCATGAAAACCCTCCCCGTATTCGCACTCCTCGCCCTTTCCGCCGCAGGCTGGTCGCAGGAATCCAATCCCGCCATCTCCGCGAAGATGGAAGAGTTCATCGCGAAAAAGGAAATCGCCGGTGCCGTCACCCTCGTCGCCGATGCCGATAGGACTCTTTACCTCGGCACCACGGGACAGGCCGATGTGGAGGAAAACCGACCGATGGACAACGACGCCCTTTTCTGGATCGCCTCGATGACCAAGCCCATCACCGCCGCCGCCGTCATGATGATGCAGGACGAGGGCCTGCTTTCCGTGGACGACCCCATCGCCATCTACCTCCCCGAATTCAAGGATCTCAAGGACGCCGACGGCAACGAAGTCACCGTCACCATCGCCCAATGCCTCATCCACAGCTCGGGCCTCGCCGAAGTCTCCCACGAGGAAACGGCGGGCAAAACCACGCTCGCGGAAATCATCCCCTTCGTCGCCGCCAAGCCCGTGCAGTTCACCCCCGGCTCGAAGTGGGCGTACTGCCAGAGCAGCATCAACACCGCCGCCCGCATCGTCGAAGTCGTCTCCGGCGAAAACTTCCCCGATTTCCTGGAAAAACGCCTCTTCGCCCCGCTCGGTATGAAGGACACCACCTTCTACCTCACCGAAGAACAGCTCCCCCGCCTCGCCTCCTCCTATCGGCGGACTTCCGAAGGAAATCTGGAAAAAACCGCCATCGGCTTTCTCGCCGGCAAAAGCCCCACCGACCGCGACCGCTACCCGCTCGCCAACGGCGGCCTCTTCTCCACCGCCTCCGACTACGCCAAATTCGCCCGCATGCTCCTGCGCGGCGGCGAACTCGACGGCAAACGCCACCTTTCCGAAAGCGCCGTGAAACAAATGACCTCCGTCCAAAGCGGCGACCTCACCACCGGTTTCACCCCCGGCAACGGCTGGGGCATCGGCGTCTGCATCGTGCGCGAGCCACAGGGTGCCACCGCCACCCTTTCTCCCGGCACCTTCGGCCACGGCGGAGCCTACGGCACCCAGGCGTGGATCGATCCCGTGAAAAACCGCGTTCACATCCTCCTCGTCCAGCGCGCCAATTTCCCGAACGCGGACGCCTCGGAAGTCCGCGCCGCCTTCCACGAAGCCGCAGCGGAGTAAGAGTCTGAAAGTCTCAAGGTCTGAAAGTCTGAAAGTCCTCCCTCACCAAACAACCCCCGACCCCAAACTCTTCCGACCTTCAGACTTTAAGACCTTCGACCTTCAGACATCTTCCCCCACTTCCGCTCGACGCGCCGCCGCATTCCATCCTGAATGCCCCGCATGGCATCCACTGCGATCCCCGGAAAATGGCTGGCGCGTTTTCTCAATGGCATCGAGCGGGTGGGCAACCGCCTGCCCGAGCCGCTGGTTCTTTTCATCCTCATGGCGGCGCTCGTTCCCGTCGCCAGCGCCCTCGCCGCATGGATCGGCTGGACGCAGGTTCATCCCGCGACGGGTGAAACCATCACCCCCGTCAATCTCCTCGATACCGCGGGCATCCGCCGCATGCTCACCGAGGCGGTCACCGTCTTCGCCTCCTTCCCCCCGCTCGGCATCGTGCTCGTCGCCATGCTCGGCATCGGTCTCGCCGAGCGCGGCGGCTTCATCGCCGCGTGCATGAAAAGCTTCGCCGCCGTCGCGCCGCGCCCTCTCGTCGCACCGGCCCTCGTCCTCGCCGGGGTGCTCAGCAATCTCGCCGTGGATGCCGGATACGTCGTGCTCATCCCGCTGGGCGCGGTGCTCTTCGCCAGCGTGGGCCGCCACCCCGTCGCGGGATTGTGCGCGGGCTTCGCGGGCGTTTCCGGCGGATTTTCCGCCAACCTCGTCATCACCTCGCTCGATCCCCTGCTCGCCGGATTCACCGATGCCGCCGCGAAACTCTACGATCCCACCTACGAAGTGAACGCCGCCGCGAACTTCTACTTCATGTTCGCCTCCACCTTTCTCATCACCTTGCTTGGCTGGTGGGTCACCGTGAAAGTCGTCGAGCCCCGCCTCGGACCATGGGAAAAAGATTCCGGGGAAACGCTGGAACAATCACCGGCGGAACGGAAGGCGATGAAAACCGCGCTCGCCGTCGCAGCGCTCGTCACAGCCGGATGCGCCGCTCTCGCGCTCCCCCAGGTGGGCATCCTGTATACCGAAGAAGCCGGCCTGAAACCTTTCTACGACGCGCTGATCCCCCTCCTCTGCCTGATCTTCGCCACCGCCGGAATCACCTACGCCTGGATCACCCGCGTTCTCCGCAACGGCGCGGACCTCGCCCGCATGCTTGGCGACACCATGGCGGGCATGGCCCCTTACATCGTTCTGGCTTTTTTCGCCGCCCAGTTCGTCGCCTGGTTCCAATGGTCCAATCTCGGCCTCATGATCGCCGTCGCCGGAGCGGATCTCCTCCGCTCCACCGGCATCGGCTCCGTGCCCCTGCTCTTCGCGATCATTCTCCTCAGCGCCACCGTCAACCTCTTCATCGGCTCCGCTTCCGCGAAATGGGGGCTCATGGCCTTCGTCCTCGTGCCGATGATGATGAGCCTCGGCTACACGCCCGAACTCGCCCAAGCCGCCTACCGCATCGGGGATTCCTGCACGAACATCATCACCCCCCTTCTGCCTTATTTCCCCGTCATTCTCGCTTTCGCCCGCAAATACATTCCCGGCATGCAGATCGGCACCCTCATCAGCAACATGCTCCCCTACTCCATCGCCTTCGCCATCGGCTGGAGCCTGCTGCTCGCCCTCTGGTTCCTCGCCGGCCTCCCCCTCGGCCCGGACGGCGCGGAACTCCTGCTCCCCGAAAAACCGTGATTCGCCTCCCGGTTTCCGAACTTGGAACTTCCTCTTTTTCGGGCATGTTTCGTCCCATCACCCACTCCATTCCGTCCCACCCATGAATCCCGCTTTCCAACGATTGCTGGCCCTTGCCGCCGTCTTCGCAGCCGCGTTTTTCGCCGTATCGGCCGCCCGCATCTGGCGCTCCGGCGGCGACCTGCGGGATCTGATTCCGGGCTTTGCCGCGAAACAGGAAAACTTCCACCCGGAATCCTTCACCCTTCCCGACCGCCCTCCCCTCAATCTCGGCGATGTGGAACTGCTTTCCCGGCTCAACGAGGAATACGCCCGGCTCACCGAGGCCGTGGTCCCCTCCGTCGTGAGCATCGACACCGCGGGCGTCCGCACCGAGCGCCTGCTCGACGTATGGGGACGCCAGCGCATCCGGCGCTACCCCACGCAGGGACAGGGCTCCGGCGTCATCGTCACCCGCGAGGGCCACGTCGTCACGAACCACCATGTGATCGCCGGGCAGCAGGAAATCCGGATCACCCTCCACGGAGGAAAAACCTTCCGCGCCACCCTCATCGGGGAAGACTCCCTGCTCGACATCGCGGTGCTCAAAATCGAAGGCGATGAAGAATTCACGCCTCTCAAATTTGGCGATTCGGCACAAGCACAGGTCGGCCAGATGGTCTTCGCCGTCGGAAACCCCTTCGGACTCGGTGAAACCGTCACCCAGGGCATCATTTCCGCAAAGGAACGCTCCCTCTCGGACAACCAGCGCGATCTCTTCCAGACCGACGCCGCCATCAACCCCGGCAACTCCGGCGGCCCGCTCGTGAATCTGCGGGGCGAGATCATCGGCATCAACGTCGCCATCTATTCGCAGGACCGCGAAAACCCGAGCTTCCAGGGAGTCGGCTTCTCCATCCCCTCCAACGACGTGAAAGACGCGCTCTTCCAGATCCTCGAACGCGGCCGGCCGATCCGCGGATTTCTCGGCGTGCAGATGCGGGATCTCGATGGCTTCGTCCGCTCCGCGATCGGCTACGGAGGCACCCACGGCGCGGCCGTTCTCGGCGTCTCCCCCGGCTCCCCCGCGCAAGCCGCCGGGCTGGAACAGCGCGATGTGATCCTCTCCTACAATGGAGAAACCATCCGCAGCTACACCCAGCTCATCAGCCTCGTCCAGCGCACCCGCATCGATCAGGAAATCAAACTCGGAGTCTGGCGGAACGGCCAGGAACTGGAACTCACCGCCACCATCGCCGAAAGCCCGCCCACCCCTCCCATCATCCCCGCACCGCAGGAAACCTCCTCCGGCAACCGCACCGGAGTGCTGGAAGCCATCGGCCTCGGCGTCCGGGATCTTTCCCCGGCGGAACGCCTGCGCGGCTTCCGCGGAGTCGTCGTCACCGATCTGGCGACCGGAGCCCTCGCCGCCGATCACTTGCGCGCGGGAGACCTCATCGTCTCCCTCAACCAATCCCAGGTGGCGGGCAGAAACGAATTCCTCGCCCAACTCGCATCGTCCGCCACCGCGCGGGACATCCGCCTCGGCCTGATCCGCGACGGCCGCCCCCTCGAAATCGACCTCCCCCGCCTGCCCGGGGGAAATTGAGCCGATTCGTGAAATCCCTTCCCCGCCCCCACCGTTTCCATCCACGCCTTTCATGCATTCCTCCAAGATCCCCTACTTCTTTCTGGGCCTCGCAGCGGTTCTCGCCGCCTCCGCGCTGGTCCTGCTGATCGTCCGCCCGGGGACGAAGCCCCGCCCCGCCCCGCCCGTCGTCGAAGTGGAAACCCCGGAGCCCGAACCACCCGAACCCATCCCCTCCCTGGATGATCCCGCCACTCCGGAAATGCCCGAAACCTCCCTTCAGGACCTCGGCATCGGAGTCGCGTCCGTGGACCCCGCCGATCTGGTCGCCCGCATCGCCAGCGCGCTCGAAGCCGGCGATTACGATTCCGCGGGCAGGCTCATCGGAAAAGGCGCCCTCGATCCGCTCACCCTCGAACGGCTGCGCGCCCTCGCCGCCGATGTCCCCCTGAAACTCCGCGAGCCCGGATTCCGCGAAGTCGGGGAAATGGAACTCAACGCCTTCGCCCGCTGGTCGCTCGAACTCGACGGCCCGGAAGAAGGCAGAAACCGCATCTTCCTAGATCTCCGCCGCAACATGGGAAAATGGTCCGTCGAAAAAATGACCCTCCCCCCCGGCCCCGGGGAACCCGTCCCCAAGGCCGTGCTCGCGGACGCCCTCGGCGTGGCCGACGCGTTTCTCCAGGCCGTGCTCAAACAGGACTTCGAGTTCGCCCGCGATTTCGTCGATCCCGAAACCGTCTCCGATGCGAAAATCGCCGGACTTTGCATCCTCTTCGAGGAAGGCGAATACCGCATGCGTTCCTCCAAGCCCCTGCGGGCGATGTTCCAGAGGGACGACACCGTGGGCTACCTCGCCAATGTCGAAACCACCTCCGGCAGCCAGAGCGCGCAATTCGCCATCACCCTCCGCCAGCCGCCCGCACCATCCAACTGGATCGTCTCCGAAATCAACCTCGACCAGCTCCTCGCCGATTACGCCCGCCGCGTCGCCGGAGGAGACCTCTACTATTCCCCCTTGGTCAAAAACCCCACCGGAGGCGACACCCTCGCCCTTTATTTTGAATTCGACGAAGACGAGATCAATCCCCGCACCCGCCGCCAGTTGGAGATCGTGGCCCTGATCCTGAGGACCGATGCCGGCAAAACCATCACCCTGAGCGGGCACACCGACGCTCTCGGCAGCGACGCCTACAACAACGAGCTTTCCTCCCGCCGGGCGAAGGTCGTCCGGGACTTCCTCGTCAACGCCGACGTGTCGGAAACCCAGATCGTCACCATTGCAAAAGGCGCCAGCCAGCCGCGCCGCCCCAATGTCACCGAATCCGGCGATGACGACCCGGAAGGCCGCCGCGCGAACCGCCGCACCGAGATCTATCTCGATTTCTGACAACGAACGCCCCTTCGATTTTGGAATCATCCAAAAGGGGGAGCGCTGGCGTCCCGCCAGCTCCGTTTCACATCTTGCGGAACGGTTCTTCGGAAGAAAACCGCCTTTCCGTCAAAAAAAACCACTCAATTGCCGCTCCCCTGATAGAACTCGCGCGTGGCCTCCGGCAGATGCGCTCCATACGCCCGCACCCAGTTCATGGCGGATTGCGCATCGGTTTCCATCCAGCGCCGCAAATACCTCTCCGTGTAACGCTCGCGGGTGCGCCCGTCCGCCAGGTGGAGCGCCGTGGTGAGCGCCGCCGCCGGATCCTGATCGAACCCTCTCCTGACAATGTCCCTGCGCGCGTCATCAAGCTCCGCACCCGAGCCGATCTGGCTCAACCAATGAAACGCCGCCACGGGATCCTGCCTCGCAAGTTGATCGATCACCCCGCCCGCGGCCGTCATCCGGATTTCCTCGGGCAGGGTGAGCACCCACGCCTGCGCCCCTTCCAGATCCTGCCTGGCATACGCGGACGCCACTTCCTCGGATGCCTTGCGCCGCACATCCTCGCCCGGCAGATGGGCGATCCACTCCCCCGCCGACACCGGATCCTGCACGGCGAAACGCTCCGCCAGCCACTCCGCACCATCCTTCTGCAGCTTCTCGTCCGTCACCCCGTTCAGCCACGCCGCCGCCTCCCCCGAGCCCATCGCATACACGTGGGCCAGCACCGAGCGGAACGCCCTGTTTCTCTGGCCGCCACGCGGAAGCTCCTCCACCAGACCCCTCGCCCGGTCCACATCCGCGGCAGCGATCCCCTGGATCACCCCCACCATCCACGGATTCGCCTCGCTCCCCTCATGGTGCGACCGCGCCCACGCCTCCGCCATTCCCGGATCCGCCTCCGCCCATGCCGCCATCACCGCGGCCTTCATTTCCGCATCTCCCTGTCCTGAATCCAGAAACTCCGCCGCCGCGGTGGGATCACGCTCCGCCCACGCCGTGAGCACCATCAGGTATTCGTTCCGGTACGCCACATCCATCCCCTCCTCCACCATCTTCCCGGCAAACGCCGGAAAATCCTCCGTCGCCAGCCGGTCCACGGATGCCAGCAGCGCCCGCCATTTGCCTGTTCCATTCGCTTCGGAAAGCACCCTCAGCAGCTTTTCCCCGGACCGCACGTCCCCCACCCGGCCCCGTTCCCCTTCCGATTGCCCGGTCGCCGCGATTCTGTTTCCCGTCTCTCCCGGAGGCGAAATCCCCTCCCCCCGCTGCTCCTGCGGCGGCCCGGCGGAAAACCTGCCCGCCACCAATCCGATGGCCAGCGCAGACCCTGCAAGAATCACATTGCCCGTTCCCGCAGGCAGCCACTTCGTTTCCTTTTTCATGTGCGGACCCTTCCCTCCCAACATGATCCCACGATGACGGCATCGGAAATTTTCCCCGTTCCCCGCCGGGCATGCAAGGTTCCGGTTGAAGGAACGCGGCGGACCGGGCAAAACCGGGGACATGGAAGGCGAGGAACCAATCATCGATTTGCACAGCGATCCCTATTTCATGGGCCAGGCCCTGCGCGAAGCCAGAAAAGCCTACGCCGCGGAGGAAGTCCCGGTGGGCGCCGTCGTCGTGCGGGAAGGACGGATCATCGCCCGGGCGTGGAACCAGGTGGAAACCCTGAAGGACGCGACGGCTCACGCCGAAATGCTCGCCCTCACCGCCGCCCAGGAAGCGATCGGCGATTGGCGGCTGGAAAACTGCACCCTGTACGTGACCAAGGAACCCTGCCCGATGTGCGCGGGGGCGATCGTCCATTGCCGGCCGGAGCGGATCGTCTTCGGCTGCCCCGATCCGAAAGCGGGAGCCGCGGGCGGCTGGATCGATCTGCTCAACGCCAGCCCCCCGCTCAACCACCGCTGCGAAGTAACGTCGGGAATTCTCGGAGAAGAATGTCTCGGCCTGCTGCAAAGCTTTTTCCGCGAGGCGAGGGAAAGAAAACGGGCGGAACGCGCCAACACCGGAGAGGAAACCCCGTAAAAGCATCATGCCCGCACGAACCCATCGCACCGAAGAAAGTGGCATGGAACTGTTTTCGCCCGTGTTTTCATCCGCCATCCTTTATGGCGGATTGGTGCGGATCATCGAACTCATGCTTCGTCCGATGCTCACCGGCATCGATTTCGCCGGCTTTTGGCTCATGCCACGCATCGGACGGTTTGTAATCGGAGATCTTGTGCTTGGAATCGCCGTCCTCTTCGCGGTTGTCATCACCCTGACGACGATCGGGCGATTCAAGAGCTTCCTCTCATGGGTGCCGATTCTGTTCAGCCTGTTTCTCTTGTATTATTGCGCCCAGTTGCGCTCCCGCAGCATGGAGATTTACCACATGTTCCTTCCCCATTGAAGGCGCGGACAAGCGGCTCTCCCGGCAAACGCTTGAATTGCCATTCCCACCGGAAGATTCCCGGGTTCCAAACAACGCGAGGTCAGGATGGACCACATCGTTCCCTCCGCACCCAAGCTCAATCTCCAATCATCCTCGCCTGCGATACAGGAATGAGAGCAACCCGAGCCCTCCCAAGAGAGCACCCGAAGGTTCCGGGATGAGAGCGAACGGGCTGTCTCCTCCATCGTAGATGGTCACATTGGAGAATTCGATATGATTCTCGGAATCATTGCCTCTCCGGAACCGCAGGTCGTCGCTGGTGATTGCCGCGGGGGTCCAGATCCAGCCCGAATCATAAAGATTCGGGCTTCCTTCGGTCCCCGTCCCGAGTGCCGGGTTTACCCAGAATTTCACGGTGTCGCCATCGAGCCCCTCTCCGTTGAGTTCGTATTTGATGACCAGGGTGATCGGAGTTCCAGGAGTAATGGCCACGCCCGCGATGTCGTTCCACCCTCCGTAGTAGGTGACTCCCACCGTACTCTGCTCCCAGTTCTGTCCGAAAAGATCTCCGGAGCTGTGCGAGTAACCACCGTAGCTACTGGTGGTGTCGAGCACGCCGGGATTGGTGGGGTTCGTGAATGTCACATTCATCACGACGTAAACATTCCCGGAGGTGTAGTTGAAGAATTGCGACCCTCCGCCAAATACCGCGGAGAAGGTCTCGTCACCGTCGGTTGTCTTGGTGTGGCTGCCAAGAAGGTTGACGGCCGCTGACAATGGCTCCAAGGACGCCAATCCCATGAGTGCGGCCAGCAGAGGGAGAGATTGATGCATTTTTTTCATTGTTTGGTGTTTTTTGTGGATTCGTAGCGTTGCCGCCGGGAGCGGTTGAATCGAATCAACGCTACTGGAGCCGTCGATCAGACAAGATGAAGCCTGTCGGAATGAAGTCTGTCAAGGCGCACTGCGGGTACGGGCACAGTTTCCCGGCAATCTTCCGGCTCATCGGCATTCCTTTCGATTGCCGGTGCCATCCGTTTCGAATCAACGACATTCTCCTGTTCTGCCTGTTTCTCCTCCTTTATTGCGCCCGGTTGCGCTCCCGCAGCATGGAGATTTACCACATGTTCCTTCCCCATTGAAGGCGAAGGCGCGGACAAGCGAATCTCTCCCGGTCAAAGGAATGGACAAGCGGGGAGTTCCATCGAACATATCGCCCGGGCCGCCTCTCCGGCTTCCCCGTCGGCAAAACCCGCGCGTTACTTTTCCCATGCATCCGTTTCTCAACCCCGATTTTCACATCCGTTGGTCCACCCTTGTTCCCGAAGCCGTGGAGCCGGACATCCGCCATGCCTTGGAAAACGCCAAAGCGGCCATCGAGGCGATCTGCTCGCAAGATCCGGAAAACGCCACCTACGAATCCACCTTCAAAGCCCTGGAGCAGGCTACCGAGGAACTCAGCCGCGGATGGGGCCGCCTCAACCACCTCGACTCGGTGAGCGACAATCCCGCCCAGCGCGAGGCGCTCAACAAGATGCTGCCGGAGGTTTCCGATTTTTATTCGTCCATCCCTCTCAACCCCCGCCTCTGGAAAATCATCAAGGCCGTCGGCGAAAGCACGGAAATCCGGAACCTCGATCCCGTGAATCAGCGCTTCGTCGAGGAAACCCTCGCCGATTTCCGACAATCCGGCGCGGACCTCCCCGATGAGAAAAAATCCCGCATCGCGGCGATCGACGCGGAGCTTTCCAAGCTCACCAAGCAATTCTCCGAGCACGTCCTCGATTCCACCAACGCCTGGGACCTCATTGTCCTCGACGAAGCCCACCTCGACGGCCTGCCCGCCTCGGCGAAAGCCGCCGCCCTCGCGAACGCAAAGGCGAAAGGCTACGCCACCGACAACCAACCCGTCTGGCGTTTCACCCTCCAGCTTCCCTCCATGTTCCCCGTCATGCAGCACCTGCACGACGAGGGCATCCGCCGCCGGGTCTGGAAAGCCTCCGCGCGCGTCGGCGCTTACGACGAATACGACAACACCGGGCTCGTCTGGAAAATCCTCCAGCTCCGGCACGAAAAAGCCGGCATTCTCGGCCAATCCCACTTCGCGGATCTCACCCTCCTGCGCCGCATGGCGAAAACCGGAACGGGCGCGCTGGAGTTCATCGAAAATCTCCACAACCGCATCGCGCCCGCCTTCCATGCGGACTTCCGCCAGCTCGCCGCGTACAAAGCGGCGAAAACCGGCGCACCCGAAAGCCCGCTCGAACCCTGGGAAACCGCCTACTGGTCGGAACGCCAGCGCAAGGAAAACTACGATCTCGATGACGAGGTGCTGCGCCCCTACTTCCCCGTCAACGGAGTGATGGCCGGAATGTTCGAGATCGCTTCCCGCCTTTTCGGCATCACCATCCGGGAAAAGGAAACCGTTTTCCGCGAACCCTCCGCGGAACCGGCGGAAAACTCCGGCGCGGTGGAGGTGTGGCATCCCGAAGTCGCCTTTTACGAAATTCACGATTCCGCCACCGGCGCACACCTCGGCTCGTTCTACGCCGATTGGCACCCGCGCGAGTCGAAACGCGGCGGAGCATGGATGAACTCTCTCCACACCGGAAACCCCGGAGAGCCGCACCTCGGCCTCATCACCGGCAACATGAGCCCGCCCGTGGACGGCAAGCCCGCCCTGCTCACCCACGGCGAGGTCGAGACGGTTTTCCATGAATTCGGCCACCTGCTCCACGGCCTGCTCAGCAACGTCCCGGTGAAATCGCTCTCCGGCACCAACGTCGCCTGGGACTTCGTGGAGCTTCCTTCCCAGATCATGGAAAATTTCTGTTGGGACCGCGAATCGCTCGACCTCTTCGCCCGCCACTACGAAACCGGCGAGCCGATCCCGGACGAGCTTTTCGCGAAAATGATCGAGGCGAAGAACTACCTCAGCGCGACGGCTTTCATGCGCCAGCTCTCCTTCGCAAAACTCGATCTCGAACTGCACACCCGGCTGGGCGACTTCCTCGGCAAGGATCTCGACGCCGTGGATCGCGAGATCCTCAAAGATTACCTGGCCCCGCTCAAAACCACGCCCCCCTCCATGGTGCGGCGCTTCAGCCACCTCTTC
>CAZVSA010000086.1:0-631 GCA_964629955.1 uncultured Luteolibacter sp.
CATTTCGTAGAAGTCGCCGAGGCGGTAGAAGAGGATGACGTCGTCCGGCAATGAGCGGCGCATGGCCTGGTATTGGGCCATCATCGGGGTTTGCGCGGGGCCAGACATGGCGGGAGGTTGGGGACTGGGAATCCGGGAATCAAGATTCCAGCAACGGAAAACGGAGAAGCGGGTGGGGCCGGGACATTGGAAAAACCATTGGAAAAACCATTGGCTTCACCGCAAAGCCGCGAAGGTCGCAAAGGGGCGCGGAGGAAAACTCCGGGGGAGATCAGGGGCGGGTGAATGACGTTCCGCCTGTTTTTCCGGCTTCCGGTCCTGAGGATTTCTCCTCTTTGCGGCCCTTTGCGACCTTCGCGGCTTCGCGGTGAAAGGAAAATCCGTCTTTTGATGCGCCAGCCATGGAGAAGCGGGTGGGAAGCTTGACGGGGGAGGAGGTGTTTTCCGAGGATGATGGGATCATGACAAAAGCCCATGTGATGTTTCCGGTTGCGGTGGTGGTGTCGTCCACGCTTTTGACCGCGGAGCCGGGGGGGGATCATCCGGACGCGCCGCCGCTTTCGCCGGAGGAGCAGCTTGCCCGGTTCAAGGTGCCGGATGGGTTCGAGGTGCAGTTGGTGGCGGCGGAACC
>CAZVSA010000086.1:641-13807 GCA_964629955.1 uncultured Luteolibacter sp.
GATGAATTTGAATTTCGATGCCTCGGGCCGGTTGTGGGTGACGGGCACGGAGCTGTATCCATGGCCCGCCGCCGTCGATGCGGAGGGGCGGGAGATTCCGGAGTTCGCGCAGGTTTATGAGGAGATTGCGAATGCCTTCGGGTCCGCGGGCCACGCTCCGCCGGTGGAAACGGTTGGCAAGGACACCATCCGGGTGCTTGGAAATTTCGCGGAGAACGGGCGTGCGCGGGAGATTCGGGTTTTCGCGGACGGGCTGAACATCCCCACGGGGATTCTGCCGCTTCCCCGGGAGCCCGGAGCGAGGGGGGACAGCGTGATCGCGTATTCAATCCCGGACATCCGGCGTTTCGACGACACGGATGGAGATGGCAAGGCGGACCGGAGTGAGATCCTCTACACGGGATTTGGATTTCTCGATACGCATGGAATGTCGTCGAACTACGTGCAGTGGATCGATGGCTGGATTTACGGATGCCATGGTTTCCGCAACCAATCCGACATCAGGGACCGCGGTGGCAACGTGTTGCCGATGAACTCCGGGAACACCTACCGGTTCAGGCCGGATGGATCGCGGATCGAGTATTGGTCGCACGGCCAGACCAATCCTTTCGGGCTGGCGTTCGATCCGCGTGGAAATGTTTACAGCGCGGATTCCCATTCAAAGCCGGTGTATCTTCTCCAGCGCGGGGGCTATTATGAGGGAATCGGAAAAGATCATGACGGGCTCGGGCATGGGCCGCGCGTCACGGACGACGATCATGGATCGAGTGCGATCGCCGGGGTGATGTTTTACAGGGACGACCGTTGGCCGGAGGAGTATCACGGAAATGTTTTCAACGGAAACCCGGTAACCCGGCGGGTGAACCGGGCAACCCTCGAATGGCATGGTTCGAGTCCGAAGGCGACACGCGTGGAGGATTTCGTTTCCTGTGACGATCCGTGGTTCCGCCCGGTGCAAACGAAGCTGGGGCCGGATGGGGCGCTTTATATCGCGGATTTTTACAATCCGATCATCGGCCATTACGAGGAGCCGTTGAATCATCCGGACCGCGACCGGTTGCATGGCCGCATCTGGCGTGTGGTATGGAAAGGCGGAGGAGAAGCCGCGCCGCTCCGGGATCTAACAGGGTTGGACGATGACGGGCTGATCGTGGAACTCGGAAACGCGAATTCCGAAATCCGGTGGCTGGCGGGGAATGAGATCCACGCACGTTTGGCATCGGGGGGTGCGGCGGAAAATTCCCTGGCGCTTGCGCTTGAGGAAGGCTGCTCCGAGCAGCGCGTGAACGCTTTGTGGATTTTGGCGAGGTGGAAACCGGGGATTCTGAGCGGGGAGAAAGTGGTGAAGATCTGGGGCGGCGGGGATTCCTTGCTCCGGTTGCATCTGGTCCGTCTCCTCGCGACGCTGGAGGTGGAACGGGAGGCGCTGGCAGCGCTGTTGCGGTTGGCGGCGGGTGATTTGGGAGAGGATCGGCATGTGCACCGCGCGTTGTTGGATTTCGCGGCCGCCCATCCATCGGGGGAGGGATTGAAGTTGGTGGATGGGATTTCGGATGTGGAGGCGGAAGGCGATGTGCAGCTCGCCTATGCAGTGAAGATCGCGCTTCGTGAAATCCTGAGACAGCCCGAGGGCTATGAATGGGCGAAGGAAATTCCGCTGGATTCCCCGCTGGGATGGCGAATCGCGGAGGCTTCGCTCGCGGTGTACAGGCCGGAAGCGGCGGAGCTTCTTCTGAACCGGCTGGTGAGTGAAAATTTCTCGGGGCCGCGTGCGGGGGATTTGATCCGCCACGTGGCCACCCACATTCCCACCGAAAAGTTTTCGGAGATCGTGGAAATCGCAAACCGGGACGAAGTGCCCCGCGAACAACAACTGGCGATCGCCGATGCGCTCGGCACGGCTGCGAGAAACCGGGCCGTGACATGGAGCGGGGATGCGGAGGGGTGGGTCCACCGGATCGCGATCGAGACGCTGGCAAGCCGGAACGAGCAACAGGTGAGGCGGGCGGTGGATGCGTTGAGAGGTTCGGAAATGGAGGCGAAGCTTCAGCCGCTTTCCGTAATCGCCCGGGAGGATGGGAGGCCGAAGGATTTGAGGATCGCCGCGCTCGAAGCGTGCTCGAATCTCCCGGAGGCGGGGGATGTCATGCTGGCGGTTCTCGCGGACCGGAACAGCTCTTTGCGGAAGCGGGCGGCGGAACTACTCGGCAGGCAGACGGTGAATGCCGCCGTTGCCCATGCCATGGCGGAGTGTCTGCCGGATGCTCCCCGGGAACTTGCGGTGGCGATCGCGGGAGTGCTGGCGGGTTCGGAGACGGGCGCTGAAATTCTTTTGTCCGTGATCGGGGAAGGGAAGTCGCCGGCTTCGTTGCTTCGTCATCAATCGGTCGCCGGACCTTTGGCGGGAAGGGAAGGAATGCGGGAGCGGGTGGAGGAACTCACCAAAGACCTGCCACCGGAGGATGCCCGCCTCGATCAGGTGATCGCCGGGAGATTGAAGGAAATCGGAACACTGGAAGGGGACGGAGCCCGGGGGGAGGAGATCTTCGGGCAACAATGCGCGGTGTGTCACAAGGTGAAAAACGAAGGCGGAAACATCGGGCCCAATCTGGATGGCGTGGGCGCGCGGGGCATTCATCGTTTGGTGGAGGATATTCTGGATCCCAATCGGAATGTGGATCCGGCGTTCCGCCCGGTGGTGATCGAAACCCGGGATGGAAGGGTGGTTTCGGGGGTGAATCTCCGCGAGCAAGGCGGTCTTCTCGTTCTCAACAACGCGGAAGGACAGGAAATTTCGATCCGGGAGGATGAGGTGAAATCTAGGGTGAATTCGAGTTTGTCGCTGATGCCCGCGGTGTATGAGCAGGTATTGTCCGCCAAGGATCTGGCGGATCTGTTAGGGTTTCTCGTGGGGAGGGAGTAGAATCTGGCAAAACCGTTCCGCAAGATGCGGAACGGAGCCGGCGGGACGCCGGCGGTCCCCGGAAGAAGAGATCACTCCGTGCGGGCGACCGGCGATTTCCGCGATCATGCCGCCTGGAATCCGGCGTCTTCCAGCAGGCGCGGCCCGAGCACCGCGGCATTCGCCAGCTCGTCGCAGCGTTCGTTTTCCGGGTGGCCGGCGTGGCCCTTCACCCACTGCCATTTGATTTTGTGGGGAGCCATCGCCGCGAGAAGCCGTTCCCAGAGATCGCGGTTCTTCACGGGCTGTTTTCCGGCGGTTTTCCATCCGTGTTTTTTCCACCCGTCGATCCACCGTTTTGAAATCGCGTCGATGAGGTATTTGGAGTCGGAATGAAGCTCGACCTCGCAGGGGGTGTTGAGCAGTTCCAGCGCGGAAATCGCCGCGAGGAGTTCCATCCGGTTGTTGGTGGTGAGGCGGTATCCGGCGGAGATTTCCTTCCTGTGTCTGCCGCTTCTGAGAAGGGCCCCGTAACCTCCGGGTCCGGGGTTTCCCTTGCATGCTCCGTCCGTAAAAATCACCACCTTGGTTGCCACGCGGGGAGCCTTCCCGCATTCCGGCCGGGCTGGCAAGGCGCGATTCAGGCGAGCGGGCCGCGCAGTTCCTCCACCGCCGCCGCGAGGTCCCCGCGTGTGACGGTGCGGACCACCTTGGCGGCTCCCAGCCCCTCCAGAACGACGAAGCGGATTTCTCCCGCGGAGAATTTTTTGTCCCGGGAGAGCTTGGCGAGGATGGTTTCCGTGGAAATTTCCGCGGGGAGCTGGAGAGGAAGATGAAACCGCGCGAGGAGATCCAGCACCCGGCGTTCTTCGGAGCCGGAGAGGCTGCCGTGGGATTTGGAAAGGAACAGCGCGGCGCGCATTCCCAGCGAGATCGCCTCTCCGTGGAGCATTTCCCCGTAGGGAAGCGCCGCTTCGATGCCATGCCCGATGGTGTGGCCGAAGTTGAGAAGAGCCCGCAGGCCGAGGGTTTCGTGCTCGTCCTCTTCGACGATCCGGGCCTTGATCGCGATGTTTCGCGCGATGAGATCCGCCGGGACATCGCGCGATGCGGGATCCAGCGCGGCAAGTTCGTCCAGCATCGCCGCGTCCCGGATCGCCGCGTGCTTGATGGCCTCGGCGAAGCCCTCGTGAAACTCGCGGCCGGGGAGGGTGCGGAGCGTTTCCGGATCCACGAGCACGGCGCGCGGCTGGTGGAAGCAGCCCAGGAGGTTTTTCCCTTCCGCGATGTTGACGCCGGTTTTTCCGCCCACCGAGGAGTCCACCTGCGCGACGATCGTCGTGGGAATCTGGACGAAGGGAATGCCACGGTAGAATATGGAAGCGGCAAAGCCCGCGAGGTCGCCGACCACGCCTCCGCCGAGCGCGACGAGAAAACTCCGGCGGTCATGACCTTCCGCCGCCATTTCCCGGCAGAGTTTTTCCGCGAATGCCATGGATTTCGAGGACTCGCCGGCGGGGATGGTGTGGAGGGTGGGCTGGAATCCCGCGCCGGTCAGGGATGCGAGGAGCGCCTCGCCATGCAGTCCGGCCACCGTGGTGTCGCTCGCCACGGCGACTTTTTTCCCGGGAAGGCCGAGGGCGGAAATCATCTCCCCGGCGCGGTGCAGAAGACCGGCTTCCACGGAAACATCATAGGAACGTTCGGCGAGATCGACGCGGACGGAAGGCATGGCGCGGAGCATGGGAAAAGCCGCGGCGTTGTCCAATCCGGATCGATGCGGGCGGAGGATTGATCCTTTCCCGCGGGCGTGGTTGGCTGCTCCCATGGAAATCCGCAACCGCGACGAAAGCGTCCCGTTCACCACGAAAGACGGCTCCACGATCCGCAGCCTGCTCGACAAGGCCAACGCGCCGGTGGCGAACCAGAGCCTTGCGGAAGCGATCGTCCCGGCGGGAAGCTCGACCGAGCGGCATTATCACAAGGAGAGCGAGGAATTCTATTACCTGCTGGAAGGACGGGGGGAAATGGAGATCGACGGGGAATCGATAACGGTGGGTCCCGGCGATGCCATCCTGATTCCCGCGGGTGCGCGGCACCGGATCCGCGCCGTGACGGGCCTCCGCTTCCTTTGCTGTTGTGCCCCTCCCTACTCGCATGAGGATACGTATTTCGATTAGCCGTTCCGCTGTTTTCGTGTGATGGGAGCCGACCCGCTCCATGCAGGAATACCTCCTGTTTCCGGCAATCAAATGCCACTCAAACGCTCCGGCCAGGGATCTTCAAAAGTGCCGCCATCTTTCCAGCGGCTGATCTCGTCCGGGGTGCAAAAGCACTCCCTGATCATGGTGAGAGTCCGGTGGATGCCACGCCGCAAAGGATGCGCCCGGGAAGGGGAGCCGTTGTCACGATCGGACGCATGCGATGCGGCGGACGCGGGAAGAAAAACGCTTCCAATTTTCTCTTGCAAGTAACATGCAATAGCTAAATACTTGCGTGAGTTGCTCGTTTTCCACTCCAAAAGCGCAAAGACACAGCCCGCGATTTCCATGAAAACACCCGCTTTTCCGATTTTCCCGAGTCCGTCACCGCAACGCTGTCCCTGCTCGCCCTGAGCTTCGGCTGCCTGCGGAGGCGCGGCTGATTCACCTCTCCCAAACAACCACATCGTACAACATATGAAACCAACCAAATTGAAACTGCATCCCTTCCGTTCCGGAAGCGCCCTCACCGCCACGCTGGTGCTTGCCAGCATGGCCAACCCCGCCGAAGCCGCCCTGCATCTGGCTTTCGGCGTGGATCAGCAAGCGGGAGCGACATTCAACGAGATCCGCGTGCGCGATTACCATCTTGAAGAAGGAGAAGAGCACGGTCACTACCACAATTTCACCGGGAACAATGCAACCGCTCCGGGAGGTCATACGCCGGAACGATTCAACCTGATTCCGGGCTCGGGAACCGCAACGGTGAACCTCGCTTCGATGGACATTTCTCCTGATCCCTCGTCCCGTTACACGACCAATCTCATTCCTCCCGGTGACTTTCATCTGGAGCTGATCGGGTTGTACGGGGTGGATGCCGATCAGTTGATCGTTCGCTTCTGGCATGACGATCACACCCACACCATGTCCGTGGGTGGGGATGAGCATCTGGAGATTGACGAGATCAACAGGATCGACTTCTCACTGGCGGCCGGGGCAGTGCTTGGAGAAACCTATTCCGCGGTTTTCCGTATCGTCGATGAAGAAGGAAACTACATCGATTCCCCGGATTTCACGATCCACGTGAACGCGATCCCGGAACCATCGGCCGCTCTTTTGGGTGCGACAGCGCTGGTCTTTGGAATCGCCCGCCGCAAACGCCGGTGATTCCTTTTGGCTGAGGTTGCCCGACGGGTCCGGTGGCGTTGCAATGCCACCGGACTCTTTTTCTTTTAGAGCATTTTAAAAAATCTCGTAGCCGCATGGCGGGATGGGGAGCGCCGCCGTCCCGGCGGCTGTGTTTGGCATCTTGCCGAACACTCTTCGCCTTACTGCCCGCGGAACTCAATGCCCGTTGTGCGGGACGCACAACGATGCCGCCGGGACGGCGGCGCTCCCCTTCTCATTTCCCCATCCGCACGATTCCAATCGGATACATTATTATTTAAAACGCTCTAGCGGGATGATCCGGACCTGCGGCGTCTCCATGCCAGTGAGATGGCGCCCGCCCCCGGCAGCAGGGCCGGGGAAGGTTCAGGCACGACCTGGAAATGGAAGGTTTCCGTCACGCTTCGGAGGGTTCCATCAGGCAGATAGGTGCTGGCGACGGTGAAATCGATTTCCCACAACCCGGGTTCGGTGAATCCGAGGAAGTAGTGGACATGCCCGCTTCCCGAAAGGTCGAAATAATCCCGGCTGGTTCCCTCCACGGTGGAGAGCAGCGGGTTGATTCCTCCCAAACTCAAGCCGGTCCAGACGGCGAACCCGCCATTGCCTGTGGGGGATTGGACATTGCCAAGGGTGAAGCGGAACGCATCCCAAGGCGAGGTGTCGAAGCCTTCGGTGGAGAAGCCGAGGAAGGGAGCGGTAACGGGATAGGGATCGGTATTGGGCAGAACCCAGACGGAATTCCCGGCGATTCCTCCCAACAGGGGAAAATCCCCCCCAAGGGTGGTGGAAAGCCCTGCGGGAATGCTCACCAGGATTTCCTGTGCCGCGAAACGTTCGCCGAAAACGTATTCCCCGCCCACCACGGCGTAATCCGAACCCTCTCCGCCAATATGATATTGGAGCGTCAGTTGCCCGCCGCTCGCTCCCACGCGGATGTCTCCATGTCCGAAAGTATATAAAGACACGCCGTGGGACGGAAGCGGCGAAAGAACAGATGCGGAGAGTGCGACAAAGACTCTGCGGAGGAAATGTGCCGGTTTCATATCTTCTAGAACGTATGCCGGACGCCGAGAATCAGGCTGCGGCCGGGCAAGGGAGCGACGTCTTTTCGGAACGATGTCGAAAGCCGGGCCTCCTGGTTGAGGAGGTTCGTGGCACGGAGAAAGACGGTGAACTGATGCCCCTTCACCGGCAGATCCCATGAAGCATCGGCGTTCAGCAGCGTGTAATCGCCGGCTTCCAGCTCCTGCCGCGGCGGCGGTTTCACCCGGTCCTGCTTGAACGCGTGCCGGACCTCCAGGCCCGCCGTGAACGGCCCGTCCTGCCATTCCAGCCGCCCGCCCACCCGCAGGGGCGGCATGCGCGGAATCGGTTCGTTGTCCTCGCGGTTCTTGCCGTGGACGTAGTCGCCCATCAGGGAAAGGGTGAGGGGTTCCCTGATTTTCCAAACCGCCTCGGCTTCGAAGCCGGTGAACCGTGCCCCCCGTTCGATGTATTGGACCGCCCGGCCGAAGCCTCCGGTGAGTTCGGGGGCTTCCTGAAGAAAGATGAAATTGTCGAACCGGTAGTGATACAAATTCGCCCGCACGGACAACGGCCCGAAGCCGGCTTCCGAGCCGAGTTCGACGCCGAGCGATTCTTCCTCGGCGAGGGGTTTGCCATCGAGATCGCCGCCGACAAGAAACCGGCCGATGCCCGCGTTGTTCCAGAAGGCATACCGTTCGATCGCGTTCGGCTGGCGTTTCGTGGCGGAGAGAATCATGTCGAACCCGAGCCGGTCGAAAGGTCCCAATCCCTCCCGGCTCCAGCCCACGGCGCCGGAGGTGCTGAAGGAGTATCCTTTTTCTTCAGGAGCATATCCCATTCTTGCGAGACTTTGGTCGGAAACGTCGACGTGCTCGACCCGGTGCCCGAGCCGCAGGCTCCAATCGCCGGTTTGGAATTTCTCCAGGATATGGAAGCCGATGTTTTCGGTTTCCAGCGATCCCGCGACGCGGAAGACATCGGGTGGCGGCATCACCGTGCGCTCGGCATCGAAGTCCTCCACATAGCCGGAAACGCCGAACACTCCGGAAAGCTTCCCGTCCAGCCTCTGATGATGGAAGTCGATCCTGCCTTCCACCGCTTCCTTGAAGAACCTGCTGTCGTAAAAATCGCGCCCCAGGTTTTTCCCGCGACCCCGGAAAAACTCGGTGTGATCGTATCCGGCCCATGCGACGCGCGATTCGATCCTCGAAAGAAAGCCGCCTTCCAGATCCAGCCGCCCTTCGAAATCGACGCGATCCTGCGCGAGTTCCAGCCGCGAGTCCCCGAAGAGATCGGTGGCATCGCCCGGGAAAATCCAGGGCACACCGTAACGGGAATCGAAACGGGAATACGAAACCCCCAGCAGCAAGGGGATCTCCTCCGGCAACCACGAAAGCCCCGCGGACCAGGTGGTGGTTTCGTGGGCCGAATTCGGGAGCTTTCCCGAAGGGTTCGGAACCGGGGAAGTCGTGCTCGAAGCGGGGTCGTAAACCGTGGGATTCTCCAATGCCTGATACGCCCGGCTGCGGGCCTTTCCGGGAATCCGGATGTCGTCCGACTCCCGTCCGGAAAAAGTCAGCCTCAGAACAAACGGTCCGTCTTCGAGCGAAAGATGTCCCGCCGCCGCGGGTGCGCCGCCGTTGGTCTCATATCGGGTTTCCCATCCACCGGAGAGCGCACTGCCGGTGGTTTCCCGCGCGAGAACCCGGCTCCTTGCATTGACCGCGCCGCCGATCGCGGCATTTCCATAGAGCAGGGAAGCCGGCCCCCGGTGGACTTCCACGCTCTCCAGCAGGAACGGCTCAAGGGCGACCCCATGATCCGGGCTGACATCCGAAAGATCGAAGGTGCTCAGATCGTCACGCAAGGTGCGGACCCGGAACCCCTGGAACCCCCGGATCACCGGCCGGCTCGCTCCGGGGGCGAAATAGTCCGAAGAAACACCCGGTTCCCAGCCGATGGTTTCCCCGAGAGTCGCGGCGGCGTTCCTTCGGAGAACCTCCGCGGGAATCACCTGAACAGGCTGCGGCGAATGGGACGAGAGAGGATTGAAAATCTCCCGCGCAGCCTGGACCACCATGACATCCAGCGCTCCGTCCGCTTCCACGGGTCTCAAAAAATCCTGCCCGTGTACGGTCGCGATGGCCGCCATCCACAGCGTGATCGGGAATCTCATCGGGAGTTTTTATCGTCATTTACTTGCATCTGCAAGCATATTGTGTAACCACATGGAGCATGTCCGCGCCGCGCCTTCCGCTGATCGTCTTCCCTTTGGTTTGTTCCCTCCCATGGACGGCTTCCGCTCAAACCCCGATCGCCCTGGGGCATTACGAGATTCACATGGATTATACGAAACCCGCTCAAGGCAATCCCGACGCAGGCTGGCAGTTTTCGGTTTCCTACAGCACCGACAACGACTTCAGCGTCTCGGGCGGAGTGGTCCGGCTGGAGCCTTCCTCGGTGCTGCTGCTGGCGCCGGATGTGGTGAAGACACAGGTGCCGACTCCCGCGGGCGTCTTCAGCCGTTTCGGCCCGCCGGGAACGCCGCTTTGGATTCTCCCGCAGGATCTGGTGCCGGGAACACTCTATCTCGGAATCAGGAGCACGATAAAGCCCGGCATTTTCCAGGCGCGTGTGGGAAACAATTACACGCCGAGCGGACTGGGCAGCGTTTCGCTCCGCCTGGTTTCGGTGACAGGAACGGGACCGGCGGCGGGCGGGCACTTCGCCACCTGGAAGACCGAAATGTTTGGAACCACGGTCTTTTCCTTCGACACCACCGACGGGATCGGCCCTGCGGACGAGATTCCGACGATTTCGTCCGGTTCCCACACCCATTACAACTGGGGGTTCACCAAACCGGGCCGCTACAGCGTCACCTTCGAAGCCACGGGAAAGCTGAATCCTCCATCGAACGCGTTCACGACGGGGCGCGGCACCTTCCAGTTTCAGGTGGGCTCCCAGTCTCCGCCACCGCCCCCTCCCCCGCCGCCGCCGCCACCGCCGCCGCCTCCTGCAAGTCGCTTTGAAGTGACCTCCTTCGAGCGGATCGGGGAAACCATCCGTCTCACCTGGCCGGCCCCTCCCGGCATTTCAAACCCCGCACAACTCTCCGATGTCGTGGAAAGATCGACCAAGCTCTCGGACTGGGTTGCGATTTCCGGCACGTTTGAAATCGCCGATGGTGAAGTCCGTTATACGGATGCCTCGCCCCCCGCCGGGCCCCGGCTCTTTTACCGCATCAAACGAAATTAGAGCTTCTTAAAAAATATCGTGGCCGCATGGCGGAATGGGGAGCGCCGCCGTCCCGGCGGCTGTGTTTGGCATCCTGCCGAACACTCTTCGCCGTGCAGGGACTTTGGTTGCCCGCGGAACCCGATGCCCGTTGTGCGGGACGCACAACGATGCCGCCGGGACGGCGGCGCTCCCCTTTCTCATTTCCCCATCCGCCCGATTTCAAACGGATACATCATTATAAAATGCTCTAATTTCCGCATCCATGTTCGGCTTTTCTGAACGAGCGGAACGAAGTCATCCACCTCCGCCGTTGCGTGACATGAAAGACTTCGACCGGACAAGGTTGGAAGGGTCCTGCCGGGATGCCTCCAGCCAGGCGCCGGCCGCAGCCGGAGAAAGCCACGCTTTGGATTTCGGCAGGCGCTTGTGGGCACGATGGCATTCGGTGCGATAATGTTCCCCTGCGAACCGTTTCACCCATGCCTCCGATTCCAGCCACCAATCGAGGAACCGGCGGCACGCATCCGGCGGAGCGTCCCGGATCGGTTCGATCCATTCCTGCGGCCACTCGCCGGGAACCGGAGCCCCGCCTCCCTTCCACACAACACATTTTCCCTTCGGCCGGATGTACACGAAGCCCTCCCTGCCGCTGCTGCCGGAATACCATCCCGCACAGGCGCCATGCAGCTCGATCGTCCCGCCGGCTCTTTCCAAAGCGTAGCAGCTTGTGCTCTGCAGTCCCGCGGAGGGACGTTTGGAAAATCCCTGCCGGATCAGAAGGTTGCCGGACGGATGCAACACATCGCGGCCCCAGAAGTACATCTGCTGCTTCAGACCACAGGCCAGATCGCGCAGCCAACCGTTCAACCGCGCGCCCGCCCGGTCTCCTGCCTGGTTGTCGATAAGATGGTTCATGACAAAAGGGAGGGCGGCGCATCACGCGCATTTGGGGCAGATCCCGAAAAATTCCAATTCGTGATAAACCGACTGGAATCCCTTTCGCAGAATCTCCGATTCGACCTCCTGAATCACCGGCGGAACCTCCAAAGGCTCGATGGAGCCGCATCCCGTGCAGATCAGGCAATCATTGCGACGTTCCGGGTGAAGCAGCTCAAAGTACGCACCGCGGGCCTGAAACCCGAGACGGCGGGCAAAACGTCTCTCGATCAGGCGTTGGAGCAGCCGGAACACCGTCACCTTGTCGCACACCGTGGCGAGATTTTCCGATTTCGAAAGTTCCACGAGTGTCATCGGCCGCTGTTCCTGGAAAAAGGTGAGAGCATGGATTTGAAGAGGTTGATTCCCACGAACCGCCGCAACCGAAGTCGTTCCTCCGCAGCCGACGGTGAAGACAGATTTTCACATCAAAAATTCAAAAGCAAATAAATTGCATTTATTTCCACCAAATTCCCAAAGCGGGCGAAGCCTCCGCCGATCTCACGCGGCTTTCCCAAAAAGGAATGGCCCCGCGTCCACAAGGTCGAAATCTTGACACGGATCGGGGTTTTCCGCAGACCATGTTAATGACAAGGAGCTTGGAGAGGATCGTGTGGGTGATCGCCATTTTGATCGTGGCTGCGATTGGTGTCGTCCAGCGCTCCGGAAACGGGGATTCTCCCGGCGATGTGGAAGCGGGTGCGGATTCTTCCCGCCGTCAGGCCCGCGATGGGGGAGGCCGCTCCGGCCGGGAGCGGAACGCGCTTCACTCCGTCCGCGACGAACAGGAATTGCGCAACATCGCGAACCACGCCTTGTCCGCACCCTCGCGCACCGAACGCTATCAGCGGGTGATGCAAATTCTGGACCGGACCACGGAGGAAAACTGGATGGTCCTTTGGAAGGAATACATCCGCCAGACGTTGGAAGAGGGGAGGATTCACGAGACGGAGTGGTCTTTGTTCATGAACCGCGTGGGGGAAGTGGCTGGACCGGAGGCCATGGAATATTTCACCCACAACGCGCAGAACGAACATACTTTCAACCGGAGGGAGGTGCTGCTCGGCTGGGCGACGGTGGACCCGGACGGCGCGTTCGAGTGGCTGCGGAACCAGCCCGAAGACGCACAACCCCCGGAATTCTGGGCGTCCGTCCTCCGGGGTGCGACCGCGAGGGATGCGGAACTTGCTCTTGCCTGGCTGGAAGCGGTGCCGCGGCAGCACTCGCCCCAGGTCGTGAGGGATACCGTCAGCAGTCTGATTCAGGCCGAGGGGATCGTCAAAACAGCCGAAGCCCTTGAAGAAATGGCCGCCCGCTATCCGGATGGTTCGCCTCCCGCGCATTTGACGATGTTTTTTCACGAGCTGAAAAAGCGCTCGCAGCGGATGGACTGGCTCAGCCAATCGTATCCGGAATTCAACCACCGGTCCCCGCGATTCGAAGATCTGGAAATCATATTTGGAATCCAGGCGATGGAAGGGCGTTGAGGGCGGAAGATGGTTCGATCGCAGGGAGATCTACGGGGAGCTTCGTAGTTTGCCCTGCAATGGG
This sequence comes from uncultured Luteolibacter sp., assembly GCA_964629955.1. Classification (GTDB taxonomy): domain Bacteria; phylum Verrucomicrobiota; class Verrucomicrobiia; order Verrucomicrobiales; family Akkermansiaceae; genus Luteolibacter. Next base: position 13,665 of record CAZVSA010000086.1, read on the forward strand.
GAATCCGGGCAGAATGCCCGGTCCACGTGGCGCGGGCATTCTGCCAGAAGTTCCGGCAGGTAGGGCGAGACCGCCGGGCGCGCCGTGACTCTCTCCGCGGCGGGTGGGGCTGTATTTGGCGGAGAAAGCGGAAGGGCCGGGAT